>DASUJK010000323.1:0-33258 GCA_036279295.1 Pseudonocardiaceae bacterium | reverse complement strand
CGAGGGAAGATACCGGTCGGAGATGACGGTCTGTCCGGCCGCCAGATGCGGCCGAACTTCGGTCTCCAGGTGGTGGTACCGGTCGGCCGCGTACAAGCAGGCCAAGGCGTGTCCGGTGAGGGTCTCGGTGAGATCGGATGCCAGCACGCCGATAGGCCCCTGGGATGGCTCGGCCGTGACGTGCACGTCGTCGCCGTCCGCAACGAGGAGCTGCGCCAGGTGCCGCACGATGGTCGACTTCCCGGCCCCGCTTGGCCCGTCCACCGAGACGAACCGGCCTGGCGCTCGGTCAGAACAGAGACGGAGCGTCACCGGTGTCCTCCTCTGGCGGTCGGTCGCGGAGTTCTTCCAGCGTGTGATGGCCCGCGAGATGAACGAACAACCGGGCGCAGATCAGGGCGTCATAGGTCGCCCGATGGGGCTTGAGACGGGTGGACAGGTCACCGACCAGCGACAGCGCGTCGGCCAACGACCCGAGCTTGTAACTGTCGTGGTCCGGTAGCAGCCGGCGCGCGAGCTTGAGCGTGTCGAAGACTTCGGGGCATTCCCAGTCGCCGAGTTTGCGCTGCAGGACCCCCACGTCGACGTGGGCGGCGTGCGCCACCAGAACGTCAGCATCGAGAGCCTTCAGTACCGCAGGCTCGATGTGCCCGAACGTCGGCGCGTCGGCGACCTGCTCGTTGGAAATGCCGTGGATCTTGCGGGCAAACCCTGTGATGGGCAGATCAGGGCGGACCAGCCACGTCTGCGGCTCCCCGATGACGCCACCGGTGATCGGGACGGCGGCCAGTTCCACGAGGTCGGGTGGTTGCTGGCCGTTGCCCTCGACGTCTACGACCACGTAGCGGAGTTGCGTCCAGTCAGTCATCTGTTCGGCTGTCCTTCCATCCGATGTCGGCTCGGCCGTGACGGTGCGTGTGGTGGGGATGAGCCTCGTCATGTACCTGGAAGCCGAGAGCATGTTGCAGGTAGTAGCGCGGCTGCTCATCGTCCAGTCCGGTCACGACGGCCGCCCGGTCGGTGATGGCCACAACGACGAGCTGCCCTGCATCCGAGAGGGCTGCGGCCGTGTCCAGGAGTTGCTGTTCGGTCGGCACCCGATGCGCGTCCCGGCAGAGTGCGAGCTGACTCAAGGGGCAGATGTCGCAGAGTTCGCGGATGCCGTAATGGCCGTTGTAGTCCGGCAGGCCGTGGACGTAGGACACCGCACAGGAGGTCTTGCGAAAAAGAGAGGACGAGGAGGCGAAGGCCGCAAGGACCCGTTGTTCGAGTGTCTCGGGCACGATCTTGCGGCGCGCTGTCTCGTTGTAGGGCTCGGGCAGGCCGTTGGCCTGGTAGTAGGCGGCGATCTGGTTGCGGTAGAACAAGCCGGTGAAGACGGTGGCGTCGGCGCGCTGGCTGAGTTCGTAGGCTGCGGCCAGGTGCTGCGGGGAGTCGTTGAGCGTTTAAGCACGCTCACTATCTCAAAGGCAGCGTGTGGTGTGGCGGCTGCGGTTCGCGGCTCATCTTCAGCCGCAACAAAGGCAAGTTGGGAAAATCGTATGACTACTTCGTATGCGTCGCGCGCCACCGCAAGCGCAACGACTGCACCCGCCGGGCGATCCTGGTATCGCGTACTGAACAGGGCATCCGGGCGTTCTACCAGCAGTTCGCCGTGCTGCCGAAGCGTGTTGCAGAGATCAAGCAGGCGGTGAACGAGGAGTTTGCCCGGCTTCATGCAGTCGCCGAGACCGATCGTGCCCGCAGTAAGCGCCGCCTGGAACGTGCCCAGGACCAGCGAAGCAAGCTCATGCAAGCCCACTACGACGATGCCGTTCCCCGTGACGTGCTCAAGACCGAGATGCAGCGTCTGACCGCCGAGATTGGTCAAGCCGAGACGGAACTCAGCAATGCTCAAGCCAGCCTGCTGGAACTTGAAGGCCAGTTGTCCCGTGCGCTGCACGTAGCCGAGCACTGCTCCCAGATGTATGAGCCAGCACCGAAGGCCATCCGACGGCAGATTAACCAGGGCTTCTTCGACAAGCTGTACCTGGACGAGGATGGCACGGTGGCCCGCGTCGACCTGACCGAGCCGTTCACGTCCCTGTTGGCTATTGCAGGACCGGGGGTGTCTGGGGCCGCCGACGCGACCCAGACCGCACCGGACGCCATGGGCGGTAAATCCGTCCAACCGGACGCATCCGACGCCGTGGCGGACGTCTGGGACGTCCCCGGAGACGCAGAAACCCCTGGTCACGGCGATCTGACCAGGGGTTCGAACGTTGATTGCATGGCGGAAGCGGAGGGATTCGAACCCCCGGACCCTTGCAGGTCTTCCGCTTTCAAGGCGGATGCATTCGGCCGCTCTGCCACGCTTCCCTGGGGAGCAGCCTATCGGCGGCTACGCACGGGGTCAGGTGGGGTTGGCTGCTCACTCACCGGGGCACCAACGGACACGGTGTGCCACGAACCTGGTCACGCTGTGTCGGTTCGGGACCGGTTCAGAGGATTTCTGCAGCTCAGAGGCATTGTTGCTGTTGTGTGACCCCGGTAACAGGGGCACTCTGGTCAGTGAGCGGCGGGTGGGACACCGGAACGCCCGGCGGCTCGGAGAGGTCAGGTGGTGCGATGTCGACTGAACGCGAATGGCGGTGTGCCCTCCGCCGTGACCCCGAGACTGGGCCTGGATTGTCGGCTCGGCTTTCGACTGTGAGCGGCTGAGGACGGGTTTCGGATGCGCAGGCGCCAGCGACGCCCCTCCCGCGCAACTCGACGCTGTTGAACGCCAGTTCGCCGGACGTCTCCTGACCTCCGGATGGCGTTCCACGCCACCCAACTGCACGACCGCCAAACGGAACCGTTGAGTTGATCTGGGTGCGGCCGCGACGCCGCACCCAGATCCATGTCTACGCAAGGCCCAGCATCGGCAGTGCCGCAGCCAGGCCGCTGACCTCCAGTTTCCAATCCGGTCGCACGAAACGCTCCGGTGTGACCAGCTGGCGGATCTGGACCGCGGGCTTGCCGCGTTGGTTGTCGGTGAACGTGCCGTCCCGCTCGTAGCCCAGCCTGCTGCTGACGCCCAGCGACCGCTTGTTCTCCTCGAACGCCGCCGACCTGGCCGCCGTGGCACCCAGGTGGTCGAACGCGAACATCAGCACCGCCGCGCGCATCTCCTTGCCCAAGCCCTGGCCCTGGTGGCGCATGCCGATCCACGATCCGGTGGACACGTTCCTGGTCACCGCGAAGTCGACCGCGGACATGCTCTGGCTACCGATCACGCGACCCTCGTACCGGACCAGGAAGGTCACCTGCCAGCACTCCGGCGCGAACGCCATCCGCAGACCCCAGTGGTGCTTGAATCCGTTGCGCACCATGTCCACCGGCGGCGCATCGGTCCACGGCCGGCCGAACGGCATCTCCTCCGGCGCGTGCACACCCCGGCACGCCTCGGCCATCAGCTCGACGAGCCCTGCGTCCTCCTCCGGGCGCAACGTCAGCCTCGGGGTGCGCAACTCCAGCCGCCACAACGGCCACGGATCGGGCATCTCGTCCATGTATCGATGCTGCCGCCACACACGGCGACGCGCGAACGAATTACCGTGCACCTCATGTACGCGATCACGATCAGCGAACCCGGCGGCCCGGAAGTCCTGACCTGGAACAAGGTCCCCGACCCGACACCCGGCGACGGCGAGGTGCTCATCGACGTGGCCGCCAGCGCGGTGAACCGGGCCGACCTGCTGCAGCGGCAGGGGCACTACCCGCCGCCGCGGGGCGCGTCCGCGTTCCTCGGGTTGGAGTGCTCGGGCACGATCAGCGAACTCGGTGCCGGTGTCACCGGTTGGCAGGTCGGTGACCAGGTGTGCGCGCTCCTGGCCGGTGGTGGTTACGCCCAGCGAGTGGCCGTGCCAGCCCAGCAGGTGATGCGGCTGCCGGTCGGCGTGGACCTGGTGACCGCGGCCGGGCTGCCCGAGGTGGCGTGCACCGTGTGGTCGAACATCGTCACGCTGGCCGGCCTGGCCGATGGCGAGACGCTGCTCGTGCACGGCGGGGCCGGCGGGATCGGCACGCACGCCATCCAGGTCGGCAAGGCACTCGGCGCCACGGTGGCCACCACAGCGGGCTCGGCCGACCGGCTCGCGCACTGCGAGGCGCTCGGCGCGGACATCCTGATCAACTACCACGACCAGGACTTCGTCGCCGAGATCAACGCGGCGGGCGGCGCAGACGTCATCCTGGACAACATGGGCGCGGCCTACCTGGAGCGCAACGTCTCCGCGCTGAAGATCGGCGGCCGGTTGATGATCGTCGGCATGCAGGGCGGCGCCCGCGCGGAGCTGAACATCGGCGCGCTGATGGCCAAGCGGGCCTCGGTTGGGTCGACAGGGCTGCGCACCCGGCCGGTCGACGGGCCGGGTGGCAAGGCGGACATCATCAACGACGTGACGGCCAACCTGTGGCCGCTGATCGAGGCCGGCAAGGTCAAGCCGGTCACCGGGCAGACGCTGCCGATGGAGCAGGCCGCTGACGCACACCGGATCGTGGAGGCAGGCCAGGCCGTCGGCAAGGTGCTGCTGAAGGCCAACTAGCCGAGTTCGGCGACGCTGCGGATCAGCTGGTCGGCCTCGACCGTATTCGTGTAGTGCGCGAGGCCGACCCGCACCGCGCCGCCCACCTCGCCGATGCCCAGGGCGGCGAACACGCCGTTGTGGCCGTTGTCGGCGAACGCGCAGATGCCGCGTTTGCCCAGGTGTTCGACCGCGTCCTCGGCGCGTACCCCGGCGACGGCGAACGCAAACACCGGCACCCGCCGCATGGCGTCGCCGATGACCATCACGTTGTGCAGTGACCGCAGCTCGCTGATCAGACCGGCCAGCAGGCCCGCCTGGTACGCCTTCATCGAGCCCATCGACGTGAGCACCCGCTCCCGCCGTGGCCCGCTGGCCGAGTCGTCCAACTCGGCCAGGTAGTCCACCGACGCCACCAGCCCGGCCAGCAGCGAGTACGGGTGCGGCCCCAGTTCCAGCCGTTCCGGGCCCTTAGCGCCCGGCTCCAGCGAGCACGACGGCAGCCGGTCCAGCAGCGCGGGATCACGGACGACCAGCGCGCCAACCGGTGGACCGCCCCACGCGCTGGCGGACAGGACGACCACGTCCGCACCCAGTGTGGCCATGTCGATGGGCAGGAACGGGGCTGCCGACGACGCGTCCACGATGACCAGGGCACCCGCGTGCCGGGCCGTCTCCGCGATCCGGTTCAGGTCCGGTCGCGTGCCGACCGCGCCGGACGCCGCCGTGATCGCGACCGCCTTGGTGCGGGCGGTCACGAGGTCGTCGTACTGCCAGGCCGGCAACTCACAGGTCTCGATGTCGATCTCGGCCCACCTGGCGATGCCGCCGCAGCGCTGTGCCGCCTGCTGCCACGGTGCCGTGTTGGACGGCTGGTCCAGCCGGGACACCACGACCTCGTCGCCGATCAGCCAACCGGCGCCGAGCGCGTCGGCCAGCCTGGCCAACAACACGGCGGAACTCGGGCCGAGCACGACGCCGGCCGGGTCCGCGCCGACGACATCGGCGACGGCTCGCCGGGCCGCGTCCACGATGGCCTGGGCCCGCTGCGAAGCGGGGAACACACCGCCCGGACCGGACACCGGGGCCCGCAGGGCCATGGACACTGCCGTGGCCACCTGTTCGGGGATTTGCATGCCCGCGGGTGCATCCAAGTGGATCCAGCCGTCGCCCAACGCGGGGAACAACCCGCGAATTCGAGCGACGTCCAACGCCATGGGCACACCGTACGGAGCCGCTGAAAAGCGACGACCGCAGGGTGCCGGCCCAGCCGTGCCGTCGGCGAGCCCGCACTAGGCTGGGGCCGACAGGGACCACAGGAGGCAGTCATGAGCGAGGCAGCGGACGGCACCGCGCAGCAGCACGTCGTGGTGGTCGGCCCGGACGGCACGCCGCTGGGCACCGCGCCGGTGCCGGAAATGGTCGCCGACGGCGAGGTCGAGGGCGGCAGCGACGTGAGCCACCTGGTCGAGCAGCCGGCCAAGGTGATGCGGATCGGCACGATGATCAAGCAGCTGCTGGAGGAGGTCCGGGCCGCGCCGCTGGACGAGGCCAGCCGCAACCGGCTCCGGGAGATCCACCAGCGGTCGATCCTGGAACTGGAGGACGGTCTGGCGCCGGAGCTGCGGGACGAGCTGGAGCGCCTGTCCCTGCCGTTCACCGAGGACAGCGCGCCGTCCGAGGCCGAGCTGCGGATCGCGCAGGCCCAGCTGGTCGGCTGGCTGGAGGGCCTGTTCCACGGCATCCAGACCGCGCTGTTCGCCCAGCAGATGGCCGCGCGGGTACAGCTGGAGCAGATGCGCAGGGGCGCGCTGCCGCCGGGCACCGGTGGCGACGGGGCCGACGGGTCGCCAATGCGCAGCCCGGGGCAGTACCTGTAGATACGGCCGGCCCCGCATCGGGTCGGTCACGCTCCGCCCACCGGCCACCGGACGGGCGACCCAGCGCCGGTACCCTCCATGTCGTGTCAGCAACAGCCACGATGGACCGACCGCCCGCAGGCGTGGCGAGCAGAAGCTTCACCAGAGCCGTCGATGACATTCGACAGGGCATCGCCCAGCGTGAGCTGTGGGCCCACCTGGGTTGGCAGGACATCAAGCAGCGCTATCGCCGCTCGGTGATCGGCCCGCTGTGGATCACCATCTCGATGGGTGTCACGGCGGTCGGGCTGGGCATTCTGTACGCGGTGCTGTTCAAGCACCCCATCTCGGTGTTCCTGCCGTACGTCACCACCGGTTTCATCGTGTGGGGCTTCATCAACGGATGCCTCACCGAGGGAATGACGACGTTCATCTCCAGCGAGGGCCTGATCAAGCACCTGCCGGCGCCGCTGACGGTCTACGTGCTGCGCACGGTGTGGCGCCAGACGCTGATGATGCTGCACAACCTGGTCATCTACGTGATCATGCTGGTGATCTTCTTCACCTCGCTGGACCACCCGTACCAGATGGACCAGCCGTTCGGGCAGATCCACCCCGGCCTGGGATTCTGGTCGCTGGAGGCGGTCCCCGCGTTCGCGCTGCTGGCGCTGAACGGCATCTGGCTGACGCTGACCATCGGGATCATCTCCACCCGGTACCGGGACATTCCGCAGGTGATCAACAGCGTCATCCAGCTGGCCTTCTACCTGACGCCGATCGTGTGGTCGCCGGACGACCTGTTCGGCAACGGGCAGTCGCACGCGCAGTGGGCGAAGGTGCTGTTCCAGCTCAACCCGCTCTACCACTTCGTGCAGGTCATGCGTGCTCCGCTGACCGGTCAGCACGTGGACTGGTGGAGCTGGGCTACCGTCGGCGGTATCACGGTGCTCGGGTGGGCGATGGCCCTCGTGGTCATGCGCAACTACCGGGCCCGAGTGTCCTACTGGGTGTGAGTGAGGCCGCGACATGGTGAGCATTGACGTCTGGAACGCGTCGGTCGACTTCCCGATCTTCGACGCCAAGACGCGGTCACTGAAGAAGGCCGTCCTGGGCAAGGTGGGCGGCAAGATCGGGATGGACCAGCGGGTGCCGATCATCGAGGCGCTGCACGACATCACGCTGTCGCTGAGCGAGGGTGACCGGGTCGGGCTGGTCGGGCACAACGGCGCCGGCAAGTCGACGCTGCTGCGACTGCTGGCCGGGATCTACGAGCCGACCCGCGGCACGGCGCTGATCAGCGGCAAGGTCGCGCCGGTGTTCGACCTGGGTGTCGGGATGGACCCGGAGATCTCCGGGATCGAGAACATCATCATCCGTGGCCTGTTCCTGGGGATGACCCGGAAGCAGATGGAGAAGCGGATCGACGAGATCACCGAGTTCACCGAGCTCGGTGACTACATCCAGATGCCGCTGCGCACCTACTCGACGGGCATGCGGGTGCGGCTGGCGCTGGGTGTGGTGACCTCGATCAACCCGGAGATCCTGCTGCTGGACGAGGGCATCGGCGCTGTGGACGCAGCGTTCCTGGACAAGGCCCGCAGCCGCTTGGTGGACCTGGTCAACCGGTCCGGTCTGCTGGTGTTCGCGAGCCACTCGGACGAATTCCTGATGGAGCTGTGCGACACGGCGCTGTGGATGGACGAGGGCCACATCAAGCAGCGGGGATCGCTGCGCGACGTGCTGACCGGCTACAAGGGCCGGGACCCCTACGAGCACATGTCGGCGGAACAGTTGGCCCGGTTCGGTGTGGACGCTGTACTCCCCGATGCCGGTGCGCGAGCATGACCCGACCCAGTCCGACCAGTGCGGAGCGCTGACGCATGACCCAGGACGTGCCGCCGCTGCACGATGACGCCGTGGTGGCGGTCGTGGTGACCAGGCATCGCAGCGAGTTGCTCGTCGACTCGCTGAAGGTGATCGCGGCGCAGAGCAGGCCACCGGACCATCTGATCGTGGTGGACAACGGCCCGGACCAGCCGGCCCGCGACGTCGTGGCGACCTGTCCGCTGCCGACCACCTACCTGGTGTCACACCGCAATCTCGGCGGTGCCGGCGGATTCGCGCTGGGCATGCTGCACGCGCTGGCGCTGGGTGCCGGCTGGGTGTGGCTGGCCGATGACGACGGGCGGCCGGCCGACGAGACCGTGCTGGCCACGCTGTTGGCCGAGGCGAAGGCGCGCAACCTGGCCGAGGTGTCGCCGGTGGTGGTGGACATCAACACCCCGGACCGACTGGCGTTCCCGCTGCGCAGGGGCCTGACGTGGAAGCGGACCACCGAGGAACTGGGCACCGACTTCCTGCCCGGCATCGCGTCGCTGTTCAACGGCGCCCTGTTCCCGGCGGCCACGCTGGACGTCATCGGTGTACCGGACTACCGGCTGTTCGTGCGCGGTGACGAGGTGGAGATGCACCGCAGGCTGGTCCGTTCGGGGCTGCCGTTCGGTACGTCGCTGAAGGTGGCCTACCTGCACCCGGACGGCTCCTCGGAGTTCAAGCCGATGCTGGGCGGTCGGTTCCACGCCCAGGACCCCGGTGATCCGGTGAAGCGTTACTACACATACCGCAATCGCGGTTATCTGCTGTCCCAGCCCGGGATGCGCAAGATCGGCGCGCTTGAGGTGATCCGGTTCGGGCTGTACTTCATCGGTGTGCGGCGCGACCCGAAGGCCTTCGTGGAGTGGCTGCGGCTGGTCCGCCAGGGGCGCCAGGAACGCTTTTTCCGCAAGTAGAAGAGAACTCAGCCGGGCGCCTCGGTGCCTTCCGTCTCGACCATGCCCGCGATCAGCAGATCGGCCACGGCTCTCGGGTCGGGCAGTGTCGTGTCCGGGCTGAGCAGCATGCTGATCGACATCCGGAGCAGCCATTCGGCGGCCTGGTCGACGGGCACCCGCAGCACGTCGTGGTGGGTACGCACGAAGCGTTCCACCACGGCCGGCAGCAGGGCCTGCACGAACGAGGGCTCCCCGGGCCGTGGCACCACGAGGTCGGTCAGCTGCTCCGGTTCCCGGGCGATGAGGCGCTGCAACACCGCGTGGTCGGACAGGTAGCCGAGGGTGAACGTGATCGCCTGCGCCAGCGCGTCCGCCAGCGGGGCGTCCCAGGTGACCGATTCGTCCAGACGCAGTAGGAACCTGCCCACCTCGGCTTCCGCGACCGCCTTGACCAGCCCGTTCTTGTCGCGGAAGGTCCGGTAGGCAGTCGCTCTGGACACGCCTGCCCGGTCCGCGACGTCCGTGAGCGAGGTCTTGCGGACGCCGAAACTCAGAAAGCAGTCGAGCGCGGCAGCGATCAACCGCGGGTCGGGGTGTGCGGATACCGAACTCACGCCGAACAGTTTCTCACCGGAACGAAACAGGTATGCCGACTCGGGACGTTCAGCGACCGTGTCGCCCGTCCTACCGGCCGGTACCCGGACAGCGGATTACGCCCTGAGCGCAATCCGCACCATGGCTGTGCGCCCGCAGCGAACCCACCTTGCCGGGACGTATCGCCGCTGGTGAAGTGATGTTCATGAGCGATCCGAAGCGCGCGTTGATCTTGCACATGACCGGTATCCGGGAGCCGTTGTTGATCTCGATCCCGGACGAGAAGGAGGACGAATTCGTGGCCGGCCTGCCCGATCTGATCCGCAAGGGGCAGGTGGAGACCATCGCGGCACGAAACGGCTCCTCGATCACGGTCAACTTCGGCCATGTCGTCGCGGCACACGTGGACACCCTGCCCGGTATCGGCCAGATCTACGGCAGGCCGGCCCCCGGGCGGTAGCGGCCGCCCGGGGTCAGCGCTGGAAGATCCGGCGCCACGCCTCCAGCGACGTCAGCTCGGCCTTGGCGTCCCGGTACTGGCGGCGCAGCCTCGGCCACTCCCTGGCCAGTCGCAGGTGGCTGGCCACCGATCTGGACAGCAGCAGCCAGAACGTCCTCGGGTCGCGCTTGCGGTAGGCGACGCCCCGGCCGTCGGACGTGGCCACGGTGGCCCCGTCGATCCGGGACAGCAGGAACCACCGGGCGTCCCGCGCCGCGATGTTCAGCTGCGGGCGTTCGTGGTGCTGCGGCTTGGCCGGCAGCAGGTTGTGCACCAGGCCCTCGATGAGCGTCTTCACCTTCGTCACGGGGTTGGTCGGCGGCTTGAGGAACCGCTCCGCCTTGACCGCGTCCATGGTGGGCAGCGGGAACCGCCTTGCCGACGCCAGCACTCGGCCGTCGTCGAACTCGGAACGCTGTCGGCGCACCTCGGGCAGCGCGGACGGGAGCAGTTCGAACAACCGCCGCGGGCCGGCCAGGAAGTCCTGGATGGCCCGTTCCTGCAGCGCCACGGTGGAGTACTCCAGCGACAGCAGGTGTTTGCACATGCTCTTGAGGCTGTGCGCGATCAGGCCTGCCTGTGACTTCGTGCCGTACATGGCGGCCACGACGAGCCGGTTGCGCAGGTGGAAGTAGGCCTGCCAGTCGGTCGCGTCGTCCTTGTCCGACCACGGCATGTGCCAGATCGCCACGCCGGGCAGGCTGGCCGTCGGGTGCCCGGCCCGGCCCGCGCGCAGGCCGTACTCGGCGTCGTCCCACTTGATGAACAGCGGCAGCGGCAGCCCGAGTCGCTCCACGATCGACCGCGGGATCATGCACATCCACCAGCCGTTGTAGTCCACGTCGATGCGCCGGTGCAGGTTCTCCGACTCCTCGTCGCGCAGCGGCGCCTCGGCGAAGTCGTGGTTGTACTTGACGTTCGGCGCGGCCCGCCACATGAAGATCTCCGGGTCGATCACCTCGCCCATGGAGTGCAGGTGCGACCTGGCCTGGAGGTTCAGCATCTGGCCGCCGACCAGCATGGGGTGCTCGGCGAACCGGGAGAACGCCAGCGCGCGCAGGATCGAGTCCGGCTCGATCACGATGTCGTCGTCCATCAGCAGGATCTGTTCGCAGTCGGTGCCGGTCAGCGCCTCGTACATGCCACGGGCGAAACCACCGGAGCCGCCGAGGTTGCCCTGCTCGATCAGCCGCAGCCGGGTGCCCAGCGCCTGCGCAGCGTCGCCGAATCCGTCGGCCGCGCTGACCTGCTTGCTGCCCTGGTCGGACACGATGACCGTGTGCACGGCGTCCAGCACCAGCGGGTCCTCGCCGATGGTGGCCAGCGCGTGCACGCAGTCGTCCGGGCGGTTGAACGTGGTGATCGCGATGGCCACGGCTGCCCGGCCGGGGGCCCGCTCGGTCGCGTACCAGCCACTGTCGACCAGCGTGACGGCCTGGTCCTCGGTGGTGATGTCGAACCAGTACCAGCCGCCGTCCTCGAACGGCGTCAGGTCGAGGTCGAACACAACGACGGCATCGCCGTCGACCACCCGCCCACGGACGTGGATCTGGGTGCCGTCGGACTTCGACCGGTAGATGTCCACCCGGCACGACTGGGCCACCCGCAGCCGCAACTGGATGCTGTCCAGCGTGGTCCAGCGCCGCCAGTAGCTGGCCGGGAACGCGTTGAAGTACGACGCGAACGACACCTCGGATTCGGCCGGGATCTCCAGGTCGGTCCGCGACAGCAGCCGCACCCGCTGGCTGTTCGAGCCCGCCTCGTCCAGGTACAGCGCCCGGACGTCGAGCGGATCGCCGGGCCGGGGCGCGATCACTCGCTGCAACAACGCGCCGGTCGTCTCCTGACGGGCCATCAGTGCCGCGAGGTCCGCCGGTTCGGGTGTTGTGCCTGTACGCAGGCCCTGCGTCATCTCAGCGGTCGTGCTGGCCATCGGGATGTCAGTCCTCCAGCGCGACCGGTTGACTACGGCGCGCGATCGGGTTCGTGTGCGGGATGACCGTACAGCCGGGTCCAGGACTCCCGGCTGCCGAGTCCGCCCGCGGCCGCCCGATAACGGTTGCGGGTGGCCGCGCCCTGGCGCACCAGCCGGGTCAGCACGGCGAAACCCTGCCTGGCCAAGCGCAGCATCGTGGCCTTGTCCCGGCGCCGGACGCGCACGCCCTCCTGGGACATGTCGGTGACCACGGCCGTGTCGAACAGTGACACGTGCCACCAGCGGGCGTCCTCGGCGCGGATGGTGCCCACGTGGCGCGGACCGCGGCCGAGCAGCTGGTAGATGACCCGCTTGAGCAGCACCATGCCCTCGACACCGGGCGGTGGGCCGGCCGGGATCTCGGTGGCCTCACCGGGCCGCAGGCCGGGCACCTCGGTGGCCGGGTGCTTGACGGTCTCCGGGTACCGGGCGCGCAGCGCGCGGATCTCACCGACCGCCGCCACCCCGCCGTCGGACAGCGCCTCCGGGCCGCGCAGGAAGTCCTCGACGGCCTTGATCAGGGTCGCGGCCAGGCCGTACTGCATGCCCAGCAGGTAGTGCGCCAGGTCGGTGGCCAGCACACCGGCCACCCGCCTGGGCTCGAAGGGGTGGTGCAGCGCGGCGGTGATCATGCCGTTGCGCATGTTGAAGTACCGGTGCCACTCGTCCCAGTCCTTCCAGTGGAAGTCCGCGTGCCACAGGCCCGCACCGGGCAGCGTGACGGTGGCGTAGCCGCGGGAGCGGGCGCGGTAGCCGTACTCCACGTCGTCCCACTGGAAGAAAAACGGCAGCGGATAGCCGATGGCCTCGACCAGCGAGGACGGGATCAGGCAGCACCACCAGCCGTTGTAGCCCGCGTCCAGCCGCTTCTCCTCGACCGTGGCGCGGCCGTCGCGCTTGGTGGCCAACAGGTCCACGTTCAGCTTGGCGTCGTTGATCATCTGACCGGGCAACATCCTGCCCAGGTCGGCGTGCTCGGCCGGGGCCAGCAACTGGCTGGGGTGCAACAGGTTCAGCATCTGCCCGCCGACGATGGCCGGATCGGTCAGCCGGTTGGCGAACGCGGCCAGCCGGATCGCCACCTCCGGCTCGCACAGCACGTCGTCGTCCATGAACAGCACGTCGACCGGGCCGGTGCCGGGCGTCGTGGACTCGTACAGTCCACGGGTGAACCCGCCGGAGCCGCCGAGATTGGGCTGGCGCAGGTAGGTCAGCTTGTCCCGCAGCGCCTCGGTCACCTCGGCGAACCGGGGCCGCGACTCGACCGGGTCACTGCCCTGGTCGACCACGTAGAGCGTGCCGACCAGGTCCAGCGACTGCGGGTCGTCGGCCAGCGCGGCCAGGGTGGCCAGGCAGTCGTCCACGCGGTTGTGCGTGCACACCACGATGTTGGTCGGCGTGATCGTGTCCGGCGAGGACACCGTCCAGCGCACCCGCTCGACCCGCAGGTCGGTGTCGGCGGAACTGATCTCCAGCCAGAGCGCGCCACCGTCGAGGAACTTGTCCACCGGCGACACCAGGCGCACCGTGCGGCCGGTCGCGCCGGCCACCGACGCCCTGGTGACGACCCGGGAGTCACCGAACGAGTCCGACGCGTGCACGGTGATCTCACCGCTGCCGGTGCAGTCCAGCTCGACCTGGACCTCGGTCACCGTGGTCCAGCGCTGCCAGTAGCTGGCCGGGAACCGGCCGAAGTAGGCGTTGGTGCTGATCGTGGCCCTGGGCCGCAGCACGACGGCGTGCCGGGTCCGGTCGACCTCGCCGCGCACGACCTTGGCGTACAGGTCGGTCGGGATCTGCGCCGCCGGGCCCGCGAACAGTCCACGGGCAGCCAGCAGCTGCTCCGCGGGGCGGCGGTGGCGTAGATCGTCGGTCAGCTGGTCGTCGCGCACGGAATAGGTACCGGCCATCCGCCGTCAGTCCTCCGCAGATCCAGTTTCGGTCAGTGGTTCACGAAAGAGGTCCTGGCCTGCCGACGCGCCTGCGACATCCCGGAAGACCACGGTGCGCAGCAGCACGAAGTTGATGATCGTCGCGACGCCCTGGGCGACCACCCACGCCACCGGCACCCGCCAGCTCTGGCCCGCGAACACGTGCAGGCCAAGCGCGTTGACACCGACGTTGACGAAGAAGGTGACCGAGTACAGCATCGCGAAACGGGTGGCCGGGGCGGCGCCACCGGCCGAGTCGAACGTCCAGCGGCGGTTGAGCATGTAGGCGGTCACGGTGCCGCAGATGAAGCTGATCCCCTTGGCCACGTCGGCCCACGTGCCGATGTGCAGGAACAGCTGGTACACGCCGAAGTCGACGGCGGCGGACAACAAGCCGAACAACACGAACCGGACCGCCTGGTCCACGACGCCACGGCGTACCGGCTCCACCCGCACGGTTGCCATCACGTCACCCTTCAGGTTCGGAAGCTCGCAGAATCTCTCAATGGATGCATCGAAATTCTAGGAGTGTCCGTTATCGGGGTACCCGATGGGCACCGGATACCCTCGCAACGGTGGAACACGAACAGGTGCGGTCCCGGCGGCTGACCGGCTGGGGCCGAACGTCCCCGTCGATGGCCGACGTGGTCACTCCGCGCGACCGGGCCGGTGTGGTCGGAGCGATCAGGTCCGCAGGTGAGCGCGGTGTCCTCGCGCGCGGACTGGGCCGCTCCTACGGCGACCCCGCACAGAACTCCGGCGGCACCGTCATCGAGATGACCGGGCTGGACCGGATTCACTCCATCGATGTCGAGGCCGGCATCGTCACCGTGGACGCCGGGGTGAGTCTGGACACACTGATGCGGGAGCTGCTGCCGCACGGCCTGTGGCTGCCGGTGCTGCCCGGCACCCGGCAGGTCACCGTCGGCGGTGCCATCGGGTCGGACATCCACGGCAAGGCGCACCACGTCGAGGGCAGCTTCGGCAACCACGTGCTGTCGCTGGACCTGGCCACCGCGGCCGGCGAGATCCACACGCTCACCCCGGACGGGCCGGACGCCGAGCTGTTCTGGGCGACCGTGGGCGGTATGGGCCTGACCGGTGTGGTGCTCGGCGCCACGCTGCACGTCAACCACGTGGAGACCGCGTACTTCCTGGTGGACACCGACCAGCTGGGCAGCCTGGACGAGCTGATGGCCAGGCAGTCCACCGGGGACGAGAACTACGTCGAGTCGGTGTCCTGGTTCGACGCGGTGACCACCGGCAAACACCTCGGCCGGGGCATTCTGACCAGGGCGAACCACGCGACCGTGGTCGACCTGCCGGCCAAGCTGCGCGGTGCGCCACTGAAGTTCGACGCCCCGCAGTTGCTCACCGTGCCGGACGTGTTCCCTGGTGGGCTCCTCAACCGGGTGACGGCGAAGGTGTTCAGCGAACTCTGGTACCGCAAGTCACCAACCCGGGTCGGTGCGGTGCAGAACATCACCCAGTTCCTGCACCCGCTGGACATCGCAGGCGAATGGAACCGGGTGTACGGGCCGCGCGGGTTCCTGCAGTACCAGTTCGTGGTGCCGTTCGGCGCCGAGGACACCATCCGCGAAGCGGTGCACGTGATCGCGCACTCCGGGCACGTGTCCGCGCTGAACGTGCTCAAGCGGTTCGGCGCCGGCAACCGGGCGCCGCTGTCGTTCCCCACCCCGGGATGGACGCTGTGCGTGGACTTCCCGGTCAGGTCCGGGCTGCACGAGGTGTGTGAGCGGCTGGACCAGCTCGTGCTGGCCGCCGGTGGCCGGCTGTACCTGGCCAAGGAGTCGCGCACCACGCCGGACGCGTTGCAGCGCATGTACCCGAGGATCGACGAGTGGCGCAAGGTCCGGGCCGCCGTCGACCCCACTGGCATCTTCTCCTCCGACATGTCCCGAAGGCTGGCCCTGTGATCGACGCCGTTGGCAATCCCCAGTCCCTGCTCGTGCTCGGCGGCACGTCCGAGATCGGCCTCGCGGTCGCCGAGACGTTCGCCCGGTCCCGTCCGCTGCGGGTGATCCTGGCCGGCCGGCCGGGCACCCGGCTGGACGACGCCGCCCAGCGGCTGCGCGGTACCGGCAGCACCGTGAGCACGCTGCCCTTCGACGCCCGCCGCCCGGAAACGCACGCCGAGGTGGTGGAGAAGGCGTTCGCCGACGGCGACGTGGACGTGACGCTGGTGGCGTTCGGCATCCTGGGTGACCAGGAGGCGGCGTGGACCGACATCGACGCGGCCCGCGAACTGGCCGAGGTGAACTACGTCGGCGCGGTCACGGTGGGCGTGGCGCTGGCCGACCGGCTGCGCAGGCAGGGGCACGGCTCGCTGGTGGCGATCTCGTCGGCGGCTGCGGAACGGCCGCGCAGGGCGAACTTCGTCTACGGGTCGACCAAGGCCGGCCTGGACTGCTTCTACACCGGCCTGACCGACGCGCTGCTGCCGTCGGGCGTGCACGTGTCGGTGATCCGGCCCGGTTTTGTGCACACCCGGATGACCGAGGGCATGAAGGCGGCACCGCTGTCCCAGACGCCCGAACAGGTGGCAGGCGTGATCGTGGCGGCGGTACGGGGTCGGCAGGAGCAGGCGTGGGCACCCGGCCCGATGCGCTGGGTCATGTCGGCCCTGCGACACCTGCCGCGCGCGGTGTTCCGGAAGCTGCCGGTCTAGAGCTTCGTGCGGGAGTAGAACGCCAGGCCCAGGCTGACCACCCAGCACACGCCGAGCACCTGGAGCACCCGGTCGCGCAGCACGATCTCCTCCGGCTCACCGGCCTTGCCGCCGTCCACGTCGACGGCGTAGCGCAGCAGGGCGATGACGAACGGGACGATGGAGATCTCCGACCACACCGACCGGAACTGCTCGTGCAGCTGGAACGCCCACAGGCTGTACATCGTGATGACGATGGCCACCGACGTCGCCCAGACGAACCGCAGGTAGCTGGAGGAGTACCTGCGCAGTGACGCCCGGATCTCGGCGCCGGTCTCCTCGTACAGCCGGATCTCCGCGTACCGCTTGCCGGACACCATGAACAGCGAGCCGAACGCGGTGGTCAGCAGGAACCACTGGGACAGCGGGATGGACGCCGCGACACCGCCCGCGATGGAGCGCAGCAGGAAGCCGGACGCCACGATGCACAGGTCGATCACCGGCTCGTGCTTCAGGCCGAAGCAGTACGCCAGCTGGACCGCCTCGTACACGGCGATCACCACGAGCAGCTGCCAGTTCTCCACCAGCGAGACACCGAGCGCGGCCAGCAGCAGCACACCACCCGCACCGAACGCCAGCGGGACCGGCACGACGCCGGCCGCGATGGGGCGGTTGCGCTTCGTCGGGTGCGCCCGGTCGGCAGCCACGTCCTTGGCGTCGTTGATCAGGTAGATCGCGGACGCGGCCAGGCAGAACGTGACGAACGCGACCACCGCGGCACGCAGCACCATGCCGTCGCTGATCCGGCCCGCGGTGAACGGTGCCGCGAAGACCAGGACGTTCTTCAGCCACTGGCGTGGCCGCGCGGTGCGCACCAGCCCGAGGACGACGCGGAGCACGCTGCGCTGTCGCTCCCGCTGTTCGGGCGGCACCGGCCGGACATCGGTCATCGCGTTCCCCGTTCCCTGCGCAACCAGCGCAGCACCACACCGCCGACTGCCGCTCCCAGTACCGAGCCTGCCACCACGTCCGTTGGATAGTGCACACCGAGCACCATGCGGGACACCAGCATCGGCGGCACGATGGAAGCCGCGGCGCGGCGCCCGGTGAGCCCGCCGTAGAGCACCGCGGCCGCTGTCGTGGACGCGGCGTGCGACGACGGGAAACTCAGCCGGCTCGGCGTCCCGACCAGCACTTTCACGCTCGGATCGACCGGCCGTGGGCGGCGCACCACCCGCTTCACCGCGATGGACGCCGCATGCGCGGCGACCACCCCGGTCGCCGCGCCGAGCCACTGCTTGCGCCGGTCCCGGTCCACTGCCGCGCCGACCAGGCCCAGTGCGAACCAGCCCGCGCTGTGCTCGCCGAACAGCGACAGCGCCCGCGCGGCGCCGACCACCTGCCGGCCGCCCAACGCCGCCTGCACGCCGCGCAGCGCGGCCACCTCACGTCCGGCCAGGGTGGTCATCGGTTCCTCACTCGTCGAACGATCCGTCGATCGGGCGTCCCTCGGTGAGGTGTGGCGCGATCTTGTTGTCGAAAACGGACAGCGCCGACCCGATGGCCATGTGCATGTCCAGGTACTTGTAGGTGCCCAGCCGACCGCCGAACAACACGTTGTGGTCCTTGGCCTCGGCCTTGGCCAGCTCCCGGTACTGCTCCAGCTTGGCGCGGTCGTCCGGGGTGTTGATCGGGTAGTACGGCTCGTCGTCCTTCTCCGCCTGGCGGGAGAACTCGCGGACGATCACCGTCCTGTCGCTCGGGTAGTCGCGCTCGGGGTGGAAGTGGCGGAACTCGTGGATCCGGGTGAACGGGACGTCGGCGTCGTTGTAGTTCATCACCGCCGTGCCCTGGTAGTCGCCGGTGGCCACGACCTCCTGCTCGAAGTCCAGCGTGCGCCAGCCGAGCCAGCCCTGCGAGTAGTCGAAGTACCTGTCGATCGGTCCCGTGTAGACGATCGGGGTGCCGGCCGGGATCTCGTCGCGGACGTCGAAGAAGTCCGTGTCCAGCCGCACGTCGATGTTCGGGTGATCGGCCATCTTCGAGAGCCACGCGGTGTAGCCGTCGACGGGCAGACCCTCGTAGGTGTCGTTGAAGTAGCGGTTGTTGAAGGTGTAACGCACCGGCAGCCTGCCGATGACCGCGGGCGGCAGCTCCTTCGGGTCGGTCTGCCACTGCTTGGCCGTGTAGTGGCGCACGAAAGCCTCGTAGAGCGGACGGCCGATCAGCGCGATGGCCTTCTCTTCGAGGTTGTGCACGTTCTGCATGTCGACTTCGGCAGCCTGTTCCGTTACCCATGCCCTCGCCTCGTCCGGCGTCAGGTAGCGGCCGAGGAACTGCGAGATCAGGCCGAGGCCCATCGGGAACTGGTAGGCCTGCCCGGCGTGCATGGCGAACACGCGGTGCTGGTAGCCGGTGAAGTCGGTGAACTGGTTGCAGTAGTCCCAGACCCGCTTGTTGGACGTGTGGAACAGGTGCGCGCCGTAGCGGTGCACCTCGATGCCGGTCTCCGGCTCTGTCTCCGAATACGCGTTGCCGCCCAGGTGGGAGCGCCGTTCCAGCACCAGGACACGCTTGTCCAGCTGGGTCGCCGTGCGCTCGGCCACGGTCAGGCCGAAGAATCCGGAACCAACGATGATGAGGTCATAGTCCGCGAAGCTCACGGCAGTCGAGCGTACCTACGTCACGCCACGCTGGTGTGTCCGGGCAGGGTGGGCAGCACGTCGGCCGCGACCTCCTCGACCACGGACTCCCTGCCCTCGTACACGCCGTCGGCCCTCGGCCAGTGCGCCACGACGTCGGTGAAGCCCAGCTCGCCCGCCCGGCCGACCATGTCGGTGAAACAGGCCGCGCTGGACAGCGAGTAGGTCGCCGTGTCCAGGCTGAGGTAGCGGCGGACGGCCCTCGGTGCCCGACCGGCTCCGTCCAGCGCGGTGGTCAGCCGGTCGGCGCGCTCGGCAACGCCCCGCCACCACTGTTCCGCGTCGTCGGTACGCGGTCCGCTGGTCACCCAGCCCTGGCCGTACTTCGCCACCAGCTGGATCGAACGCGGCCCGTTCGCGGCCACCAGGAACGGCACCCTGGGCCGGCGCACGCTGCCCGGCGTGCTGCGCGCGTCCACCGCCGTGTAGTACTCGCCCTGCCAGGTGGTGCGGTCGCTGACCAGGATCTTGTCCAGCAGCTCAAGGAACTCGCTCAGCCGGTCGACCAGGCCCTTGGCGGTCAGCGGCCCGCCGCCCAGTACCTCGGTGTCGAACCCGGAGATGGCGCCAGCCCCGATGCCGAGCAGGAACCGGCCGTCGGACACGTCGTCCAGCGCGGTGATCTCGCGGGCGAAGGGCACCGGGTGCCGGAAGTGTGGTGACGCGACGAACGTGCCAAGCCCGATCCGCTCGGTCACCATGGCCGCCGCCGTCAGTGTCGGCACCGCGCCGAACCACGGTCCGTCCACCAGCGAGCGCCAGCCGATGTGGTCGTAGGTCCAGGCGTGGTCGAAGCCGTAGCGCTCCACGGCCCGCCACTTCGGCTCCGCCGCCCACCAGCGGTACTCAGGCAAAATCACCATCCCGACGCGCATGGCTGCGACGGTAACCGGTGATCGTCCCGAACGGCCACAATCTCGACGTTGCTGGTCATTCATCTTGAACCGGCAGGATGTCGGTGTGCAGACACCGAAGCTCGTCGCGTCCGACGTGGACGGCACCCTGTTGGACCCGATGGAGAGCGTGACCGCCCGGACGGCGGCGGCGGTGGCGCGCACCCAGGCGGCCGGCACACAGTTCGTGCTGGCCAGCGGCCGGCCACCGAGGTGGATCCCACGCGTGGCGCTGGCGGCCGGCGTGTCCGGGTACGCGGTGTGCGCGAACGGCGCCGTGCTCTACGACATCAGCGCCGACCGGGTGCTCGGCGCGCACACGCTGTCGGCACAGCAGCTGGGTGACCTGGCTCATGCCCTCCACGCGGCGATGCCCGAGTGCCGGATGGCGACCGAGCGGGTCGGCGAGTCGGCCACCGGGCTGAACGGCCGTGAGTTCGTCAACGAGGTCGGCTATGAGCACCCGTGGACCGGCGACAACCTCTACGAGGCGCCTCGGGCCGAGGTGCTGGGCCATCCGGCGGTGAAACTGCTGGTCCGGCACACCGGGATGACCAGTGCGGAGCTGCTGGAGGCAGCGGTCGCGCTGGTCGGCGACGTGGTGGACATCACCTACTCCAGCAGCATCGGCATGGTCGAGATGTCCGTCGGTGGCATCACGAAGGGCTCGGGGCTGGCCGAGGTGGCCGACCGGCTCGGGGTGGTGGCCGCCGACGTGGTGGCATTCGGCGACATGCCCAACGACGTGCCGATGCTGAGCTGGGCCGGCCACGGCGTTGCCATGGCCAACGCGCACGCCGACGTGCTGGCCGTCGCCGACGAGATCACGGCGGCCAACTCGGACGACGGCGTGGCACAGGTGTTGGAGCGTTGGTTCTAAACCACTGGTCCGTTCGGCCCAGTGCGACGTTTACGCTGTCGCGTGTGAGTGTCACAGTCAGTACCGATCCGGTCGCCGGGCGCGACGTCGAGCCGGCCGGACCACGTCACACGCGGCCGGTCCTGGCACCGCTGCTGATGCTGGTCGCGGTCGCGGTGGGGGCCGCGTTGCCGCTGCCGCGCAACCACATCTTCTACTTCTGGGACGACTCGGCCGGCGCCGCCGTGCCGGTGTGGCACCGGATCGCGCAGTCGGTGCTGCACGGCCACCTGCCGCTGCTCAACCTGGACATGTGGCGCGGCGGCAACTTCGCGGCCGAGGCGGCCACCGGCATGTGGAACCCGGTGATGGTGGCGGTCGCGGTCGCCATCTACCCGATCGACAACCTGGCCGCCGGGATCGCGCTGGGCAAGGCGGTGTTCGTGCTGCTGATGGCGGGCGGCACGTATCTGCTGGCCCGCGACCACGGCATGCGGCCGCCGATGGCCGCCGCGATCGGCACCGCGCTGCCGCTGACCGGCTACTCGTTCTTCATGGACGGCACGGCGTGGGTGAACGCGCTGACGCTGACCGCGTTCACGCCGTGGCTGTGGTGGGCCGCCCGGCTGGTGGCGCGTGGCCGGTCGCCGCTGTGGCTGGTGCTCGTCGGGTATCTCGTGGTGTCCATCGGCAACCCGTACGGGCTGCTCGTCTGCGCGTTCGTGATCCTCGCCGTGCTGGTCGAAGCGCGGCGGCGGGTGTTCGTCCTGTTGTTGAGCGGCGTTTCGGTGGCGCTGCTGAACGTGATGGTCTACCTGCCGCTGCTGCTCACGTCGTCGGTCGGCTTCCGGGCGGCCAGCCAGACGCTGAACGACAACTTCCTCAAGCCGAACCTGACCAATCTGCTGGAGGCGTCCACCCCGAGCACCCAGCCGTTCCTGACCAACTTCGGCACCAACACCGGGCACCCGAACCTGGCCGTGCCGGTCGTCTACCTGGCGTGGTTCGTGCTGCCCACGCTGCCGTGGCTGCGCTGGCGGCTGTTGCGCACACACTGGCGGGAGCACGTCGGGCTGTACGTGTTCCTCGGCGCGTTCGGCCTGCTGATGCTCGGCCCGTCGCAGATCTGGATGTTCCGCTGGCCGCTGCGGCTGATCGACTTCGTGTGGATCCCGGTGCTGCTGCTGTGGGGGCTGCTGGCCGACCAGGGGCCGCTGACCGACCGATGGCGGCTGCGGGCCGCGCTGAGTGCGGTCGCGGTGGTGGTCGGCGGTTATCTGGCGTGGGGCGAGCGGCCGGGCACCTGGCGCTGGGAGGTCATCGGCGGGCTGACGGTGCTGTCGCTGGTCGCCCTGCTGGTCCGAACAGGACTGTCCACTCAGGTCGGTGCCGTGGTGCTGGTCCTCGGTTCGCTGCTCGTGCTCGGCATCCAGCTGGCCTGGTTTCCCGGCAACTACACCGTGCTGAACTACCAGTTCCCGACCAGCGTTTCGACGTCGCAGGCCCGGTTCGCCAAGTACCAGGGGACCACGGTGCAGCTGGCCAACATCACGCTGGACGTGCCCGACCGCGTGCCGGACCGGGAGTACCGGGACGAGCTGTTCGGGTCGATGTACAGCGTGGCCGGCGTGGAGAGCACCACGGCCTACAGCGGGATCGGCTTCACCGCACTGGATGCCACGCTGTGCCAGGCCTATCAGGGCTCGGTGACGTGCTCGCGGGCGTGGCACCGGCTGTGGCAGGACCCGGCCGGCTACCCGGTGCCGCTGGCCGATCTGCTGCGGGCCAGCACCGTCGTCGTGCAGAACTCGCTCGTGGACACCCGGCACGTGGTCGCTCCCCCCGGCTGGCACCAGGTGCCGGCCGACGACGCCAGTGGCCTGGTCACCGTGTGGGCACGGGACACGCCGCTGTCGGCCGGTCGGCTGTCCCACGCGTCGGCCGGGGTGCGGGTGAACGGCGACGCCATGGTCGGGCAGGTCGGCGAACAGGTGGCCTACCAGTCGTCCGGCGCGGCCGGTGAGCTGACGTTCGCCCGGTTGGCCTGGCCCGGCTACACGGCGACCGTCGACGGGCAGCAGGCCACCGTGCGGACCGGGCCGTCCGGGCTGCTCGTGGTGGAGCTGCCGGCCGGCGTGCGGGCCGGGCAGGTGGCGCTGTCCTGGAGTCCACCGGGGTCGCCGGTGTCGTTCGTCGCGTTACTGCTCGGTGCCCTGCTGGCGTTCGGGTTGGCGCTGTTGGAGGTGGTGCGCCGTGGCTGAGCGTCCGCTGGTGACCATCCTCGCGCCCGCCTACGACGAGGCGGCCAACATCGCCGGGCTGGTCGGGTTCTACCGGGCGATCCGCGCCGCCCACCCGGACCTGGACTTCGAACTGCTCGTCGTGGACGACGGCTCGACCGACGGCACCGCCGACCTCGCCGCCAGGGCACTCGGCCCGGACGACATGGCCCGCGTGGTGCGGCTGTCCCGCAACTTCGGGTCGCACGCCGCCGTCACCGCGGGCCTCGCGCTGGCCAGGGGCGACTGCCTCATCACGGTCAGCACGGACCTCCAGGAGCCACTCTCGGCGATCAGCGACTTCCTGGCCGAATGGCTGGCCGGCGCCGACGTGGTGTGGGGTGTGCGGCGGACCAGGTCGGTGCCGGGTGTGGCGTCCCGACTGTTCTCGCAAGCGTTTCACCGCTGGTCGGAGGTGCCCAGCTATCCGAAGCAGGGGCCGTCCCAGGTGCTGCTGGACCGGGTCGTGATCGACGCGGTGAACGAGCTGCCGGAGCGCAACCGCAACGTCCTCGGGCTGGTCGCGTGGGTGGGGTTCACGCAGCGGACCGTGGCGTTCGACCAGCTGCCCCGGCCGGCCGGGGCGAGCAAGTGGACGACCAAGAAGAAGCTGCGCCTGATGCTGGACTCGTTCGTCGAGTTCTCGCCGGCACCGTTCCTGCTGACCACGCTGAGCGGTCTGCTGCTGGCCGGGCTCGGCCTGCTGGCCGGCGTGGTCGAGCTGGTGGTCGCCGTCGCCACGCCGGCCGCGCCGAGCGGGTGGGGGCTGGTGCTGGCCTGCCTGTTCTTCCTCGGTGGCCTGCAACTGGCCGGGCTCGGCTGCTTCGGCGAGTACCTGTGGCGGGCCGGCGACGACGCCCGCCGTCGGCCGGTCTACGTGCTACGCAGCGTCCAAGACATCGGCACCGCTGTCGGTGCGCAGCTCCACACCCTCGACCGGTAGCGGGGCGCGCCAGCGGGCCAGGCCGGCCGCCGCCACTGCCGTGGTGAGGTCGCCGATGGTGAACATCAGGCGGGACACCACGGCGAACGCGGCCGCCCGGACCGGGCCGAGGGTGGTGGCCAGCACCGCGGCCACCACCACGTCCCGCAGGCCGGCGCCCGACGGCAGCACGAACAGCAGCAGGCCGGCATTCAGGCCGATCGCGATCGCACCCGTGCACAGCAGGATGCCGCCAGCGCCCATGCCACTGCCCGCCAGCAGCCACAGGTGCAGGCCGTACAGCAGATACGTGGCCACCGCACTGGTCAGCACCTTGCCGATCGTGGCCCAGCGCAGCGGGTGGTCCAGCGGTGGCCTGCGCAGCACCCGCAACACCAGCGACGTGCCCCACGTGAGCACCTTCGGGTGCAGCAGGACCACTCCGACCGGCAGCAGTGCGAACAGCCACACCGCGCCGGCCATGTGGTGCACGATCAACGGCAGCGCCGCGATCCCGAGCGCCAGCGCCGTCACCAGCGAGATGCCCAGCTGCACGAGTGATGCCGTGAACACCCGCGCCCTGGCCACGCCGGCCCTGCGGCCCAGCTCCATCTGCAACAGGTACGCCCACACCGAGCCGGGCAGGTACTTGCCCAGCTGGCCGACCAGGTAGATCTGGCCGCCCCGGAACCCGCCGACCGGCTCACCCATGTCGTCGACGACGGCCTGCCAGCCGTACGTCGCCGCGATCATCGCCGCGAACACGGCGACCTGGCTGGCCACCGCGTCGCCCGGCGACACCGCGCGCAGCGTGTGCCACACCTGGGACCACCGGGTGGCCAGGTAGTAGCCGGCCGCGCCGAGTACGGCGAGCAGCAGTAGGCGGCGCGGCCAGGTCGTCACCACGTGGTGCTGACCGTGGTCAGTCTGGTGAACTCGGCCAGCAGGTCGTAGCCGTCCCACACCGACGCGAAGGCCAGCGCCGAGCCGAACGGCACGATCCGGTCCACACCGCGACCGGCCAGCGCGTTGGCCAGGCCGACCAGCTCCTTGCGCTCGAAACCGAAGCAGGACAGCGTCTGGTCGCCGCGCCGCATCAACTCGGCCAGTTCGGCCAGGCTGCCCAGCGTGGCCTGTGGGAACGTGCCGGCGCCCAGCCAACTCCTCGGTACCTCGGTCGGATCGACCACATCCAGCACGGCAACGGCGTTGCCGGCGAACCGCACGCCGTCCACCAGGCCGTCGGCGGCCAGCCCGTAGGCGGCCACCCGCTTGCGGATCGCCATCGCCGGGTCGACCACGGTGGCCCGCTCCGCGACCACATCGGCCAGCAACGCCGCGAACTCCGTCCTGGCGTCCGCCGCCGCTGCCGCGTCGCCGATCCAGAACACCGCCCTGGGCGACGCGCAGGCCGCCTGGTCGAACCAGTAGGCGTCGTTGTGGAACGCGACGACCGCGGACCGCCGACCGGCCGGGGTGGCGGCTCGCCAGCCGGCCACCGAGAGCACCGCGAACGACGAGCGGTCCGGGAACGTGAGGTCCCTGGCGTGCGGGGCCAGCGGATGCCGGCGCAGCTCGGTGACCGACCGGTCGCCGCCCCACACCACCCGCAGGTCACACGCGGCCGACAACGCGCTCGTCAGCGCGTCGTCCCGGTCGTAGGTGATCATCAGCTGGGTGGCGCCCACGATCGGATCGGCGTTGACCACGGTCTCGTTCAGCGCGGCGAGCACCAGGTCGGCCGCGCCCGCCGAGCGCGGTGACACCCGTACCACGTTCCGGTTGCCGGCCAACGCGGACAACGCCCACGAGTAGACGAACAGAGTGTCCACATTGGCCGGTGGAATGTGCAGGACCAAACCACGGGGAAACCGCAGCGAGCCGTCGGTGGTCGACTCGCGCAGCTTCCCGACCGTGCGGCACAGCTGGGCGGGCCGCAGGAAGAAACCGAGCGCCGCCAGTTCCGGCCGGGCGCGGGTCAGCGCCGGGGACAGCAGCTTGCGGGCGAACGCACCGAGGAATCGCACGATCCGCTCGTCGCCGACCGCCAGCCGGTCCGTGCGGTGCGGCCACTCGGCGAGGTCGACCGGTGGGCCGGTCGGAAAACGCTGCCGGACGTTCATCTCTCCCCCTTCGGCGTGGCAGCGATCGTGTCCGAGCAGCCGCGCGCCTCGGCACTGGGCAGCCTGCCGAGCACACCGAACCGCTTGCCCGGCCAGTCACCGTCGTCAATGCCGTGCAGCACACCGATGTCCTCGGTGAGCAGCACGTGACCCGGGTAGCTGCGCGGCAGCGTGCTGACCACCTCGACCACACCCGGCACCCCGACGGGCTGCTCGGCCCACGTGTGCGGGTCGCGGATCACGACGTCGGCGAAGTCCGGGCAGTACAGCGAACCGCCGGACGGTCCCTCCAGGAACACCGTGCCGATCTGCTCGACCATGCCGTAGTAGTTGTGGATCCTGGTCAGCCCGGTGTCGGCGGCGAACCGGCGCCGGAACTCGGCGTTGTCCACGGCCTGATCGGTCAGCTTCTTCCAACCGCCGGAGTGCACGAGGATGCCGTTGGACAGGTCCAGCCCGTGCTCGGCGGCCACCCGGTAGAGGTACTGCCAGACCAGGAACGTGAACCCGAACACCAGGAACGGCCGGCTGCCGTAGGTGTTCAGGAATCCCTTGACCGCGGCCAGGTCCGGCTGTTCGTGCTCGTCCAGCGCGTACACGTGGTCCCGGCCGAACGTGGCCATGCCCAGCACACCGGCACTGCGGGCGGTCGACCCCGTGGTCACGCTGACGCTGTCCACCAACAGCATCGGCAGCCGCCGCCGTGGCAGCACCGCACGCAGGGTGTGGGCCAGGGCCTTCGTCTGGTCGGCGGCCGCGGCCCGGTCCAGGTGGATGCGGGACGCGCCGGCACCGGTCGTGCCCGACGACGTGAGCACACGGAACACGTCGGCCGTCGGCACGCTGCGCAGCTCATGGGTCTTGAACAGCCCGACCGGCAGCCACGGCAGGTCGGCCACGCATCCGTAGTGCTGGTCGCGTGGCACGCCCAGCGCGGTCAGTATCCGTTCGTAGGGTTGGCAGGCCGCCCGATGGAACTCGGTCAGCGCTGCCAGCGCAGGTGTCAGTTCCGCGTCCCGCCCAGCCTTGCTGCGGCTGAACGCGGACGCGGTGAGGGTGCGCGTCATTGCGCCTCCAGTGCCCGGTAGTCGATCTTGCCGCTGGACAGTAGCGGCAGGCTCTCGATGCCCCGCACGTCGAACCCGGAGACGTGCATGCGCAGGTGCCCGGCCAGGGCTCGGGCGGCGGCCGTGGTGGCGCGCTGGTCGGCACCCTCGACATACAGCGTGACCCGGTCACCCGCCGGCACGGCACCGACGGCGTCCAGGCCAAGGCCCGCGGTGCGGACCAGCTGTTCCAGATCGTCCAGGCTGACCCGGTGCCCGAACACCTTGCCGATCCTGGCCAGCCGACCGGTCAGCCACAGTCGGCCGTCGGTGTCGAGGTGACCGAGATCGCCGGTGGCCAGCACGCCGTGGTTGTCGTCGCCACGGGCCAGGTCGGCCTCGGTGGCGGCGTAGCCGAGCATCACGCCGGGACCCGTGTAGACCACTTCACCGGTGACACCTGGATCGTCGGTCTCGGTGCCGTCCGGTCCCCGGATGGTGAACCGGCCGCCGGGCAGTGCCGGACCCACCGAGCCGAGTGTGGCTTCGTCGGCCAGCAGTGTCGCCATGCGCGGGCCGGCTTCGGTCTGCCCGTACATCACGAACAGCCGCCCGCCGACGGCCGACATGGTCTCGTGGAAGTGCGCGATCAGCTCGGCGGGCAGCGCGCCGCCTGCCTGGGTGAGGGTGCGCAGCGTGGGATGTTCGGCCGGGTCGAACCGCAGCCGGTGCAGCATCCGGTAGTGGTGCGGCACGCCGGCCAGCGACGTGATCCGGTAGTCCGCGACGGCCTGCCAGAACGACCTGGACAGCAGGCCGGAGTCCTCGACCACCACCGTCGCGCCGCGCAGCAGGTGACTGTTCAGCACCGACATGCCGTAGCTGTAGTGCAGCGGCAGGCTGGTCGGCGCCACGTCGTCGCGCCCGATGCCGAGCACGTCGGCGATGGCGGTCGCGTTCGCGGTGATCGCGGCGCGGGACAGCCGGACGAACTTCGGGCTGCCCGTGGAGCCGCTGGTGGGCAGCAGCACGGCCAGTTCCCGATGCGGCGCAACGCCTTCCGGATCACGCCGTCGCCACGCCGGGCCGGCCAGGTCGGTCCCGGTGTAGCCGGCCGGTGGCGTGGCCAGCGGGTCGGCGCCCAACACCGCGGCCGGCCGGAAACAGGTGACCAGCGCATCCGCTGACCGGCTCGGGTCGATCAGCGCGATCGCCCGGCCGGCCCGCAGCGCACCGAGATACCGCAGCACGGCGGTCAGCGTCACCGGCATGGCGGCCAGCACCAGACCGGGCGGCAGCGCGGCCAGCCGGTCAGCCACATCGTCCACAGCGGACTGGAGTTCCGGGCCGGTCAGGGTCTGGCCGGAGGCGGCCACCACCAGCCTGGCATCCGGATGCGGCTTCACAGGACGAGCCCGCCGTCCACCCCGACCACCTGGCCGGTGACGAACCCGGCATCGTCGTCGGCCAGGAACCGGATCACCCGGGCCACGTCGACCGGTGTGCCCAGCCTGCCCAGCGGGGTGTCCGCGACCCGCCGGGCCAGCACGTCGGCCGGCAGGTGGGCGGTCATGTCGGTCTCGATCACGCCGGGCGCGACCGCGTTGACGCGGATGCCGTAGCGACCCAGTTCCTTCGCCGCCGACCTGGCCACGTTGGCCACGGCCGCCTTCGACGCCGCATACGCGGTCTGGCCGGCACTGCCGCGTTCACCGACGACCGAGGCCAGCACGATGATCGAACCGCCACGCCGCATCATCGCCCGAGCGGCGGCCTGCACGGTGTGGATCGTGCCGGCCACGTTCGTGGACAGCATCCTGGTCACCAGGTCGTCGGTGATCATGCCCAGCAGCGCGTCACCGAGCACGCCCGCGTTGGCCACGGCGATGTCCAGCCTGCCGTGGTCGCGCGCCACACCCCGGATCACCCGGCCGACCGCGTCCGGGTCGGTCACGTCCAGCACCCTGCCGGCCACCCGGCCGCCGAACTCGGCGGCCAACTCCTTGGCGCACGACGTCGCGACCTTCGCGTCCCGCCCGGTCAGCACGACCGTGGCGCCCGCATCAGCCAGTACGCGGCAGGTGGCCAGGCCGATACCCCTGGTCCCACCCGTGACGACGGCGACTCTGCCGTCGAGAGCAGGCACGTCAGTCGCCGACGGTGACTCCGGCCAGCAGGCCGGTCAGCATGTGCGCGGCGACCGCGAAACTGCTCAGGTCGATCACCTGGTCGGTGTCCAACTGCACGTCGAACTCGTCCTCGATGGCGGCCACGAGTGTCATGTGACCCACCGAGTCCCACGACGCGACATCGCGGAACACCAGGTGTTCGACGTCCACGGACCGGTCCAGGGCCAGCGCCTCGACAAAGACGGCGCGCAATCTGGTGGTCAATTCGGTCATACTTTTTCCCGGTCCTTCCACAACTTCAACAGTGCGGCCACGTCGTCTGGTAGGTCCACATCGGACAGTTCAGCCGGGCCGGTGACCACAGGACAGCCGAGGCGGCGCAGCCCGACCTCGTTCATCGCCACCGTCCGGGCCGGACTGCCGACGCTCACCGTGAACGGCGCCACCTCGCCACGCACGGCGGCACCCATGCCGACCATCGCACCCGGCCCGATCGCGCACCGCTGGTGCACCAGCGCACCGAGACCGAGGGTGGCGTGCGACCAGACCCGCGAATGGCCACCCAGTTGCACGGAACAGGCCAGCGTCACGTCGTCGTCCACCCGCACGTCGTGGCCCGCGTGGCTGCGGGACAGCAGGTAGCAGTCGTCGCCGATCCTGGTCTCGTGCTCCGTGCCCTGGTGCACGGTGACGTACTCGCGGATGCGGTTGCGGTCGCCGACCCACACGCCGGCACCGGCCAACTCGTCGTCCCAGCCGACCGGGTGCGGACCGTCGCGGTGCTCGGCCGGCGTGCCGATGGTCACGTGCGGCCCGATCCAGTTGTCGTCACCGATCCGGCACGGCCCGATGACCACGCTGAACGGGCCGATCACGTTGCGGTCGCCGAGTTCGACTCCGGCGCCGACGACGGCCGTGGGGTGGATGCGGTTGCTCATCCGCGTTGGGTGCTCCTCGGGTACTCAAAAATGAACGACTGAGCCTATCGTATGTCGGAATTTTAATTTCTCATGGTGAAAGTTCTTCGGTTCTCCCGATGGGTCGCGCCGGTACCCCGGCGACCACCGTGCGCGCCGGCACATCCGTCGTGACCACGGCACCCGCCCCGACCACGGCCTCGTCACCGATCGTCACGCCCATCAGCACCACCGCGTTCGCGCCGACGAACACCCGGTCCCCGATGGTCACCGGAGCCCGGTCCACGTGCGGATACACCCGACCGGTGACGCAGCGGCGGACCGTGTTGTGCGTGTAGACGTGCACCCCGCAGGAGATGTCGCAGCCCGCCCCGATGCGCAGCCCGCCGGAACCGTCCAGCACGGTGAACGCGCCGATCCAGGTGCCGTCGCCGATCTCCGGGTCACCGGTGATCCAGGCGTGCGAGTGATACGGATTCGCGGGCAGGCTCACGGTTTCAGCCGCCGCACCAGGTCCGCCATGCCCTCCTCGACCGTGATCGTCGGCGACCAGCCCAGGATCTCCCTGGCCCGACCGATGTCCGCCGCCCGCCGGGACACCAGCACGTCCCTGGGCCGGAACACCGGCCGCACGTCGGCGCCGACGGCCCCGATCAGGATCTTGGCCAGCGTGGCGATCGACGTGTCCACGCCGGTCCCGATGTTCACCGGCACGTTCGCCCGCTCGCACTCCAGCGCGGCGACCACCGACCTGGCCAGGTCGGTGACGTGCACGAAGTCCATCGACTGCTCGCCGCGCCCGTCGATGACCGGCGGCTCACCCTGGTACAGCCGCTTGACGAAGTGGCTGATCACCGACGTGTAGTAGGCCTCGATCTTCTGGCCGGGGCCGTAGACGTTGAAGAACCGCAGCGCCAGCCAGGACAGGCCCAGTTGCCGCTGGTAGAAGCCGAGCAGGTCCTCACCGGCCCGCTTGCTGATGCAGTACGGCGTGAGCGGCCGCAGGTCGTCGTCCTCGTGCATCGGCAGCCGCTTCGGCTCCCCGTACACCGAGGCCGACGACGCGAACACCAGTCGGCGCACCCCCTCGTCCGCGGCGGCGGCGAACACGTTGTGGTTGCCGGTCATGTTGATGTCGATGCTCTCGTGCGGGTCCGCGATGCTCTTGTTGATCGACACCGTGGCGAAGTGGACCACGTGCGTGCAGCCGCGCATCGCGGCCCGCACGGCACCGCCGTAGCGCACGTCCCGCTCCACCAGCTCCACCCGACCGGTGGCGACCAGCTGGTCGACGCGGTCCCGGTCACCCCGCGTCATGTTGTCCAGGACGCGGACCCGGTAGTCCCGCTCCAGCAGCAGCGGGATCACGTGGGACGCGATGAAACCGGCGCCCCCGGTGAACAGGACGGTCGGCATGCACACTCCCTATCGGCTCGTCAGTACCGCGCGCAGGGTCGTCGCGACGCGCTCCACCTGTTCATCGGTCAGATTGGCGTGCATCGGGATGGCGATCCCGTGCTCGAACAGGTGACGTGAGACCGGACAGCGCTGGGTGCTCGCGTAGACCGGCTGGAGGTGACAGGCGTAGGTGCCGATGTTGCAGCCGATCCCCTGTGCCCGCAGTTGGCCTGCCACCTGCCCCCGGTCGAACTCGTCGGCCAGCAGCAGCACGTAGCTCTGCCAGGCGTGTTCCCGGTCGTGCGGCACCCGAGGCAGCCGCAGCATCGGCAGGTCACCGAGCAGTGCCTGGTAGCCGGCCGCGATCTGCTTTCGGCGGGCCAGCAGGTCGGGCAGCCTGCGCAGCTGCACCCGCATGATCGCGGCGGCGATGTCGGAGAGCTTGTAATTGTGGCCGAGATCGGTGAACGCCGGCACCGGCAGGCCACGGTCGGTGGCCCGAGCCAGCGCGCTGGACACGCCGAACGCCTGCCTCGACCGTGCCGTGGCGGCGAGTTCGGCGTCGTCGGTGACCAGCGCGCCGCCCTCGCCGGACGTGATGCCCTTGCGCCCGTGGAAGCTGAAACACGCCACCGGAGCCAACCGGCCGGCCGGCACCTCCCGGTAGGTCGCGCCGGCCGCGCAGGCCGCGTCCTCGATCAGGAACAGCCCGTGCTGGCCCGCGATCGCCGTCAGGTCGGCGTAGTCGGCGGGCAGACCGGCGTTGTCCACGGCGATCACGCCGACCGTCCTCGGGCCGATCAGCGCGGCCACAGAGCCGGGGTCCACGCAGCCGGTGACCGGGTGCACGTCGGCGAACACCGGCCGCGCGCCCGCGTAGAGCACGGCGTGCCCGGTGGCCGGGAACGTGTGGTCGGCGACGATCACCTCGTCGCCGGGGCCGACGCCGTAGGCCAGCAGCGCCAGATGCAGGGCCGCCGTGCAGTTACTCACCGCGACGGCGTGGCCGACGCCCAGGGCCTGCGCGAACTCCGCCTCGAACTCCCGGCACGCCGGGCCCTGACCGGCCAGCCAGCCGGATCGGAACACCTCGGCGACCGCGGCCAGCTCCTCGTCGCCTACGGTGGGCTGACCGAGCGCGATGTC
>DASUJK010000322.1:0-13816 GCA_036279295.1 Pseudonocardiaceae bacterium | reverse complement strand
CCATGCCGGTTACTGGACACACCACTAGCTCCGCCGCTGGTCGGCGAACCCGGCGATCTCGGCCAGCTGCACCGGATCGAGTGACGGACGGACAGCGGCCAGCGCCGCGTTCATGTGCTTCGACGTGACCACGGTGGCGTCCAGCGATTCACGCATCGCGGTCAGCGCCGCCTCCCGCAGCACGGCGGCGCAGTCCGCTGCCGAGTAACCGTCCAGCCCGGCAGCCACCGCGGCCAGGTCCACGTCGTCGGCCAGCGGTGTGTTGCGGGCCGTGGACCGCAGGATCGCCGCCCTCGCCTCGGCGTCCGGTGGCGGCACGTACACCACCCGCTCCAGCCTGCCAGGCCGCAGCAGCGCCGGATCGACGAGTTCGGGCCGGTTGGTGGCACCGAGCACCACGACGTCCCGCACGGGCTGCACGCCGTCCAGCTCGGTGAGCAGCGCGGCCACCACGCGGTCGGCGACACCGGAGTCGCTGGACTGGCCTCGGCGCGGCGCCAGCGCGTCCACCTCGTCCAGGAACACCAGCGTCGGCGCCGCCTGCCTGGCTCGCGCGAACAGTTCGCGTACGGCCCGCTCGGACTCGCCGACCCACTTGTCCATCAGCTCGGCGCCCTTGACCGACAACACGTTCAGGCGTCCGGAACCGGCCAGCGCCCGCACGATGAACGTCTTGCCGCAGCCGGGCGGCCCGTACAGCAGCACGCCACGCGGCGGCTCGATGCCAAGGCGGGCAAAGGAATCCGGATACTGCAACGGCCACAGCACCGTCTCGGTGAGCGACTGTTTCACGTCCGCCATGTCGCCGACGTCGTCCAGTGTCAGCCCGCCGGTCATCACGACGTCCGATGTGGACATCGACACCGGCCGCACCGTGTCCAGCGCGCCGAGCAGGTCCTGCTGGCCGATCTTGGGCTCGTCGGCGTCCCGCTGCCGGATCGCGGCCCGCACCGCCGCCTCCCGGCAGAGCGCACCGAGATCGGCCACCACGAACCCGGGTGTCAGCTCCGCGATCGCACCGAGGTCCACATCGGACTCGGACGGCACCCTGCGGAGCAGGATACGCAGCAGTTCGGTGCGCATCCTCGCGTCCGGGGCAGGCAGCGTCAGCTCCCGGTCGACCAGGTCCGGGCCACGCAGCCGGTGATCCACCGAGCCGGCATGCGACGTCGTGCACACCAGCGCCAGTAGCGGCGTGCGCACGGCGGCCCGCAGGGTGTCCAGCACCACGGTGGACACGGGCTGCGGGTTGGTCGCCGGCAGCAGCACGTCCACATCGGTCAGCAGCAGCACGGCGGGCTTGCCGGACCGGGTCGCCTTGATCGCGGTGTCGACGGCCGCGCGGACCCGGGCGGCCGCCGCGTTCGCCTCCAGCGCCGACACGCCCGGCGCTGCCAACTCGACGAGCGTGGCGCCGACCGAACTGGTCACGGCACGGACGAGCGTTGTCTTGCCGACGCCCTCGGGACCGCTCACCACGGCACCGAGCCGGCCGCTGGAACCCAAGCGCTGTAACAGTTCCGGCTGGCGGAACGCCAGCTCGAACCATTCGGTGAGCCGCCGCACGGCCTCGTCAGCGCCGACCAGATCGGTCACCGGCGGCACGCTGACCGGCTCCGGCGCCGGCAGGTCCACGGGAGGTGCGTCGTCGACCGTCGACGGCTCGGTAGGTGACGGCGTGCTCGTGCCGTCCCGCCAGCTCAGCACCGTGGCCGGCCGGATCGCCACGACACCGGCGGGTTCGGTCGTGCTCACCGTGATCAGCTCGGTGGTCCACGTCATGCCGATGGCGGTGGACAGCATGCGGCGGGCCGCCGTGACGTCCGCGCCGGGCGCCGGCGCCAGGTCCTGTGGCAGCAGCGAGACGGCGTCGCCGGTGGTGATGACCTTGCCGATCAGCGCCAGCCGCACCATCTCCGGGCTGAGCAGCGCCTGTGCCAACCGGGAGCCGGACACGGTGACGGTCCGGGCCGCCGCCACCTCGACCGGCGCCACCACGAGTTCGGAGCCCTCGGTGATCCCGACGTTGGACAGCGTCACGTCGTCCACCAGCACCACACCGGGCGCGGCAGCACGGTCGCCCGCCGCTGCGAGTGCCGAGCTGACCCTGGCCCCGGTCAGCCGGACGGCGTCCCAGGCCCGCAGGCCGAGGGCGTCGAGCACCTCGGGGTGCAGCCGGACGACGCCCCGCCGGGTGTCCAGCGCGGACGGCGAGAGCCGGGCGGTCAGGGTGATCTGCGGTGCGGACACAACCGCCAGGCTATCCGGATCTGCGCTCGCCGGTCCGGCCACCGGGCGGCCCGCCGACCCGTCGACCCCCGGCCCGCAGGCCGATCCGCCGCAGGCCACGCCTGGGCAGCACCTGCGGTGCCGGCGGCAGCAGCGGACCGAGCGGGGGGTCCATCGGCATCATCAGCGGCTGGTCGTCCCGGCGTGGCCGCCCGACCGCACGGCGGGCCACCCCGGCGACCCGGCGCAGCGGTGGCCGGATGCCGAGCCTGCGTGCGGTGCCGGCCCTGCGGATGGCGCGCCGCTCCCTCGGTGGCACCGCCCATGCCTCGGGATGCCCGGCCAGCCAGTGGTAGCGGCGCATCGCCAGCGGGATGTGCAGCAGGTACACCAGCATCGCGACCACGAGTGTGCCCAGCGGGAACGTGATGATCGCGGCGGCCAGCAGCCCGACCAGGACCAGCATCGGCGCGACGGCCTTGGCCGGCACCTTCACGGTCTTCGCGGACAGAGTCGGGATGCGGCTGATCAGCAGCGCTGCCACGGCCACCGTCCAGACGGTGACCACCACCTGCGAGCCCCACCAGCCGGTGCCGACCTGCTTGAACAGCGCGAGCGGCAGCAGCACGAGCAGACCACCGGCCGGCGCCGGCACGCCGACGAAGAACTCCTTGGCGTACGGCGGCTGTTCCGCGTTGTCCAGCAGGGTGTTGAACCTGGCCAGCCGCAGGATCATGCACACCGCGAACACGAGTGTGACCACCCAGCCGGCCCGGTACTCGTGCAGCCGCCAGATGAAGATGACCAGGGCCGGTGCCACACCGAACGCGATCGCGTCGGACAGCGAGTCCAGTTCGGCGCCCATCTTGCTGGTGGCGTCCAGCAGTCGCGCGATCCGGCCGTCCAGGCTGTCGAACACGGCGGCCAGCCCGACCGCCGCGATGGACAACTCGTAGAAGCCGGTCATCGCGAACTGCACTGCGGACAGCCCGGAGCACAGCGCGAGCACGGTGATCGCGTTGGGCAGTACCCGGACGCCGGGCGTCCTAGCGGGCACCGTCCACCTCCAGCACGGCCAGCGTGGTCTCGCCGCCGATGGTGTGCTGACCCGGCTGGATCGGCACCGTGCTGCCCAGTGGCACGTAGGTGTCCACACGGGAGCCGAACCGGATCAGGCCGAACGTGGCACCGGCGACGGCCTTGTCGCCCTCGGCCACGGAGCACACGATGCGCCGCGCGATCAGCCCCGCGATCTGCACGACGACGATGTCCCGGCCGTCGGTGGTGCGCAGCAGCATGCTGTTGCGCTCGTTGTCGTCGCTGGCCTTGTCCAGGTCGGCGGACAGGAACTTGCCCGGCCGGTAGCTGATCCGCCGGATCTCACCGGCGACGGGCAGCCGCTGGACGTGCACGTCGAAGACGGACAGGAACACGCTGATCCGCAGCATCGGCTCGGCGGACAGGCCGAGTTCGGCGGGTGGCACGGCCTCCATCACCTGGGCCACGGTGCCGTCGGCGGGCGCCACCACGGCACCCGGCGTGCTCGGCGTGACCCGGTGCGGCTCCCGGAAGAACCAGGCGCACCACGCGGTGAGCAGGCCGAAGGGCAGCCCGAGCGGGCGCCAGAGCCGGCGCAGCAGCACGGTGGCCAGCGCTCCGGCCAGGACGAACGGCCTGCCAGCCGGATGCATCGGCGGCACTGTCTGCTTGACCAGTTCGAGCAGGTGGGAGACAAAACCGGCGGGACGTTGATCGTCGGCGGTCATGATTGTGCGGTCAGTCCATTCGGATCTCGGTCGCGAACGGCGCCACGGTACGCCCTGGTGCGAAAGGCCGGGGCGGGTGGCCGGCACCCGTGCGCCCCCGACTGCGCGCGCTTCGCCGGCCACCCACTGTGCGGGCAGTGTAATTCGCCTCACAACAGGTGATCGACGGAGTACGGCAGGTGATCGGCGTCAACCGGACAATGTTCCCAGGTCGATGATCTCCACCTGGGTACCCGCGGTGAGCGCGTCGGCCTCCTCCGGCACCACGAACAGGCAGTTGGCCACGGCGAACGCGCCAAGCAGGTGGGAACCGGGGCCGCCGACGGGCGCCACGGTGGCCGAGCCCGGCTCGTAGTGGCCACGCCGATACTGCCGCTTGCCGGCCGGCGCGGTGACCGGGGTGGACAGCGTGGCCACCGGCCGCCGCCGCTCCACCGCGCTGTGCCCCATGGCGGCCAGCAGTGCGGGCCGCACGAAGATCTCGAACGAGATGGCCGCGCTCACCGGGTTGCCGGGCAGCGTCACCACCGGCACGCCGTGGTAACTGCCGGCGCCCTGCGGGCCACCGGGCTGCATCGCCACCTTGTAGAAGGTGACGCCCTGCCCGGACAGGGCGTCCTTGACCACCTCGTAGGCGCCGGCACTCACCCCGCCGGACGTGATCACCAGGTCGGCACCGGCCAGCCGCTCGGTCAGCACGGCGTGGAACGAGGCCACGTCGTCGGGCACGAACCGGAGCAGCTCCGGCTCACCACCGGCCGCGCGGACGGCGGCGGCCAGCATGACCCCGTTGGACTCGTAGATCTGGCCGGGCAGCAGCGGCTGGCCCGCCTCGACCAGCTCCGACCCGGTGGACAGCACCAGGATTCTCGGCCTGCGGTAGACCGGCAGCGTCGCGCTGCCCACCGCGGCGGCCAGGCCGAGCTGGATCGGCCCGAGTTCCGTGCCGGCGGTCAGCACGACATTGCCGGCGGCCACGTCCTCACCGGCCAGCCGCAGATGGGTGCCCGGCTTCATCTCGGTGAACACCGAGACCTGCTCGGTGCCGGCGTCGGTCTGCTCGACCGGCACGACGGTGTCCGCGCCGGGCGGCACCGGTGCGCCGGTCATGATCCGGTGCGCCGTGCCGGGTGCCAGCGGCACCACGTCGGTCCGGCCGGCCGGGATGTCCTCGGCCACCGGCAGCGTGACCGGCGACTCCTGGCTCGCGCCTGCCAGTTCGGCGGCCCGGACCGCGTAGCCGTCCATCGCCGAGTTGTCGAACGGCGGCAGCGGGATCGGCGCCACCAGATCGCGGGCCAGCACCAGGCCGAGACAGTCGGCGACGGGCAGTTCCACCACGGGCAGCGAACCGACCAGGCCGGCCACCCTGGCGCGGTGTTGTTCAACAGTGACCAGTGCCATGCGGACATCCTCACACCCCGACGGGTGTCCTCTTCGTGCCACACTGCGTTGATCACGTAACTCATGGCTGGGGGAGGGCCGACAGGTGCAGGTGCGCACGCGCCACACGCCGACGTTCGGGGTGGCCCGGCTGCTGCTCGCACCCGGCGAGGGTGTGCAGACCTGCGCCGACGCCATGGTCGCGACCAGCTACGGGGTCGGCGTCGAGCGCGCGTCCGGCACCGTCTTCCGGCAGCTGGCCAAGTCCTGGCGGGACGCCGACATCTGCACGGCACCGGCCGAGGGCGGCTGGGTCGACGTGGCCCCCGGGCTGCCCGGTGACCTGCACCAGCTGGACCTGGACGGCGTGACCGGCTGGTGTCTGGCCAAGGACTCGTGGCTGGCCGCGGCCAGCACGGTCCGGCTGGAGACCGGCTGGGCGGGCTACCGGACGATCTTCGGCGGCGACGTCGGCTTCCTCGCGCACGCCGAGGGCACCGGCCCGGTCCTGCTGGCCTGCTGCGGGGCGTTGGACCTGGTCACGCTCGCGCCCGGCGAGCTGATCACCGTCGATCCCGGGCACGTGGTGGCCTACCCGGAGAGCGTGCAGTGCCGGCTGCGGGCCGTCCATCCGACCACCGTCACCCAGTCGGTACGTACCGGTGAGGGCCTGGTGCTGGACTTCGCCGGCCCGGGCCAACTGGTCACCCAGACCAGGGGCCTGCGGGCGATGGCCACCTGGCTGGCCGGGCACACTCCGGCCGCCCGCTAGGCTGCGGTGCGTGTCGGAGGACCTCACCGGGCGTCGCGTCGGTCATTACCGGATCGACGGCGTGCTGGGCAGAGGCGGCATGAGCGTGCTGTACCGCGCCACCGACATCCGACTGGGCCGCAAGGTGGCCCTGAAGGTGATGGGCGAGAACCTCACCGGGGACACCGAGTTCCGCGAGCGGTTCGTCGACGAGGCCCGCAACACGTCAGCCATCGACCACGCGAACGTCGTGCCGCTGTACGACTTCGGCGAGGTCGACGGGCTGCTGTTCATCGCGATGCGGCTGGTCGACGGCGCCGACCTGGCCACCCTGATCAAGGACGGCCCGCTGTCCCCGGCCCGCACGCTGGCGCTGTTGGCGCAGGTCGCCGAGGCCCTGGACATGCTGCACGACCGCGGTCTGGTGCACCTGGACGTGAAGCCGGCCAACGTGCTGGTCACCACCCGGGAGTCCGCCAGCGAGCACGTCTACCTGGCCGACTTCGGGCTGACCCGGCGCGGCGCCACCGGTCACCGCACCCGCAGCGGTGACTTCCTCGGCTCGCCGACCTACGCGGCACCGGAGCACCTGCGCGGCGAACCGGTCGACGGCCGGACCGACGAGTACGCCCTGACCTGCGTGTTGTTCGCGTGCCTGACCGGTCGGCCGCCGTTCCAGGGCCAGGTGCCCGAGGTGATCGCGGGCCACCTGACCAGGGAGGTACCGCCGGTCACCGGGCTGGTCGCGCTGCCCGGCGCCGTGGACGCCGTGATCCGCAAGGGCATGGCGAAGGAGCCGGGCGGCCGCTACCCGGACTGCCGGTCGCTGGTCGCCGCGGCCCGCTCGGCCATGGCGGCGATCGCCCGGCCAGGCCTGCCGGCGCTGATCCGCGGCCCGCAGCTGGGTGCCCAGCAGTTGGGCCCGCCATCCGGCCCACAGCAGCTGGGTCCGCGGCAACTGGGTCCGCCGTCCGGTCCACAGCCACAACTCGGCCCGCCGTCGGGACCCCAGCCGCAGTTGGGACCACCGTCGGGACCGCTGCCGATCCGGCAGCAGCAACCCGGTGGTTACCCACCCCGTAATGATCACTTCGGCCAGGACCAGTACGGCCAGGGCATGCCACCGGCCAGCGGCGAGCCGGTGCGCCTGCGCCCACCCGCCCCGGCCGGTGCCAGTGCGTTCACCCCGGAGCGTGGCGTGCTCTCCCGGTGGGGGCTGCCGATCCTGGTCGGCGTCGCCGCGATCGTGGTCATCGTCGTGTTGGTCATCGCGCTCACCGGCGGCCACGGCAACACCAGCAGTCTGAGTGAAATCCCGTGGAACATCCCAGGTCAGTCCGCGTCGTAGACCTGCGTTTCTTGCACTCGGCACCAGAGAGTGCTAAACACGGGTTTGGCACTCGGACCACCTGAGTGCCAGGTGTGTACGCACCGCGTGCACATCTTGAGGTCGGGACGGTGAGGCCGGCACTCGGGGGGAGCTCCGGGCCGGTCGTCCGTCGCGGGCACCGAGCCTGGCCGAGCTACGTGTCCTGTCGTGACAGCGCATCGCGGAAACGCGTTGCCGCTGGTCATGGTGTCCAATCGGAGGACCACACCGCAATGGCCAAGATGATCGCGTTCAACGAGGACGCCCGCCGTGGTCTTGAGCGCGGCATGAACACCCTCGCCGACACCGTCAAGGTGACGCTCGGTCCGAGGGGCCGCAATGTCGTGCTTGAGAAGAAGTGGGGTGCGCCGACGATCACGAACGACGGCGTGTCCATCGCCAAGGAAATCGAGCTTGAGGACCCCTGGGAGAAGATCGGGGCCGAGCTCGTCAAGGAAGTTGCCAAGAAGACCGATGACGTCGCGGGTGACGGCACCACGACCGCGACCGTGCTCGCCCAGGCCCTGGTTCGCGAGGGTCTGCGCAACGTCGCTGCCGGCGCCAACCCGATGGCCCTGAAGCTGGGCATCGAGAAGGCCGTCGAGGCCGTTGCCGAGCAGCTCCTGAAGACCGCCAAGGAGGTCGAGACCAAGGAGCAGATCGCGGCCACCGCGTCCATCTCCGCGGCCGACTCGACCATCGGTGAGCTCATCGCCGAGGCCATGGACAAGGTCGGCAAGGAAGGCGTCATCACCGTCGAGGAGAGCCAGACCCTGGGTCTTGAGCTGGAGCTCACCGAGGGCATGCGCTTCGACAAGGGGTTCCTGTCCGGTTACTTCGTGACCGACCCCGACCGCCAGGAGGCGGTTCTGGACGACCCGTACATCCTGCTGTACAGCTCCAAGGTCTCCACGGTCAAGGACCTGCTGCCGCTGCTGGAGAAGGTCATGCAGGCCGGCAAGTCGCTGCTGATCATCTCGGAGGACGTCGAGGGCGAGGCCCTGGCCACCCTGGTCGTCAACAAGATCCGCGGCACCTTCAAGTCCGTCGCCGTCAAGGCGCCCGGCTTCGGTGACCGCCGCAAGGCGATGCTGCAGGACATGGCGATCCTGACCGGCGGCCAGCTGATCAGCGAGGACGTGGGCCTCAAGCTGGAGAGCGCCGACCTGTCGCTGCTGGGCCGCGCCCGCAAGGTGGTCGTCACCAAGGACGAGACGACCATCGTCGAGGGTTCCGGTGACGCCGAGCAGATCCAGGGTCGCGTCAACCAGATCAAGGCCGAGATCGAGAAGTCGGACTCGGACTACGACCGGGAGAAGCTGCAGGAGCGCCTGGCCAAGCTGGCCGGCGGTGTCGCGGTCATCAAGGCCGGTGCCGCCACCGAGGTCGAGCTGACGGAGCGCAAGCACCGCATCGAGGACGCGGTGCGCAACGCCAAGGCCGCCGTCGAGGAGGGCCTCGTCGCCGGTGGTGGCGTCGCCCTGCTGCAGGCTGCCAAGGACGCGTTCGACGGCCTTGGCCTGGACGGCGACGAGGCGACCGGTGCGAACATCGTTCGTGTCGCCCTGGAGGCCCCGCTCAAGCAGATCGCGATCAACGCCGGCCTTGAGGGTGGCGTTGTGGCGGAGAAGGTCAAGAACCTGCCCTCGGGTCACGGCCTGAACGCCGCCACGGGTGAGTACATCGACCTGATCGCCGCCGGCATCATCGACCCGGCCAAGGTCACCCGCTCCGCGCTGCAGAACGCGGCGTCGATCGCGGCGCTGTTCCTCACCACCGAGGCCGTTGTGGCCGAGAAGCCGGAGAAGAACGTCGCAGCCCCCGCCGGTGGCCCCGGCGGCGGTGAGATGGACTTCTGATCCTGCTTGGCTTCTAGTTACACAGAACGGACCCGGTCGCCTCGGCGGCCGGGTCCGTTGCGTTGGGTGACCGATCGACCGTTAGCCCGTTCGGCTCACCGAGTTATACACGTCTGTGGATGGAGTTGTGGGTACCCATCGTGTGCCGGCACAGCGCCGTGCGTGACCACAGGTCGCCCAACGGTCGTTCGGCCGGGTGAAACGGATCGGTCGGGCAGTACCGGACCGATCGGCTGGGCACACTGCTTGGCAGGTCGGGGTTGCCCGTTCGGCGCACTGATGTGGCCCTTCGCCGAGGTACCCACCCACTTGGTAACCAGATGACCGACCCTGGACCTCGGGTGGACAGCGGTGCTGATGGGCGTGGAGGGAGGCAGCCGTGGGAATCCTGGACGGGCAGGCGATCGTGGTCACCGGCGCTGGTCGAGGGCTGGGTGAGGCCTACGCCCTGCACGCGGCACATGCCGGCGCGCGGCTGGTGGTCAACGACGTGGACGCCGACTTCGCGGAGCGGACGGCCGAACACATCCGGGCCTACGGTGGCGAGGCCGTGGCCAGCGGGCACGACCTGGCCAAGCCGAAGGAGGCCAGCGGAGTCATCGAGTACTGCGTGGACACCTACGGCCGGATCGACGGCCTGGTGAACAACGCCGGGGTGAACTACGAGGCGCTGCCCTGGGAGGACACGCCCGAGCGGATACGCGAACTGTTCGAGGTGAACGTGTTCGGGCTGTTCAGCTGTGGCCTGGCCGCCATCGAGGCGATGCGCGACGCCGGCACGGCGGGCTCGATCGTCAACATCGCCTCGGGCGCGCTGCTCGGCCAGCGCAAGCTCGCCGCCTACTCGGCCAGCAAGGGCGCCGTCGCGTCACTGACCTACTCCTGGGCGCTGGACGTGGACTCGCTGGGCATCCGCGTCAACGCGGTCTGCCCGGTCGCGCACACCAGGATGGTGTGGGAGTCGGAGCGGAGCCTCCGTGCCACGCCCCCCGAGCGCACGCCGGGCAAGGTGGCCCCGCTGGTGCTGTTCCTGCTGTCGGACCGTTCGGCCGGCATCACCGGCCAGCTGATCAGGTGCAACGGTCGGGAGCTGCACGTCGTCGGCCAGCCCTATCTCAAGCAGCCGATCCTGACCAACGACAACTGGGACACGGTGAGCGTGGAAAAGGCCTTCAACGAGGTCTTCCAGGCCCACCTGGAGCCGTTCGGCCTGGAGAAGCGGATGCCTCCCAGGCTGCACGGCCTGCTCACCCCCAGTCGATCCGCCTAGTTCTCCTCCGGCACCACGATCCAGCACGCCAGGTAGACCAACGCGCCCGCGCCGAAGCCGAACAGTGTCGCGGCCACCAGCAGGACGCGGAGGATGGTGACGTCGATGCCGAGCATCTCGGCTGCGCCACCGCAGACGCCCGCGATCATCCGGGTGTCGCGGCTGCGTCGGAAGGTGCGGACCGGAGCCTGAGTCTGTGTCGTCTCGTTCATGTGTCCAGCTTCGGCCGGCAGGCCCTCCCGGACATCGGGGAGCGACCCTGGACGCACCCTGGACGCACCCGGAACCCAACCCCTGAACCGACCCCGACCTAGACTCCAGGTATGGCAGAGGCGATCGACGTACGCAGCCCGGACGACCTCGCGGCCCGGTTGGACGACGTCGGCTACCTGGCCGACGCCGGTCTGGCCACGGCGGCGTTCCTGGCTGTGCGGATGGGCAGGCCGTTGTTCTGCGAGGGCGAGCCGGGCACCGGCAAGACCGCGTTGGCGCTGGCCGTCGCCGAGGCGCTGGGGCTGCCGTTGATCCGGTTGCAGTGCCATGAGGGCATCGATGCCGCGCAGGCCCTCTACGACTGGGATTTCCCGCGTCAGCTGCTGCATCTGCGCACCCTGGAAGCGCTCGCCGAGGGCAGCATGGACGCGGAGGCCGTCGAGGCTTCCCTGTACACGCAGCGGTTTCTGTTGGCCAGGCCGTTGTTGCGGGCGTTGCGCGAGTCGCCGTGTGTGCTGCTGGTGGACGAGGTGGACCGGGCGGACGACGAGTTCGAGGCGTTCCTGTTGGAGGTGCTCAGCGAGAACGCGGTGACCATTCCCGAATTGGGTGAGGTGCGGGCCACGGTGCCACCGGTGGTGGTGCTGACCTCGAACCGGACCCGCGAGGTGCACGACGCGCTCAAGCGGCGCTGCCTCTACCACTGGCTGGAGCACCCGGACCTGGCTCGGGAGGTGGCCATCCTGACCCGGCGGCTGCCCGGTATCGGGGACCGGTTGGCCAACCAGGTGTCCGGTGCGGTGGCACGGTTGCGGCGGTTGGAGCTGCTCAAGCCGCCGGGTGTGGCCGAGGCGCTGGACTGGGCGGGTGCGCTGCTGGCGTTGGGTGCTTCGGAGTTGGACGCCCAGTCGGCCGCCGCGACGCTGGGTGCGGTGCTGAAGTACCGCGAGGACACCGAGCGGGTGGTCGCCGCCGGTCTGGACGCCCTACTCGCAGGCTGATCCTCCACCTCCGGTTGGAGGCCATGATCGACCGGGGATCCACCCCTGGACCGGCGTTTTCGCCCGGCCGCGGCGGCATTGTCGGTGCCATGAACAAGCAACTGCTCCGGAGCTTCGGGCCGCGCCTCCTGGTGACCATCGTCGCGCCGGTCCTGGTGTACCAACTGATTCAATCCTCGGTGGACAATGATGTGGTCGCCCTGGCGATCGGTGCGGCCGTGCCGGTGGTGTGGACGCTCGGCCGGCTGGCCTCGACCCGCAAGGTCGACCCGCTCGGTGTCGTGAGCACGATCGGGTTCGCCGTCGGGATCACCATCGCGTGGCTGTCCGGCGGCAACCCGCTGGCCCTGGAACTGCGCGACGCCGTGCCGACCGGGCTGATCGGTCTGGCGTGCGTGATCTCCGTGCTGGTGGGCAGGCCGCTGTACCTGCTGATGCTGCGGTTCCTGGCCAAGCGGCGCCCGGACGCCGGGCCGGTGCCGGTCCGCTCGGCGACCGTGATCACTGAGGTGATCGGCATCACACTGGTGGTCCACGCGGTGGTGCTGGTGGTGTTCGCGCTCAACGTGTCGGTCAGCACCTACGTCGGAACGTCCCAGCTCATCGGCTGGTTGATCATCGGGGCGGGTGTGGCCGTGATCGCGTGGTACCGCCGTCGGACGAGGAGCCTTGGACCTGCGGAAATGTCCACCGCCGCGGTGAACGAGTAACAATGCGGCATGGGCGGAGTCACCTCACCATCCGAACCGCTGCCGGGACTGGTCGGTTTCACGCACGCGCTGCGGCGTGCCGGCCTGCCCTGCGACCAGCACCGGACGGCCGCCTACCTGTCCGCCGTGGACCTGCTCGACCTGGCCGATCCGGCCCACCTGTACTGGGCGGGCCGGGTCACGCTGTGCGCCCAGCCGGACGACCTGCCCGCCTATGACGAGGCCTTCGCCGCGTGGTTCTCGCCGAACTGGCGCCCGCCGAAGACCACGCCCCAGGCCGATCAGCCCGGCCCGGTACGCACGTCGGTGACGGCGACGGTCCTGCCGGCACTGGCCACGTCACCATCGGAGAGCGGCGACCGCACACCTGTGCCGGTGCTCGCGCCCAGTGACGTCGAAGTATTGCGGCACAAGAACTTCAGCGAACTCTCGGCCGCTGAGCGGGAGCATCTGCGGGAGCTGTTGGCCCTGCTCCGGATCGACCCCCCGACCCGCAGGGCATCCCGCCACCGACCGTCGCGGCGTGGCCAGCTGGACCCGCGGCGCACGGTGCGGGCGATGCTGGCCACCGGCGGTGAGCCGATCCGGTTGGCCAGGTACGCCAAGGCGAAGCGGCCACGCAGGCTGGTGCTGCTGGTCGACATCTCCGGCTCGATGAAGCCGTACGCGGACGCGCTGCTGCGGTTCGCACACGTGATCACCCGCAGGTCACCGGGCAGCACCGAGGTCTTCACCCTGGGCACGCGGATGACCAGGGTGTCCCGCCAGTTGCGGCTGCGCGACCCGGAACAGGCACTGGCCTCGGCGGCCTCGGCGGTGCCGGACTTCGCGGGCGGCACCCGGCTGGGCGAGGGTCTGCGTGCGTTCCTGAACCGCTGGGGCCAGCGCGGGGTGGCCCGGCGGGCCGTCGTCGTGCTGTTCTCGGACGGCTGGGAACGCGGCGACCCGGCGCTGCTGGCCGAGCAGTTGGCCCGCATGCGCAGGCTCGCGCACACGGTGGTGTGGGCGAATCCACATGCGGGGCAGGCCGACTACCGGCCGGTACAGTCCGGTATCGCGGTGGCGTTGCCGCACATCGACCACCTGGTGGCGGGCCACAGTCTGGCCGCCCTGGAAGCCATCCTTCGGGAGATCCGCGATGCGTGACGTGATGGACGAGTTGTACCGGCGGTGGTCGGCCGGTGAGCGGGTCGGGCTGGGCACGGTGGTGGCCACGTTCCATTCCGCGCCGAGGGAGCCGGGTTCGGCGATGTTGGTGGCGTCGG
>DASUJK010000321.1:0-5730 GCA_036279295.1 Pseudonocardiaceae bacterium | reverse complement strand
ACAGTCAGCTGGCATCGGCCGGCAATCAGCAGACAGCCTCACCCAGCGCCAGAGCCAGACCCGACGCCACTACCTGGCCAACCTCCCCGCGCGCCCCCACCTCTCATCACGCAACGTCAAAATTATTGAGTCAGTTCCACTCAATCCTCCGGTTTGCCCACTTTCACCCGATCGTGCCGCCGCTGATCGGTGCAGCCGTGATCAGCGCAACCGGTGATCCAGCGCCGTGTGCCGTCTGCCCGCGCCCACCGCCCGCACGGCCTGGCCGACTGCCCGTTTCGAACCGACCAGCACGACCACCCGCTTCGCCCTCGTCACTGCCGTGTACAGCAGATTGCGCTGCAACATCATCCATGCACTCATGGTGACCGGAATGACGACGCACGGGTACTCACTTCCCTGCGACCTGTGGATGGTCACGGCGTAGGCGTGCACGAGTTCGTCCAGTTCGCCGAACTCGTAGTCGACGTCCTCGTCCTCGTCGGTGCGCACGGTGAGCTGCTGCTGCTCCGGATCGAGCGCCACCACCACACCGACTGTGCCGTTGAACACACCGTTGGCACCCTTGTCGTAGTTGTTCCGGATCTGCGTGACTTTGTCCCCGACCCGGAACACCCGGCCGCCGAACCGCCGCTCCGGCAGGTTCGGTCGGGACGGCGTGAGCGCCTCCTGGAGCAGCGCGTTCAGCGCACCGGCCCCGGCCGGCCCACGGTGCATCGGCGCGAGCACCTGCACATCCCGCCGGGGGTCGAGCCCGAACTTGGCCGGTAGGCGGCGCGCGACCACGTCCACTGTCAGCGCCGCGGCCTGTTCCGCGTCGTCCTCGGTGAACATGAAGAAGTCCGGCAATCCGCTGACCAGCGGGTATTCGCCCGCGTTGATGCGGTGCGCGTTGGTCACCACGCCGGATTCCTGTGCCTGTCGGAACACCTGTGTCAGCCGCACCGAAGGAATCGGCGTGCCGTCGGCCAGCAGATCCCGTAGCACCTCGCCGGGTCCGACCGACGGCAGCTGGTCCACGTCACCGACCAGCAGCAGGTGCGCACCAGGCGCGATCGCCTTGACGAGTTTGTTGGCCAGCAACAGATCCAGCATGGACGCCTCGTCCACGACGACCAGGTCGGCGTCCAGCGGCCGGTCCCGGTCGTAGGCTGCGTCACCACCCGGGCGCAGCTCCAGCAGCCGGTGCACGGTGGACGCGTCGTGCCCGGTCAGCTCGGTGAGCCGCTTGGCCGCGCGTCCGGTCGGCGCGGCGAGCACCACCTTCGCGCGCTTGGCCGCCGCCAGCATGACGATGGACCGGACGGTGAAGCTCTTGCCACAGCCGGGGCCACCGGTCAGCACGGCGACCTTGCTGGTCAACGCCAGTTTGACGGCCGCCTCCTGGGCAGGCGCGAGGTCGGTGCCGGTCCGCCCGCGCAGCCACGCCAGTGCCTTCGTCCAGTCGACACCGGTGAACGCCGGCATCCGGTCGGCCGACGTCGCCAACAGCGACCGCAACTGGCTCGCCAGCGAGATTTCCGCGCGGTGGAAGGGAATCAGGTAGATCGCGGTGACGGGATCATCATCGTCGCCGGGTAGCCGCTCCCGGACGACACCTTCCTCGTCGACCAGTTCGGCCAGGTTGTCGATGACGTCACCGGTGTCCACCTGGAGGATCTTGATCGCAGCCGCGATCAGCCGCTGCTCCGGCAGGTAGCAGTCGCCCCCACCGGTGGCCTCGGACAGCGTGAACTGGAGGCCGGCTTTGATCCGTTGTGGACTGTCGTGCGGAATGCCGACGGCCTTCGCGATGGTGTCGGCGGTGCGGAAGCCGATGCCCCACACGTCGGTGGCCAGCCGATAGGGCTCCGTGCGGACGACATCGATCGACTTGTCGCTGTACTGCTTGTAGATCCGGATGGCCAGCGACGTGGACACGCCGACACCCTGTAAGAAGATCATCACCTCTTTGATCGCCTTCTGCTCCTCCCACGCGGCTGCGATCAACTTGGTGCGCTTGGGCCCGAGCTTGGGCACCTCGATCAGGCGTTCCGGCTGCTGCTCGATCACGTCCAGCGCCGTGACGCCGAAGTGCGACACGATCCGGTCGGCCAGCACCGGCCCGATGCCCTTGATCAGGCCGGACCCGAGATACCGCCGGATGCCCTGCACGGTGGCCGGCAGGACGGTCGTGTAGTCCTCGACGTGGAACTGCTTGCCGTACTGGGGATGCGAGCCCCAGCGACCGTGCATCCGCAGCGACTCACCGGGTTGCGCGCCCAGCAGCGCGCCGACGACTGTGACGAGGTCACCGCCACGCCCGGTGTCCACCCTGGCGACCGTGTAGCCGGTCTCCTCGTTGGCGAAGGTGACCCGCTCCAGCACTGCCTCCAGCACAGCGTGCGGCTCCGCCATGCCAACCCCCACATATCACCCAGGTCAGACCAGCGTAGCGGCGCCGGTCAGCGCGTCGAACGCGGCCAGCGCGGCCATCACCAGCAGGACGACACCGGTCACTCGGCGGACCAGCGCGACGGGCAGGTGCCGGATCAGCCTGCCGCCCACCATGGCGACGCCGCCCACCGCCCACAGCGCGGCGACGGCGGCGACACCCACTCCCAGTGGGTCGGCGTAGCGGGCGGCCAGGTTCGCGGTGAGGATCTGGGTCAGGTCACCCCATTCGGCGATGAAGATGATCAGGAACGCGGTGCCGACCGTACGGGCGCCGCCGGCCGAGCGGAAGCCGGTGTCGGTGGAGTCCTCCTCCTCGTCGCCAGCGGCCCGGAACGACATCACGGCACCGACCAGGAACATCAGCGCGACGACCGCCTGGACCAGGCGGTGCGGCAACAGGGTGAACAGGACACCGCCGACGGTGACGGCGATGGCGACGTGCACGACGAAGGCCATGGCGACGCCGAGCCAGACCGATACGCTGCGGCCGCGCGCGGCGAGCAGCAACGACGCGAACATGGTTTTGTCCGGCAACTCACCGATGAACACGACACCGAAGACGGTGGCGAGGGCGGCAAGGGACACAATGCTCCGCTTCCGACCTGCGCGGGAGGTTTCCGGGAACGCTTCCGCGCCGGCCTGTGGTGATGGTCGGCTAGCGGAAGGTCTCGCCCACCTGGTGGCTACACCAGGCCCGGCGACCGGGCGTCCGAGGACGCCAGCGTGTCGATCCACCGGCGGGGGCTACTCCCCTTCAACTGATCGCCAGCGTACTGCATCGCGGTACCACCGTCCGGACGCGGACCCCGGCCCGTTCGAGAGAACACCCGGACGGAGCGACCGGAACCAGGCATTGACCAGCTAACATTCCCCTATGGGACATGGGGTCGAGGGCCGGGACACCCCGCCGGCCCGACTGCACCCCGACGACGCTGTCACCGTCGCCACGACGCTGCAGGCCCTCGCCACCCCGAGCAGGCTGCTCATCCTCACCCGGTTGCGGCACGGGGCCTGCCCGGTCGGCGAGCTGGCCGAGGAGGTCGGCATGGCCCAGTCGGCCGTGTCCCACCAGTTGCGCCTGTTGCGTGCGCTCGGCCTGGTCAGCGGCACGCGGCACGGCAGGAACATCGTGTACAGCCTGTACGACAATCATGTGGCGATGCTGCTGGATGAGGCTGTCTACCACATCGAGCACCTGCGCCTGGGCATCCGGGACGAGCCAGGACGAGCCGTTTAGTCCACTGTGGAGCATCAGGTTGGTGTCCGACATCATGGACAAGCGTATAAACGCCGTATGACAGCGACCACGACCAGCGCGGCCACACCGCCGGGCGTCCGCCTGCCGGTGCTGGTCCAGACCCTGCTGTTCGGGCAGTTCCGGGCGGCGCTGCTGCCTCTGCTGCGCCGCCGCTACGGCGACATCTTCACGGTGCGGCTGGCCCCGGCCAACCGGCTGGTCGTCCTGCTGTCCCGGCCGGAGGACATCAAAGCCGTGTTCAGCGGCCCGAACACCGTGTTCCACGCGGGTGAGGGCAACGCGATCCTCGGCCCCATCATGGGTGAGCACTCGGTACTGCTGGTCGACGAGGAGCAGCACCGACGGGTCCGGAAGCTGCTGATGCCCGCGTTCCACGGTGCCGCGCTGCGTGGTTACCAGGACCTGGTGGCCCGCCTGGCCGCCGCCGAGGTGGACCGGTGGCCGACCGGGCGAGCCTTCCGCTCGCACAGCAGGATGCACGCGCTGACCTTGGAGATCATCCTCCAGGTGGTGTTCGGCGTGACCGATCAGGCGCGGCTGGCCGCGCTGCGCCCTCTGGTCCGCCGGATCGTGTCGGTCGGCCCGCTGATCATGCTCGGCTGGTTCAACTCCCGGTTGCAGGGCATCGGGCCGTGGCGCAGGTTCGCAGCGGTGCAGCGTGAGCTCGACCGGGAACTATACGCGATCATCGCGGAGCGCCGGACCTTCGATGACCTGGCCGATCGGGACGACGTGCTGTCCCGGCTGCTGTGCACCACCGACGACGGCGACGGTCTCTCCGACGCCGAACTGCGCGACCAGCTCATCACCCTGCTGCTGGCCGGCCACGAGACGACGGCGACGGCACTGGCCTGGGCGATGCACGAACTGGCCCGTCGACCGGCGCAGTTGCGTGCTGCGCAACAGGCGGCCGACGAGCACGATGACGATTACCTGACCGCGGTCGCCAAGGAGACACTGCGACTGCGGCCGGTCATCTACGAGGTGGCGCGGAAACTGACCGAACCGGTCGACATCGGCGGCTACCGCCTGCCGGCTGGCGCAGTCGTGGCGCCGGCCATCGGACTGGTCCAGACCGATCCGAACAATTACCCCGAGCCGGACGAATTCCGGCCGAGCCGATTCCTGGACGGCCAGCCGCCCGCCAACACGTGGATCCCGTTCGGCGGTGGTGTCCGGCGCTGTCTCGGCGCGGGATTCTCCCTGCTGGAGGCGTCAGTGGTGCTGGGCGAAGTGTTGCGGCGCTTCGACATCGGCACCGATGAGCGGCGGCCGGAGCGGCAGCGGGCCCGCAACATCACGCTGGTCCCGGCGAGGGGCGCGCGCATCGTCGTACGGCATCGTACGACCGGAACGACTACTGACCGCTGACCGATACAGAACGACCAGTTAGCAAGTTCAGTGAACCGTTACAGCAAGGGGTGCGTCGATAGTGGCATTGACGGGAAACCGGCGTCACACTCAAGACATCGGGCCGTCAACCACAACGAGCCGGATTACTCGAAAGGCCGTGACCGCGATGCCGAACCCCGCTGAAGCAGCATCCTCGTCCACTGACGGATGGCTGGAGCACTACCGAGAGACAGCCGTCCACGTGCTGGTCAGCCACCAGTGTGTTGGCACACTGTGTAGTTCGTGCGGTCAGGACTGGCCGTGCCGAGCCGCGTGCGCCGCCGAGCAGGCGCTGGAACTCTGACTCTGCCGGCATCGGGAAAAACCAGCGACGTGGGATTACCGTTCCGTGACCAAATCCGGAACGGTGGGGGACTAATTGCCGGTATTCCTGTTGCGATGGTTGTCGCCTGTGAAGTTGGCGTATGAAACCGTCGCCGGGCCGGCAGGCGGCTGGTGGAGCACTCCCGGTACGCTCTACCCGAAAACGATTCCCAGTACCAGCATGACCGTCGGCAGCACGCCGCACGCTGGCTCGCTCGCCGGGAGGGCACCATGGCTCGGGCACGCTTCGTCGCGGTCGTGGGCCTGGCACTCGTTCTTGCCGGTTGTGGCATGTCCACCGGTGTGAACGACGTCGCGGA
>DASUJK010000320.1:0-8980 GCA_036279295.1 Pseudonocardiaceae bacterium | reverse complement strand
CTCGCGGCCGGCACGCTGACCCCGCAGAACTCCGGCCTGATCCAGGACCTGTTCCGGGGCGCGGAACGCGGGCGGGCGTTCGGCATGCTCGGCGCCACCATCGGCATCTCCACGGCGGCCGGCCCGGTGATCGGCGGGCTGATCATCGCGCTGTTCGGCGAGCAGGAGGGCTGGCGCTGGGTCTTCTACGTGAACGTGCCGATCGGGATCGTCGCGTTGGTGCTGACCAGGAAACTGGTGCCCAGGGTCGAGCCGAAAGGAGCGTCGGTCCGATCGCAGATCGACTTCGTCGGCATCGCACTGCTCGGCACGGCCACCGTCGGCATGCTGTTCCCACTGGTGCGGGCCGAAGGCGGTGGCAGCCCACTGCTGTGGCTGATCCTGCCGGTCGCCGCGGCACTCGGCTTCGCGTTCGTGCGGTGGGAACGCCGGATGCTGGCCCGTGGCCACAGCCCGCTGCTGGACCTGCGGCTGTTCACCGAGACGTCGGGCTACGCGTCCGGCATGACGCTGGCCAGCATCTACTTCTGCGGGTTCAGCGGGATCTGGCTGGTGCTGTCACTGTTCTTCCAGGACGGCCTGCACTACACACCACTGGAATCCGGCCTGGCCGTGACACCGTTCGCGCTCGGCTCCGCTGCGACGGCGGCGATCGCCGGGCGGCTGGTCAGCAGGTGGGGCCGACGGCTGACGATCGCCGGGCTGTGCCTGATCATCAGCGGACTCGGTCTCGGCGCGATCCTGATCCCGATGGTCAGCGCCGCGCACACCGGCCTGGTGCTGATCGTGCCGCTGCTGATCGCCGGCATCGGTGGTGGCGCGGTCATCTCACCCAACACCACTCTCACCCTGGCGTGCGTGCCCACCACGATGTCCGGCTCGGCCGGTGGTGCGCTGCAGACCGGGCAGCGGATCGGCACCGCGGTCGGCACCGCTGTGCTGGCCAGCGCGTTCCGGCTCACCGTGAGCCGCACCCATGGCGACTTCCCGGACGCGGCGAGCGTCGCGATCGGCTGCTCCGTGGTGTTCATCCTGGCGGCGCTCGGGGTGGCGATCATCGAACTGCGCGCCGGCCGGCAGGCACGCGCCACCATCGGCGTCCGAGTGCTGGAGGCCCACGGATGACAGTCCTCGCGCTCGGCGAACCGACCGGCCAGGGCTGGCCGCAGATCGGCGAACTGGCTGCCGCGCTCGTGCTCTGCTCGCTGATCGGCCTGGAACGGCAGTTGCGCCAGAAGAGTGCCGGCTTACGCACGCACAGCCTGGTCGGCCTCGGTTCGGCACTGTTCGTGCTGATCAGCAAGTACGGCTTCACCGACGTGCTGGTCAAGGGCGAGGTCGTGCTCGACCCGTCCCGGCTGGCCGCGCAGATCGTGTCCGGCATCGGATTCATCGGCGGTGGCCTGATCTTCGTGCGCAAGGACATCGTGCGCGGCCTGACCACCGCTGCCGTGGTGTGGGTGGCCGCCGCGATCGGTGCGGCATGCGGTGCCGGACTGCCCGTGCTGGCGGCCGCGGTGACCGCGGCCCATTTCCTGGTGGTGTACGGGTATCCCCCGCTGGTCCGGCTGGTCACCCGTAACGCGTGGGGTTCGGCCGGTATCCGGGTGCGCTACCTGGACGGGCAGGGCGTGCTGCGGGACATCCTGCGGGCGGTCACCCAGCGCGGCTTCTCGGTGCTGGAGGTGGACACCGAACGGGCCGCGAGCAATGACGAACGGCCGGCGATCGATCTCGTGCTGCGAGTCGCAGGCCGCCCACCGGCGCACGAACTGGTCAGCGCGCTCGCCGAGCTGGACGGTGTCCGCTCGGTCGCCACGGTGGATGCCGGCGACTGATTTCACCCGGACGGCCGTGTGCACACCGCCGAGTTGGGCAACAGACACGCGGCCGGTCAGCCTCCGCAGGTGGTGGTACCGCCCGGCACGTGGCAAGGTGGCGCAACGCTTGCCCGCGTAGACCCTCCCGAGATGGTCCACGCACTGTGCCGGTGATGTCGTTGACTCGACAACCACGTATGGTCCGCTGGTCCGTTCGGGTGGTCGGAGGAGGCCGAGATGGTTGATCTGGTGACGGACGACCGGCCCATGCGATCCCATGCCCGGCGCAACCGGGAACGGATCATCGACACCGCGCGGGAGGCCCTGACCGGCACCGGCCAGGACATCTCGCTCAACGAGATCGCCCGCCGGGCCGGGGTCGGTATCGGCACCCTGTTCCGGCACTTCCCGAACCGGGACGCGCTGCTGGAAGCGCTGACCTACGACCGGACCATGGCGTTGTGCGCCGAGGCCAACCGGCTCATCGACACGATGGAACCCGCCGCCGCGCTGGCGAAGTGGCTGCGCTGCCTCTGCTACCACATGGCCACCTGCAAAGGCCTGCCCGCGTCCCTGGTGGCCGGCGGGCTGGGTGCCTCCTATCAGGCACTGGAGGCCGCGGCCACGGCATTGCTGGTGCGGGCGCAGAAGGCGGGCGACGTCCGGATCGACGTCGACGTGCCGACGCTGATCGCCATGGCGGGCGCGGTGTCCTGGCTGTTGGAGCTGGATCCGAGCCAGGGCGACCGGGTCGACTTCATGCTGGCCGCCATTGCCGACGGGCTGCACGCCTGAAAGGTGTTGCGTGCGATGGTGTCACGCGCGCGGCAACCGACCTGCCGCGTTCAACCAGGTGAGCAACAGCGCGATGCCACTGGCCAGCAACAGGCCGCCCGCGCCCAACGCGATCACCATCAGCACCGACGCACCCAGATACAACGCGACCAGCGCCAGCGACCCACGCAGGGTCGGCGCCCAACCGCCGACGATCCGTTCCAGCAGCCGGAGCATCGCGCGGTCCCGCACCGGCGGCGCGGGCCTGGCCGGTGTCCGCGTGACAGGGGCCGACTGGGGCGCCCTGGGCGCCGGCACACTCACGGTGTGAGCGCGGTCCACGGCCGCATAGTAATCGGCATCCAATCGGGTGAGCCGACGAACCGGTACAACAGTCTGACCTGCGAAATCAGAGTCAACCCGGTCGAGTGATCCGAGCCGCCCTGGATTAATCCGCCGATCTGCCTCTACACTGGTCACGTTGGTACTCATTTCTGACGCCTTCAAACTGAGTAGCAGCGCCACGTTGCCCCCTGCTCCAACAGGGAGTTCGTGTTATGCGGTTCCCGGGGAGTGTCGTGGCACTGACCAGTGGTCGACTGCGCCACTCACCGGGACCTCTTTGTGCGCTGCGGAGTTAAGTTTGCCGGAACGCTATCCCTTGTCGCCAGGCACATCCAGGACAAGCGTTCAGCGGTCTCATTTTGACGACAAGCGGCAAAGTACCTGGTAAACGAGCTGTCCAGAGTGACTACGCCCCGTTAGATGCGGATTTCTTCACTCGAACGTGTGAGAGTTCTTCGCATTCACCAACGGATAGTGAAACAACGCCCGTCGCGAACTGTGGAAAACTCACTCGTTCTGCCTATCAAGTTCGGCACGGAATACGCCGAGGGGGTTCGTGCCTCCAACAGGAGGCGCGCCATCGTCACCCTGTCGGCCGCACGCGGGTCGCCCGCGGACCGGAATCGCGGTCAATTCGGAATAATCGACATGAAGGCCCCGATTCACCCCGATGACCATGGGTCATGCCCCTACGGTATGCGGGGTTTCGGCGTGACCCCGGGTCGACCCGGGGTCAGGCGCCATCGACGCGATCAACTGAGCCATCTCCCAGCGGTTGCGCTGGGATTAATCCTAGAGCACGATTAATCCCAGCGTCGTACGACGCTGTCAACAACAAGGAGGACAGGATGACCGGCCACAGCGCCACCAGCGCATATTCGGTTTTGCCGGTTGACGGTTGGCGCACGTCAAGTCGCTGCGGCCCCAACGGCGGCAACTGTGTCGAGGTGAACGTGGCCGAGACGGTGGTCGGCGTACGCGACACCAAGCCGAGCCAGAGCCCGGTGCTGGTGTTCGGCTCGGCGGGCTGGCGGTCATTCGTGTCGGCGGCCACAGGGGGCGGCTTCAACGCCTGACCGGCCCAGACGTGGTCTACTGTCAATCACTCGACGGTGTCCGTGAGTGAAGACTGGAGAACAGGTGCCCGGGACGGCCACCTCACTGCGCATCCGGCTCGGCAACGAGATCCGGTCTGCTCGGCTTGCCGCTGGGCTCACCCAGGTTGAGGTGGCTGATCTGCTCGGCTGCAAGCAGGGCAAGATCAACAAGATCGAGGACGGCACGGTCGGCGTCAAACAAACCGACCTGGAAATGATGCTGGGCGCGTTCCACGTCGGCGCGGCGACCGCCGAGCTGATGCGGGAACTGGCCGCGTCCAGCGATCAGCGGGGTGAATGGTCCGGTTACCGGTCGGCGGTGCCGCCCTGGTTCCGGACCTTCACCAGCCTGGAACAGGCCGCGTCGGAGATCTTCGGGTGGCACGGCGAACGCATCCACGGTGCCCTGCAGTCCGAGCACTACATGTTGACCCAGTTCAAGGTCGCGGGGAACACCAACGTCACCGAACTGGTCCGCAACCGGCGCGACCGCAGGCGCGTGTTCGATCTGCGCCCGCCGCCCAGCCACCGGTTCATCCTCGGCGAGGGCGCGTTCCACCGGATGCCCGGCGGGCCCAATCCCGGTGTGGCGCTGGACCAGGTGCAGCACCTGATCTTCCTGGCCGAGAAGTACCCGGACGTCGCCATCCACGTGCTGCCGTTCGAGGCGCGGCTGCCCTACGTGCCCAACGACTTCACCATCATGCGGTTCACCGACGGCACCCCGAACTGTGTCTTCGTGGAACACGTGGCGGGCAGCTTCAAGATCGAGAACGAGACACAGTTCAAACAGTTCGTCGAGGCCTGGGACCAGCTGCGCGGACCGGCACTGGAAAAGAACCAGACGCTGGACTTCCTGCGCGAGCTCGCCGAGCGCTTCACCGAGGAACTGAACGGCTGACCGATTTTCCTTGGTGGCTAACATGACCGACGTGAGCGCAACCGATTCCGACCCCATCGCGCCGCCCGGGGTCGACCTGGAACACCCGAGCGTGGCCAGGGTGTACGACTTCTACCTCGGCGGTACGGCCAACTGGGCGATCGACCGGGAGTTCGGCAAGAAGGTGCTGTCCCGGTTCCCGTTGCTGCGCCCGATCGCCAAGGCCAACCGGTTGTTCCTGCACCGCGCGGTGCGCCACCTGGTTCGGCAGGGCGTTCGCCAGTTCATCGACATCGGCGCCGGCGTGCCCACGATGGGCAACACACACCAGGTCGCCGACCAGCTCGCCCCGAACCAGTCGCACGTCGTCTACGTCGACAACGAACCGGTCGCCGTGGCGCACTCGGAGGTGCTGCTCGACCAGTACGGCGATCCCCAGCGGCACGCGGCGATCAACGCGGACCTGCGTGACCCGGACGAACTGTGGCGCCGGGTCGAGGCCACCGGTGTCATCGATCTGCGCCAACCAGTGGCACTGCTGTTGATCGCGGTGCTGCATTTCCACCAGCCGGGGCCGAACGGCGAGGACCTCGGCACGCCCGCGGTAGCCAGGTACCGGGAACTGATGGCGCCCGGCTCGTACCTGACGATCTCGCAGCTCAGCCCGGACGGTGTGCCGCCCGCGATCGAGGAGAACCTGGCCAACCTGCAGCGGATGTACCAGCAGAGCGGCAGCTCGGACGCGATGTTCCGCGACCACGACGAGATCCTGGCGCTGTTCGGCGACTTCGAGATGATCGAGCCCGGCCTGACGTGGACGCCGCTGTGGCACCCGGAGGAGATCGGCTCGATCGCGCCGGTGATCTCGTTCAGCACCCCGAACGAATCGGCCATCAAGGCAGGTGTCGGCCGGAAGCGGTGAAGCCCTGCCGTGCCCACGCCGATGGGCCTACGCTGACTCCAGACGAGCCGGGGAGCAGGCGTGAGCACCAACAGCGGAAGCGGCATCGGCCGCCAGGACGCGGAAACCATGATCGCCGACGCACGGCGGGCGCTGTGGGTCATGGTGTCGGTCCTGGCGATCATCTGGATCATCCAGATCGTCAACTGGGCCGACCACTACCACCTCGCGTTCAACTACGGCATCCGAGCGCGGGACGTCGGGTCGCTGCCGGACATCCTGACCGCACCGTTCCTGCACTTCAGCTGGTCACACATCGAGGGCAACTCGGGACCGCTGTTCATCTTCGGGTTCCTGGCCGCCTACCGGGGTGCCCGCAAGTTCCTCTCGGTGACCGTGCTGGTGGTGCTGACCAGCGGACTGGGCACGTGGTTCACCGCGTCGTCGGACACCGTGAGCGCGGGCGCCAGCGGTGTCGTGTTCGGCTACTTCGGCTACATCATCGTGCGCGGCGCGTTCGACCGGCACCGGATCGACATCGTGCTCGGGCTGGTGATGGCGCTGTGCTTCGCCTACCAGTTCACCGTGCTGCTGCCGACCGAGGGGGTCGACTGGCAGGGCCACGCGTTCGGCTTCGCAGGCGGTCTGGTCGGCGGGTGGCTGTTCCGGCAGCGCAGGGCCAAGCCGGTGGCCGGTACGGCACCGACCCTCGGCCTGACCACACCGCTGCCCGAACAGGAAAGTCCTAAATAGACAGCTCCGGCTTCAGATCGGTGATCCGCCACTCCCTGCGTCGCCGCACGGTGAGCACGGACAAGCCGGTGAAGACAACCAGGAACGCGGCCAGGATCAGTGTGTCCCTGGCCAGGTGTGCGGCGTTGCCGCCGGTGATGGTCACCCGTAGCGCGTCCACCAGGTAGGTCATCGGCAGCAGCGGATGCAGCGCGCGGAACACCAGCGGCAGCGTCTCGTACGGATAGGTGCCGGCACACGTGGTGAGCTGCAACAGCAGCAGGATCAGCGACACCGCGCTGGCCACGCCACCGAGCAGCAGCCGCAGGAAGTGCGCTATCGCGGTGAACGCGCCGGCAGCCAACGCGATCAGGCCAGCCATCTGCCACGGATGCTCCGGCGCCAACCCGAGCCCGACGTCGACGACGACATACAGCAGCAGACCGCCGACGACACACGCGGCCACCGACGGCAGCCAGCCGGCCAGCGCCACCGTCCACGAACTCGCCCGACCGGCCAGCGCACGCTGCGAGATCGGCCGCAGGATCAGGAATCCGGTGATGCCGAAGACCCACAGGGCGATCGAGAAGAAGAACGGCGTCAATCCCCGGCCGTAGTTGTTCGCCGGGTGCAGATTGGTCACCGCGACATCGACGGGTGAGGCCAGCGTCGACGCGTTGTCCCTCTCCTGCTGCGGTGACAGCACCGGCAACTGCCGCTGCGCGTCGGCCAGCCCGCTGGCCAGTTGTGCCGCTCCGGTGTGCAGCTTGCCGATGCCGGTGTCCAGTTGGGTGGCGCCGGTCAGCGCGGTACCCAGCCCGGTGTCCAGCTGCGCCGCGCCGGACGCGACCTGTTTCGCGCCGGTGGCCAGTTGCTGGACCTGCGATGCGGCGCCGTTGACCTGCGACTGGAGCTGCGGTGCCTCCGTGGCGAGCGTGTCGGCGGCTTCAGCGACGGTCGCTGTCGTCGACTTGACCGTGCCCGCCGCCGTGCTGACCTGTCCGGTCAGCGAAGCGGCCTGGTCGGTGATCGACACGAGCCGCTGGTAGGCCGGATCAGACTGGAGATCAGGATGGTCCACGCCGAGTTCCGTCACATCGGTACGCACCGAGTTCGCATTGCCGGACACCACACCCGCAGCCTGCGCGGCCGTGCTGGCCAGGTCGGCCGCGTTGTCCGCAGCGGTGGCCGCTGTCTTCGTGACCGACGGGATGGCCGCCGAGATGTCGTTCGCGATCGGCACGAACACCGACGCGATCGTGTTCACGCCGTCGGACACCTGCTGCGCGCCAGGCGCCAGCTTGTCGGCGCCGGACTTGAGTTCCGTCAGGCCGGACACCAACTTGCCGCTGCCCTGTTTCGCCGTGGCGAGGTTGTCCCGCAGCTCGGTGGCGCCGGTAGCCGCTTTGGTGATGCCGTTGCGCAGTTGTTCCAGGTTGCCGAACACGGACTCGAAGTAGGCGCTCACCGCGGCCGCGCTGATCTTGTTCTGCAACTCGGACTGCACGGTTTCGGCCATCTTGCCGACGATGTAGCCGTTCGCGTCGTCCAACGTGATCAGCATGCCGGCCCGCTGCGGCGTGCCGGTCGCGCCACTCGCCAGTTTCGCGGAGAAGTTCTTCGGCACCGAGATGGTGAAGTAGTACCGGCTGTCGCTGACACCCTGCGCCGCGTCCTGAGCGTCCACGAAGTGCCAGTCGAAGATCGGGTCCTTCTCCAACTCCTCGACGAACAACTCACCGGCCGCGACCCGCTGCCCGTTCGCCGTCACCGGCTGGTCGTCGTTCACCACGGCCACCGGGATCTGGTTGAGTCGGCCGTAGGGGTCCCAGTTCGACCACAGGTAGAGACCGCCGTAGAGCAGCGGCACGAGCACCACGAACAGCAGCGCGAGCCGTTGCAGCGGGGTACGGAACCGCTGAAACTCCAAGCGCGCCAACCTAATCGCGTCCATCGACGCCCTCCCCCATCCGCACGACGCTCGCACCGGACGCGGCTGCGATGTCGGCGTCCACGGTGCTGGCGACGACGGCGGTACCGGCGTCGGCGACCGACCGCAGCGCCCGCCAGATCCTGGCCTGCTGATGGGCGGACGCCCGCAGGTCGACGTCGTCCACGACCAGCGCCAGGGGTCTGGTGGCCAAGGCGAGCGCCACCGACAGCAAGACGGACTCGTCAGCTGGCAGGTCAGCCGTCCGCGTGGCCGAGTCGGCGGTGGAGCCGACCGTCTCGCGTGCCCACCGGTCGTCGAAATCCCCGTGCGCCAACAGGGCGGCTTCCCGGACGTGGTCGAGCACCCGCAGCTCCGGCTCCAACTCGACGGCCGCCGTGATCCGGGCAACGGCGACGGAACGCCGCAGGTCCGCCCGCTGCCGATCGCCGACCACGGCGAGCGTGCCGGTGGTCGACGGCTCAGCGGTCGACGACTTGG
>DASUJK010000319.1:0-4999 GCA_036279295.1 Pseudonocardiaceae bacterium | reverse complement strand
TGAGACAGCCGTTTCCGACCAGCCGCAACCCGTGGGGGGAGCGGCTGGTCGGCGGTCGACTCACTCCTCCTTGGACGGCCGAGCCTCGGGCGGGAGCACGCCCCAGTCGATCAGCTGCTCGGTCAGTTCGCCAGGGGTCATGTCGTAGATGATCGCCAGCGACCGCAGGTCCTCGGTGCGGATCGAGAGCACCTTGCCGTTGTAGTCCCCGCGCTGGCTCTGGATGGTCGCCGCGTACCTGGCCAGCGGTCCGACCTTCTCCGCCGGCAGCTGTTGCAGCCGCTCCAGGTTGATCACGATCTTGGTGGCCGGCTCGGCGCCGGAGGGCACCCGACCCTCGGGCAGGAGCTCAGCCACCGGCACGCCGTAGAAATCGGCCAGCTCGGCCAGTTTCTGCACGGTCACCGCCCGGTCGCCGCGCTCGTAGGAGCCGACGACGACCGCCTTCCACCTGCCACCCGACTTCTGCTCGACGCCGTGCAATGACAGCCCCTGCTGCTGTCGGATGCCGCGCAGCTTGGCGCCCAGCGCCTTGGCGTAGTCGCCCATGTGACGGTTCTCCGTTCGTTCGCCCCGTCAGCCGGTATGGGAGAGCCGCGGGGAGCCTGAGATCGATACGCAGAGTAATGGTTACTCTTTGTCGTCACCAGGTCAAGCTGATCCGGCTGCATCATCCGGGCGAGACGGACGACACCACTCGGACGTATGACGGCGGCGACCTGATACGGTGCTGGTCAGCCTTGGTATGAGCCAGGCACGACGTCCTTTAAGGACCCGTCCAGTGAGGCGGGGAAGGAGTCCACCGTGGCGCCACGAACGCGTGGCGCGGCGGAACCTGCTGAGCAGCGAGAGCTGCTCTCAGCAGGTGATGTCGCGCGCACCGTCGCCCGAATGGCCCATCAGGTCATTGAGAAGACCGCACTGGACGCTGCTGGCGTACCACCGGTCGTGTTACTCGGTATCCCTCGACGCGGTGCACCACTGGCCGAGCGCCTGGCGACGCGGATCTTCGAATTCAGCGGTGCCCGGGTGCCGACCGGCACGCTGGACATCACGCTGTACCGCGACGACCTGCGGCATCGGCCCACTCGGCCACTCGCGTCCACCCGGCTGCCCGACGGCGGCGTCGACGAGCAACTGGTCGTCCTGGTGGACGACGTGCTGTTCTCCGGCCGGACCGTGCGGGCCGCCCTGGACGCGCTGCGCGACCTCGGCCGGCCGCGTGCCGTGCAGCTGGCCGTGCTGGTCGACCGGGGCCATCGTGAGTTGCCGATCCGGGCCGACTACGTGGGCAAGAACGTGCCGACCGCCAGCACCGAGGAGGTGCACGTCCTGCTCGCCGAGGTGGACGGCGTGGACGGTGTGGTGCTGCGCAGGTCGGCCCAGAGGAGTGTGGAGTGAAGCACCTGCTGTCCACGGCCGATCTCGACCGGGTCACGGCCATCGCACTGATGGATACCGCCGACGAGCTGAAGGCCACGCTGCTCGGGCGGGAGGTGCACAAGCTGCCCACGCTCCGTGGCCGAACCGTGATCACATTGTTCTACGAGAATTCCACCCGCACGCGCGTGTCGTTCGAGATCGCCGGCAAGTGGATGAGCGCGGATGTGGTGAACGTCTCAGCCAGTAGTTCGTCGGTCAGCAAGGGCGAGTCGCTGCGGGACACGGCGCTGACCCTCGCGGCCGCGGGCGCCGACTGCGTGATCGTCCGGCACCCCGCGTCCGGGGCCGCCGACCGGCTGGCCGGCTGGCTGGCCGGGCCGGGCACCAGCGTGGTCAACGCCGGCGACGGCACCCACGAGCACCCGACCCAGGCGCTGCTGGACGCCGCCACGCTGCGGGAACGGCTCGGTGAGCTGACCGGCCGGCGGATCGCGATCGTCGGCGACGTGCTGCACAGCCGGGTGGCCAGGTCCAACGTGCACCTGCTGCGCACCCTGGGCGCCGACGTGGTGCTGGTCGCGCCACCGACACTGTTGCCCACCGGGGTGACCGGCTGGGGCGTTTCGGTGTCGCACGACCTGGACGCCGAACTGCCCAGCCTGGACGCCGTGATGCTGCTGCGGGTGCAGGCCGAACGGATGCACGGCGCGTTCTTCCCGTCCGCCCGCGAGTACGCGATCAGTTACGGACTGTCATCAGGACGCGCCGCGCGACTGCCCGATCACGCAGTGGTACTGCACCCCGGCCCGATGCTGCGCGGTATGGAGATCGCGTCGGTGGTCGCCGACTCACCGCGCGCGGCGATCGTGGACCAGGTGCGCAACGGCGTGCACATGCGGATGTCGGTGCTCTACCACCTGCTGGCCGGAGAGGGATCATGAACGAGTTGCTGGTCAGGGGTGTGCTGCCCTACGGCGACGGCGAACCGGTCGACCTGCGGATCGCCGGTGGCGTCATCGCGGAGATCGGCCCGGACCTCACCGCGGCCGACGACGTCGAGGTGATCGAGGCGCGCGGCCAGGTGGCGCTGCCCGGTTTCGTCGATCTGCACACCCACCTGCGCGAGCCGGGCGGTGAGGACACCGAGACCGTCGAGACCGGCTCCGCGGCCGCCGCGCTGGGCGGCTACACGGCCGTGTTCGCCATGGCCAACACCGATCCGGTGGCTGACAACGCCGTGGTGGTCGAACACGTGTGGCGGCGCGGGCAGGAGGTCGGCCTGGTCGACGTGTATCCGATCGGCGCGGTCACCGTCGGCCTGGCAGGCGAGCGGCTGGCCGAACTCGGCACCATGGCCCGGTCGGCCGCCGGGGTGCGGATCTTCTCCGACGACGGGCACTGCGTCGCCGATCCGCTGGTGATGCGCAGGGCCCTGGAGTACACGAAGGCGCTGGGCGGGGTGATCGCGCAGCATGCCGAGGAGCCGAGGCTGACGGTCGGCGCGCAGGCGCACGAGGGGGAGCAGGCCGCCCGGCTGGGCCTGGCCGGCTGGCCCGCCGCAGCGGAAGAGGCGATCGTGGCCAGGGACTGCCTGCTGGCCGGTGCGGTCGGCGCCCGCCTGCACGTGTGCCACGTGTCCACCGGCGGCACGGCCGACCTGGTGCGCTGGGCCAAGGCCAGGGGCGTGCTGGTCAGCGCCGAGGTGACCCCGCACCACCTGCTGCTCACCGACGAGCGGCTGGCCGGCTACGACCCGGTCAACAAGGTCAACCCGCCGTTGCGCACCGAGCCGGACGTGACCGCGCTGCGGGCCGCGCTGGCCGATGGCGTCATCGACTGCGTGGCCACCGACCACGCGCCACATGCGCCGCAGGACAAGGACTGCGAGTGGTCGGCGGCCCGACCGGGCATGCTCGGCCTACAGACAGCGCTGTCCGTCGTGGTGTTGGCCATGGTGCACACCGGTCTGCTGGACTGGCGTGGGGTGGCCAGGGTGCTGTCCGAGCGACCCGCCGACATCGGCGGCCTGCCCGACCAGGGCAGGCCGATCGCGGTCGGCGAGCCCGCCAACCTGGCCCTGGTCGATCCGGACGCCACGTGGACCGTGCGTGGCGCGGAACTGGCCAGCATCGCGGGCAACACCCCGTACGAGGACATGACCCTGCCGGCGCGGGTCGTCACGACCATCGCGCGCGGCCGGGTGACCGCCCATGAGGGAAGGATTCGCGGATGACCGTCACCAACGGGCACGCCGTCCTGGTGCTTGAGGACGGCAAGGTGTTTCCCGGCCGCGGTTACGGCGCTGCCGGCCGCTGCCTGGGCGAAGTGGTGTTCTGTACCGGCATGACCGGCTACCAGGAGACCCTGACCGACCCGTCCTACCACCGGCAGATCGTGGTCCAGACCGCGCCGCAGATCGGCAACACCGGGTGGAACAACGAGGACGACGAGTCGGCCCGGATCTGGGTGGCAGGCTACGTGGTGCGCGATCCGGCCCGGCAGCCGTCGAACTGGCGGTCGGTCCGGTCGCTGGACACCGAACTGGTGCGCCAGGGCGTCGTCGGCATCGCCGAGGTGGACACCAGGACGCTGACCAGGCACATCCGGGAACGCGGCGCCATGCGGGCCGGTGTGTTCTCCGGTGCCGCGCTGACCGATCCGGCCAGCATGCTGGCGCAGGTGCGGGCCGGCGAGTCGATGGTCGGCGCCGATCTGGCCGGTGCGGTGACGACGGCGGAGCCCTATGTGGTGCCTGCGCTCGGCGAGCGCCGGTTCCGGGTGGCGGCACTGGACCTGGGCATCAAGTCCAACACGCCGAGGATGCTTGCCGCGCGCGGCATCGAGACGCACGTCATGCCGCTGATGTCCACAGTGGACGATCTGTTGGCTGTCGAGCCGGACGGTGTGTTCCTGTCCAACGGGCCGGGCGATCCGGCCACCCAGGCGCACGCCGTCGAGCTGACCACGGCGGCACTGGAGCGGCGGCTGCCGCTGTTCGGGATCTGCTTCGGCAACCAGATCCTGGGCCGGGCACTGGGTCGGGACACCTACAAGATGCGCTACGGGCACCGAGGGATCAACGTGCCGGTGGTGGACGCGGCCACCGGCCGGGTGGCGATCACGGCCCAGAACCACGGTTTCGCGCTGGAAGGCGAGGCGGGTGAACGGTTCGACACCCCGTTCGGCGCCGCGACGGTCAGCCACCACTGCCCGAACGACGGCACGGTGGAGGGCCTGCGCTGCGTCGACGTGCCGGCGTTCTCCGTGCAGTACCACCCGGAAGCGGCCGCCGGGCCGCACGACGCCGCGGTGCTGTTCGACGAGTTCGTGTCGCTGCTGGAACGCGGGAATGAGCACAGGGAAGGTGGCAGGGCCTGATGCCCAAGCGGACCGACATCTCGCACGTCCTGGTGATCGGCTCGGGGCCGATCGTGATCGGCCAGGCCTGCGAGTTCGACTACTCGGGCACCCAGGCGATCAAGGCCCTGCGCGAGGAGGGCGTGGAGGTGGTGCTGCTCAACAGCAACCCCGCCACGGTGATGACCGATCCGGACCTCGCGCAGCACACGTACATCGAGCCCATCACCCCCGAGGTCGCCGAGCGCATCCTCGAGGT
>DASUJK010000318.1:0-12954 GCA_036279295.1 Pseudonocardiaceae bacterium | reverse complement strand
CTCGCGGCGATGCGGTCCGGCCGGCGGACAGCCCGTGGCACACCCAGCGGCTGAACACCACGGTGGTGCTGGACGGCGCGAGCCCGGAGATCGTCGAGCGGCGCCGGATCGTCAGCCACCAGGACGGTCTGACCCTCGTCGATCTCGCGGTGACGGTCTCGGCCGCCGACGGCTCCGTGGCGGAGTCCACCGACCTCGGTGTCGACGTGCTGTGGGGCGGCACGTTGGTGCGCACGCTCATGGAGTCCAGCCACGGCATCGGCATCGCACTGGAACTGGCCGAGCCACTGGCGCAGGCCCAGCATGCCGAGTTCGCGGTGCGCTACCGCATCCTGGACGACAAGCCGATCCGGCCGCACCACGTGTGCGTGCCCAGGTACCGATGCGACCGCTTCGACCTACGGGTCCGCTTCGGCAGGGACCAGCCGCCACGCGCCGTCTGGCGCCTGACCGGCGCCTTCCAGAACGACATCGACGACCCGGCCGAGGTCGGCGAGATCGTCGCGGTGGACGGGGCGGGGGAGGTGCACGTCCGGTTCGACGATCTCAAACCGGGCTTCGCCTATGGCGCCCGCTGGGAGCACAGTGGACTGTCGGACATCGCCGGCGTGGGATGACCCAAAGCCGTCGCACCGAGTTTCGGGCTATGCTCGAAATCGGCGTGCAGGTCGCCTCCGGGTCTGCGGGAAGGGCTGAGCCCACCTGTTGTCGGTGAGGAGCACGTGCAGCGCCACCTACCTCCTTTCCCCCGGTTACGCAGACCACCGGGGTGTGGAAGGAGGTCGCCATGTCGACCATTCCCCTGCCCGAGCAACCGGACCTCGGTCAGCTGCGCAGACAGGCCCGTGAGCTGCAACGTTCCCTGCGGGCAACCGATCCGACCGTGCAGCTGAGCACGGCCCAGACGGCCATCGCGCGCCGGTACGGCTTCGCCAGTTGGGCACGTCTGCGGCGGCACGTCGACGTCATCACCGAACGGACCTGGGTGCCTCGCCCGGCCGGCTCCACGGAGAGCCCGGCCGACGAGTTCCTGCGGCTGGCCTGCCTGAACTTCGACAACGACGACCCGATGCGCCGTGCCGAGGCGGTCCGGTTGCTGGCCGACCACCCCGAGCTGCCGGAGACCGACATCGCGGTGGCCGCGGCCTGTGCTGATGTGGACGCGGTGCGACGGCTGTTGGCCGCCACCCCATCGGCGGCCGTGACCCGGTGTGGCCCCTACCAGTGGTCACCGCTGCTCTACCAGGCCTACGCCCGGCACGATCCCGACATCGGCCGCGATGCCACCCTGCGCGCCGCGCGACTGCTGCTCGACGCCGGTGCCGACCCGAACGACGGCCGGTTCTTCCTCGGCCTGCCGACGCCGTTCACCGTGCTCACCGGGATCTTCGCCGCCGACTGGACCGGCCAGCCCGCGCATCCGCACGCGATCCCGTTCGCCAGTGCACTGCTGCGGGCCGGTGCCGACCCGAACGACGGGCAGACCCTGTACAACCGGATGTTCGGCACCAACGACGACCACTTGGCGCTGCTGTTCGAGCACGGGCTGGGCCGGGGCTCTGGCGGGCCGTGGCACCGGATGCTCGGCGACCAGCTGGAGTCGCCGCGGGTCATGCTGGCCAGCCTGCTGGACTGGGCGGTCAGCCACGACCAGCGGGACCGGGTCGCACTGCTGGCCGCCAACGGGGTCGACGTCACCAGCCCGATCACCGCGCCCCGCCGCAGCACCACCGCCGAGTCGACGCCGATCGAGGTCGCGCTGGTCAACGGCAACCACGATCTGGCCGACCAGCTGCGAGGCTACGGCGCCACCGAGCCGCACCCCGGCAGGCTCGACCGGTTCGTCGCCGCGGTGCTGGCGGCCGACCACGACGCCGTCGCCGCGCTGCCGGCCGGTGTCGCCACGGCAGCGCGGACGGCCCGACCGGGGCTGATCGTGTGGGCGGCCGGCCAGGGCCGCATCGGATCGGTCAACCTGCTGGTCGAGGCCGGGTTCGACGTCAACGCCTACGGCCGGGCGGACACGCCGGTCGAGGGAAACTGGCTGACCGCGCTGCACGCCGCGGCCGAGCACGGTGACCTGGCGATGGCCGAGCGCCTGCTCGCACTCGGCGCGGACCCCGGTCTGCGCGACAAGCACCACGACGACACACCGCTGGACCGGGCGCGGCACTTCGGCCACCGGCCGCTGGTCGACCTGCTGGCGGCCGATGGCTGAGGTCACGCGGTGCCGCGTACCGCCCAGGCGCGCGCGGTGAGCGGAATGGAACCGTCCTCGGTGTCCGGCAGCCGGAGCCGGATCAGGTCGCGCAGGTCGCGTCTGCGGTCCTCGGTCAGCGACATGACGTACCCGGCCGCCGGTCCCTGGCCACCGAGGAACGGCCGCCAGTAGTCGTGGAAACCGGTGAACACGGTCGGCACGTCGATCGGCTCGACCGCGACGTCGTGCAGCCCGCCGTCTGTCCATAGTGTCCGGAGCGCTTCCGGTTGGCACAGCGAGAAACGGCGGCCCTCGTCCAGTTCGGCCCGCGCCGGGTCGAGGGTCGCCACCGCGTCCCAGAAGTAACGCAGCATCGCCATGCCGGAGGTGTAGTCCCACACATAGGCGGCGACGACACCACCCGGCCGGCACACCCTGGCGAACTCGGTGACCGCGCCGCCCGGATCGGGCACGAAGTTCAGCGCCAACCCGCTGACCACGGCGTCGAACGGGCCGTCCGGCAAGGACTGCGCGTCGGCCGTTGCCAGAGTCACTCGCTGGTCGGTGAGCCGGGTCCGGGCGGTGGCCAGGAACGCGGTCGACGGGTCGACGCCGAGTACCCGCGCCGGATCGGCCGTGGCGAGGACCGCGGCCGTCAGCGCGCCGGTGCCACAGCCGACGTCCAGCCACCGCCGGCCGGCCGGCACGGCCAGCCGGGCCACGAACGCCGCCGCGACGGGGCGGCTCCATCGGCCGATGTACGCGTCGTACGCGTCACCGCTGGTCCACGCCCCGGATGCCATGGGCTCACAGTACGGTCCGTTCCAGTTCGACGTTGCCACCGTCGCGGCGTGCCCCCAATCCGGTCAGGAGCGTGTTCGAGGCCACGTTGGTCTGATCCACCTCGCAGCTGACCTCGGTCTGACCGGCTTGGTGCGGTACGTCGAACGCCTGCGACAGCAGGGCTCGCGCGAGACCACGCCTGCGATACGCCGGCAGTGTGCCGATCAGGCCGAGGCGGGACACCGTGCGGCGCCGCCACACCCGGACCAGTCCCGCGTAGTCACCGGTGGCGCGGTCCACCGCCAACAAATATGTGGACGGATCGAATTCCGGATCGCCGAACGTGTCGGGCGCGAACCGGGCCGGGTCGTTGCGCCAGCCAACGCAACCGGGTACGTCCTGCCGTAGCGTGTCGTCCAGTTCCCGCCAGCGGTCCACGTCGGCGTCGGCCGCCGAGATGAGGTCGAACCCGACCGCTTCGCTGCGTGGCCAGTCGGTCGGTACCAGATAACGGTGTTCCCGCCGCAGCTCTGTGAAGCCGCGTGCTGCCAACGTGTTCAACGTCTCGTTGGCCGCATCGTCCACCTCGATCAGGTAAGCATGTTGGTGTGCTTGGAGAGCGGCGTCCACCAACGGAGCGACGGCGTCCGGTTCGGCATCCAGCAGCAGCAAGTACCAGCGCTGATTCGGTCGGTGCTGCGCGAAGATGCGGCCCGCCCGAGTATCCCCGTCGCCGCGTAGCGCGACCCACAGGGTCGGAGTCTCGTTGATCACCTTCAGCACGAACGAACACTGTAGCGACAGGGCTATTCGGTGCGGACGCGCCACACTTTCGGGCAAGGTACCGGGAGTGGGTGTGTGCTGACTGTTGTCAGGTCACCATTTAGGCGGTACCTCGTCAGGAGGTCTCCGGATAGCCTCTGTTACCGTATGTAACCATGCTGGCACACGGAGACCTCGACGCGGCGGGCTGCGACGGCACGGATGCGACCATATTGGAGCGATGATGGATCTCGCCGCCCCGACGAAGGGTTACTTCACTACGGAGCGCCACGATTGGTTACGCACCTCGGTGCGACGTTTCGCGGCAACCGAAGTGGCCCCCAGGGTGCCGGAGATGGAAGCCACCAGGACGGTCCAGCACGAACTGTCCCGACTGATCGCGAAACAGGGTTGGCTCGGCGTCACCATCGACCCGCAGTACGGCGGCATCGGCCTCGGGCATCTGGCGAAGACGATCATCATCGAGGAGTTGTCCCGGGTCAGTGGCGCGATGGGCGCCATGGTGCAGGCTTCCCAGCTCGGGGTCGCGAAGATCGTGCACTTCGGCAACGACGCGCAGAAGAAGACCTGGTTGCCGGCCATCGCCGCTGGTCAGTGCCTGCCCACCATTGCCGTCACCGAGCCGGAGTCCGGCGGTCACGTGCTCGGCATGCGGTCCACGGCGCAGCGGCACGGCGACGAGTACATTCTCAACGGCCGCAAGGTGTTTGTCGGCAACTCGCACGTCGGTGACCTGCACGGCGTCGTCGTCCGCACCGGACCCGGTTCACGTGGCCTGTCCGCGTTCCTGGTGGAGGCCGACCGGCCTGGCTTCTCACTCGGCGAGTACCGCCCCGCGATGGGCCTGCACGGGTTCAGCTTCGGTGAGCTGATTTTCGACAACTGCCGCGTGCCGGTGGAGAACATGCTGGGTGTCGAGGGTGACGGCCTTGAGGTCGCCTACTCGTCCAGCGTGCTCTACGGCAGGCCGAACCTCACCGCCGTTTCACTGGGTATCCATTGGGCCACCGTGGCCGACACCATGGCATTCGCGCGCAACCAGCGGCGGTACGGCCAGCCACTGCACGAAGTGGCGACCGTCAAACAGAAGCTGGGCGAGATGCAGTCCCGCCTGATGACCGCCCGGCTGACCGCCTACCACGCGGCGCACCTGCTGGACGAGGGGTTGCCTTGCGACGCCGAACTGATGAACGCGAAGCTCATCAACGTGGAGTCCGCGATCGACTCGGCACGCACGGCGCTGGAGGTGCACGGCGCCATCGGATTGGACGCCGCGCGGCCCATCCAGCGCTACCTGCGCGACGCCCACCACATCGTCGCGCCTGCCGGCACGTCGGACATCCAGCGGCTGCGGCTGGCCGAACTGGCCCTCGGCACCGCGAAGGGGCAGCAGTGGTCGGAAAAACTGGCCGACCTGCTGCGCCCCGACCTGGCGTGCTGAGCGCGGCCCTGGCGCGCCAGCGGCACGGGAGGGCCAGGAGCGAAGCGACCTCGGCAAGCCGAATCGTCAAGCCGCCCAGGGCTCAGCCCAGCCCGGCGCGCTGGTAGATGCGCTGCACCACTTCCTCGGCCGCCGCCTTGATCGTCCGCACGCCAGCCGCGTCCCACTGCTGCGCTTCCGTTGCCACCACACACATCGTGCCCAGCGCCTGACCGTCCCGGTCCAGCAGCGGAGTGCCGATGTAGGAATAGATACCGAGTTCGTCGACCACCGGGTTGCTGTTGAACCTCGGGTAGTCGCGCACGTCGCGCAGCGCCCAGGTCTTGCGGCCCAGCACCACGTGCGGGCAGAAACCGTGGTCCAGTTCCATCACCCGGCCCGGTTGTGCCGACGCCGCCGCGGCGACGGCCTGTTCGGCCACGTCGTTGCCGGCGCCCGGCGCGTACAGGCCGGCGAAGTACTGCTGGTCGGGACCGATGAAGTTGACCATCGCGTAGCCATCGGGCGCGCCGACGTCGTGCGCGAGCCTGCGGGCCAGTTCGTCGAACTCGGCGTACGGCCGTGCCTCCACGCCGAGTTCCCGCAGCCGTGCCATGCGTCGGGCCGCCTCCGGGTCGTCCGGCGCGGTCAGCAGCCGGTCGTCCACGGCCGGGCTGTCGGCGGCGTGCGGGAAGCGGGTGCTGGATTCGAAGGCCATGCGAAGCTCCGGGGTCGGTGGACGGGGTGGAATTACCGGGAACGGGACGTGACGGCGAGCAGGACGTGTTCGATCAGGCTGATCAGCACAGTGGTCGCCGACCGGGTGTCACGGGCGTCGCACATGATGATCGGGATTCGCTCGTGGATGGTCAGCGCGTCCCGCACCTCGCTGGGCGTGTAGCGGAAACCGCCGTCGAACTGGTTGACGGCCACCACGTAGTCGATCCCGCGCTGCTCGAAGAACTCCAGGGCCGGGAAGCAGTCCGGCAGCCGACGCGTGTCGACCAGCACGACGGCACCCAGCGCACCTCGGGACAGCTCGTCCCACATGAACCAGTAGCGGTCCTGGCCGGGAGTGCCGAACAGGTAGAGCACCAGACCCTGCTCGGGGAACGTCATCCGACCGAAGTCCAGGGCCACCGTGGTGGTGGACTTGTGCTCCACACCGGCCAGACTGTCGGTGCCGATGCCCGCCACGGTGAGGTTTTCCTCCGTCGTCAGCGGTTCGATCTCGCTGACCGCTTTGACGAGGGTGGTCTTACCCACCGCGAAGCCCCCCGCGATCAGGATTTTCGCTGCGGTCGGGATCGGAGTCGAACTGAAGTTTACGGAGCCCATCGAGCAGGTCCTTCATGGTCTGGAGGTCGGGGGTGTCGACGGTCGGCGCACCCATGATCAGGGCGTCCCAGGCGATCAGATCGGACAGCAGGACCTTGGCGACCACGACGGGCTGTTGGAGATTGGCCGCCACTTCGGCCACCGAGGTGGCCGTCCGGCACAGTTCGAGTGCGACTGCGTGCTCCGGCTCCATGTGCGGTGGCGTCCGGCCGGTCGCCAGCAGCATGGTCATCAGGTCCAGCGTCGACCGAGGACGGGTCCGCCCATAGGTCACCGAGTACGGCCGGACCACCGGTCCGGCATCGGCGTCGAGTAGTGGATCGTCCTCGGGGAACGGCAGCATCACCGGTGTCCGTCGGCGGCGGGTGTCGCCAGCACGGCCCGTGCCGGGGTGCCGAGGTGATCGGGCACCCGCTTGACCATCTGGGCCATCTCGAAGCCGAGCACGCCCGCGTCGGCCTCGGGGTCGGCCAGCACGGCCAGCACCCCATTGGCGCCCGCCGAGCACACGTAGGCCGCGACACCGTTGAGTTCCAGGAACACCTGGCGGACGCCGTCGTCGTTGCCGAACTGCTTGCCGACACCGCGCGCGATGGAGCACAGGCCCGAGGCCATGGCGCCGAGCACCTGCGCCTCGTCCAGTGTCAGGCCGTACCAGAACTTCGCGATCCCGTCGGACGACAGCAGCACGGCACTGCGCGCTCCCGGTACGGCCGTCACCAGCTGGTCGAGCAGCCAGGTCGGCTCCATTGCCTGGCTAGTTGGCCTATCGATCATGGTGAGTGGACTCTCCTTGAGGTGACACGCGCGTGGTCGGCGGGGCTACGGCGGTGCCGTTCTCCTCGCTACCCGCGCGGATGCCGCTGCGGAACGCGGCTGTAGCGCTGGGGTTGTGCTCGCCAGCCGATGGGACGGCCGCCGCGACGGGTGGCGGCGGTGGGGTGCGTAGCTCGTACGCCAGATGGTTGGTGCCCGGCTGCCGTTTGGGCAGCGGTGGGCGCTCCCGGTCGATCGGGGAGTCGTTCGGGGTGTCGGGCCGGGGCGTCGGCTCGGGACCGCCTGCCGAGGGCGTCGGCTCGACGGCAGGCAGCTCGCCCGCGCTGCCCGGCCATCGGAACGGATCGAGGTCGGTGACCGGCATCGGCTCGGCGGGCACCGACTCCTCGTCGAGCGCCGGCAGCACCAGGTTGTCACTGGTGGTGCCACCGGCCAGCGAGTACACCCGGTGCGCGCTGTGCCGGGGCGATGTGCCAAGCTCCGGCGCCGCGGCCGCGGTCACCAGCTCGCGGTGCGTGTCGGTGCCCGGCGCGGCGTCGTCCTGATCGTCACCGAGCAGGCTGTGCGGCACGACGACCGCCGCGGTGACACCGCCGAAGATGTTCCTGGCCAGCCGGACGTTGACGTCGTTGCGCCGGGCCAGCTGCGCGACCACCCACAGGCCGATCTGCCGGCCGTCGGACAGCAGCACGCCGATGTCGCTGATCTCCGGGCCGGACAGCAGGTCGTTGATCCGGTCCAGGTCGTCGGCCTTGATCCCGAGACCGCGGTCCTCCACCTCGATCGCCAGGCCGGCCGTGACGTTCTGCGCGCTGAGCATGACGGTCGTCTCGGGACCGGAGAACGCCGTCGCGTTCTCGATCAGCTCGGCCAACAGGTGGATGATTTCCGTGACGTTGTGGCCGCGTAGGGTGCCATTGATCGGCGACACCATTTTGACGCGTTTGTAGTGCTCAACCTCCTGCATGGCGGAGCGCAGTGTGGTCACCATCGTCAACGGCTTCGTCCACTGGCGTGGCGCCCGCGCACCACCGAGCACACCGAGGTTTTCCGCCTGCCGCCGGATACGCGTCGCAAGATGGTCGACGGCAAAAATACCCTCAAGCGTCTCGGGGTCCTCGATTTGCTTTTCGAGTTCGTCGAGCATCTGGATCTCGCGGTTCACCAGGGACTGGAGTCGGCGACCAAGATTGGCGAACACCTGGAGCCGCTGCATCGGGTCTGCGCTCACATTGGGTTCGGCCGCGTGGATTATGGCCGCTTCCGCGGCACGCAGCGCGGCGACATGTTCGCGGTCCAGCGTCGTACCGGTCTCCCGTTCGTCGGTGAACCCGGCCGCCACCTCGTGCATCGGGGGCCGTTCGCCGTCGCGGACCCGGGCCGCGAACTGCTCGATGTGGTAGGTGAAACGCGCAGGCCAGGACGATGCCGCCTCGTAGGCCTGCTGTAGCTCCATGTGCGCCTGCTGGACGCCTGCGAACTGCTGCCGGGCACTGCGCGCCGAGTGCTGCTGGGCGCCTGCCACCAGGCTCAGCTCGTTGATCCGGTCCTGCACCGCGCGCGATGTGTCCTTGGCGCTGGTGGCCGACCAGGCCAGGATGATGCCGGCACCGATGATGCCGCCGACCAGGACGCCGACGATGATCCCTGCCGAGTGGTATTCGGCGAGCAGCACCGCCGCCGCCGCGCCGAGAACGGCCATCACGACAGTCGGCAACACGGCGACCCTGCTGATGCTGGGCAGTGCGGCACTCGTGGTGTCCGCGACACCAACCGAGGGTTCCGCTCCCGGTTCGACCCACCGGGCATGCGTGTTACCTGGAGGAAAATCAGACATTAGCGACCTCGGTAGGGAATCCCAGCACGTCAGATGCGTTCCATTGTTCGGTTGTGCCCCCGTATGCGGACGGTTGTATTTCGTCATCCGCACAACCTGCATACCAAACTCCAGGCAACGCCGCGACAACGGGTCGCAACCCCGGCCCGGCGTCCGGTATTGATCACGTGACAGCCAGGCGATCCTAGCAGCGATGCACTGGACTACGGCAACTGTCGTAACGTGAGTTTGACGTGCCGCCGCCGGGTCGCATCGGCGACGGTGACAATCAGTAGTAACTCCTGGTGAGGCATTTCGGGAAACATGTGGTCGGTGTGAATCTGGTTACTGTGACTACGTTTACCCGGATGGTCGCTTGACGTTCGCGAGTCAGGCCAGCAGCAGGTTCAGATCACCGAACTCGTGCCACAGATATCCCGCGTCGATCGCCTCCGCATAGCAGCGGCGCAGCAGTGCCGTCGGTGCGATCGCGGCGAGCATGTCCAGGTGGGACGCCCGTGGCTCGTGGAAGCCGGTGATCAGCCCGTCCACCACCCGGACACCCCGGTCCGGTGTGATGATCAACTCGGTCCAGCCGTTGGTCGCGTGCGGTGTCCCGGCATCGTCCGCCGCGCTCTCCAGCGCGCGAACCGCTGTGGTACCAACCGCGATCACCCGGCCGCCCGCCGCGCGTGCCTGGTTGACCACCCTGGCGGTGGTCGCCGACACCGAGAACCGCTCCGGGTAGGGCCGTTCGTGGGCTTCGGGTGACGCCACCCCGGTGTGCAGCAGGATCGGGGCCACCTGCACGCCGGCCGACACCAGCCTGGTGACCAGCCGGTTGGTGAACGGCCGGGCCGCGCTGGGCATCTCCGCGCTGCCCTCGTGGGTGGCGAACACCGTCTGGTAGGCGGCGATCGGCCAGTTCCGGTGCACGTAGCCGTAGCGGATCGGCATGCCGTGTACGCGCAGGAACGCCTGCACCGAGCCGAACCCGCCGGTGCGCAGGTCGGCGATCCACAGCCGCTCCCTGGAGTACCGCTGGCGCAGCACGAGTTGGGCGCCACCGGGCAACGGGTAGCGCTGCCCCGGCTCGCCGCCCGGATACGGCGTGGTCGCCTTGTTGGCGTTGCGCCGCAACTCGACCAGCCACGTGCCGTCCGGCTGCTCCGTGGACAGGTGCACGGTCAGCGCGTGGCGCGGGATCGGTACCGCGGCCGGCATGGTGCCGGACGTGTTCACTACCAGCACATCACCGGCGCGCAACAGGTCCGGCAGGTCGGTGAACCGATGGTGGGTCACCGTGTCGCCGGTGGTTTCACCGACGAGCAGCCGGACGCCGTCCCTGGTCAGGCCGCGTGCCTCCGGCGGCTCGTGCGCCTCAAGCGCGCCGGGCAGTTCGAAGTCCAGCACGGTCCCGGTCATCACGCCGAGGCCCCCGAACGCAGCTCGGCCAGGCTGATCCGACCGGACGCCGGCTGCTCGGTGACCAGCCGCAGGAACGCCGGCACCACGGTCTCCGGCAGCGGCCGGTCGGTGATGTCCTCGTCGGGGAACGCCTCCTGGTGCATCCGGGTGCGCAGATCGCCGGGATCGACGGCCCACACCAGCACGTTCGGCTGCTCGGCGCCCAGCACGCGGGACAGCCCTTCCACCGCTGCCTTGGCCGAGCCGTAGCCGCCCCAGCCCGGATATGCCTCGACGGCAGCGTCGGACGTGACGTTGACGATCATCCCGACCCCGGCGCGCAAGGCCAGTTGCGTCATGGCCAGCGGTGCGATCACGTTGACCTCGTAGACATCACGCAGCACGGCGACCGGGTAGTCGGCCAGCGTGGGCTGCGGGCTCGGGCCGAGGATGCCGGCGTTGTTCACCAGCAGGTCCGGGCCACCCAGCCGGGCCGCCGCGTCGAACAGCGCCGCCTGGTGCAGCGGGTCGGTGACGTCACCGGGCACGGCGATCGCGGCGGCACCGATGGCGGCCTGGGTGTCTGCCAGCGCGGTGGGGTTCCTGGCGTCCAGCACGACCTGCCAGCCCGCGTCCGCGAGTCCGACGGCCAGTGCGCGGCCCAGACCGCGGGATGCTCCTGTGATGATGGCGACGGACATGCCGTCACCTCCGTTCCCTGTGTTGTCAACGGCTGGTCAACACCATCGACGCTAGGCACGCCACCGCCCGCTGCCATCGGGCGCTGGACGGCGGACGTGTCGGTCTTTGGTCCTAGGACCGCTGCCCGAGCCGGACCAGCGCAAATGTGGGTACGGTGCTGGCATGAGTGGGTTCGACGGCGCTGAGCTGCACGACGTCAGTGCCGCGGTGCTCGCGGTCACCTCCCGGCTGTCCGTGCGGGACGTGCTGCAGACGATCCTGACGTCGGCGCGCAAGCTGCTGGACGCCCGCTACGCGGCGCTCGGCGTGCCCGACGACAAGGGCTCGTTCGCCGAGTTCCTCGCCGACGGCATCAGCGACGAGCAGTGGCGCGAGATCGGTCCGGTGCCCCGGCAGCACGGCCTGCTCGGCACCATGCTGCGCGACCCGAATCCGGTGCGGCTGGACGACATCCGGGCGCATCCGCACTTCAAGTGGTGGCCCGCCGCGCATCCCGTGCTGACCGACTTCATCGGCATGCCGATCACTGACGGCGACGAGATCCTCGGTGAGCTGTTCCTGGCCAACAAGTACTCACCGGGCGGATTCACCGAGCAGGACCAGGAACTGCTGCGGCTGCTGGCGGCGCATGCCGCGATCGCCCTGGTCAACGCCAGGCTGTACGAGCGCAGCCGGGAACTGTCCATTCTGGCCGAACGCAACCGGATCGCGCACGAGCTGCACGACGCCGTGACGCAGAAGCTGTTCAGCCTGCGCCTGACCGCGGACGCCGTGGCCACCCTGCTGGACCGGGACCCGGAGCGGGCCGCGACCGAGTTGGCCAACGTGCGCAAGCTGGCCGCTGAGGCGAGCGGTGAGCTGCGGGCCATCGTGGTCGGGTTGCGGCCGGTCGACCTGGCGGGCGACGGGCTGGCCGTCGCCCTGCGCAAGCAGGCTGACCTGCTGGACCGGGTGCACACCGCGTCCGTGCGGTTCGACGGCGAGCTGGTGGCCGGCCTGACCCCGGCCCGGCAGGAGGCCGCCTACCGGATCGCACAGGAGGCCCTGCACAACGCGCTGCGGCACGGCAGTCCGAAGGCCGTGACGATCGCGTTGTCCGAGCACGACGGGATGGCCCGGTTGGAGATCACCGACGACGGCGGCGGCTTCGACACGGCAGCGCAGAACGTCGCCTCTGGCCAGCGGCTCGGCCTGGCGTCGATGCGGGAGCGGGCGCACGCGGCAGGCGGCAGGCTGGCCATCACGTCGCACGACGGTGGCACCACGGTGCGGTTGACGGTGCCGACCGATGGCTGAGCCGATCCGGGTCCTCGTGGTGGACGACCATCCGGTCGTCCGGCAGGGCCTGCGCACGTTCATCGACCTGCAGGACGACCTGACGGTGGTGGGGGAGGCCGAGGACGGCAGGTCCGGGGTCGCCGAGGCGCAGCGCTGCCGGCCGGACGTGATCCTGCTGGACATGCGGATGCCGGACAGTGACGGCGTGGCCGCACTGCACGAGCTGCGCAGGCTGGGCAACCCGGCGCGGGTGCTGGTGATCACCAGTTTCACCGACACGGACACCGTGCTGCCCGCCGTTCGGGCAGGCGCAGCCGGTTACGTCTACAAGGACGTCGACCCGCAGGCGCTGACCGCCGCCATCCGGGCCGTGCACGCCGGACATGTGCTGCTGCATCCGGACATCGCAGCCCAGTTGTCCACAACGGACAGTCGGCCGGGGCCGGACCC
>DASUJK010000317.1:0-70410 GCA_036279295.1 Pseudonocardiaceae bacterium | reverse complement strand
ATGAACGACGCGTCGTCGCTGGCCAGGAACGCGACGGCGGCCGCGATCTCCTCGGGTTCGGCGAACCGGCCCACCGGCACGTGCACCAGCCTGCGCGCGGCCCGTTCCGGGTCGGCGGCGAACAGTTCGGCGAGCAGCGGGGTGTTCACCGGGCCGGGGCACAGGGCATTGACCCGGATGCCTTCCCTGGCGAACTGCACGCCGAGTTCCCTGCTCAGCGCGAGCACCCCGCCCTTGGACGCGGTGTAGGAGATCTGCGACGTCGCCGAGCCGAGCACCGCGACGAACGACGCCGTGTTGATCACCGAGCCCTTGCCGAACTCCCGCATCCGCTCGATGGCGAACTTGCTGCACAGGAACACCGACGTCAGGTTGACCTGCTGCACCCGCTGCCAGGCCTCGATGTCGGTGGTCAGGATCGAGTCGTCCTCGGGCGGTGAGATGCCGGCGTTGTTGAACGCGATGTCCAGCCTGCCGAACGTGTCCACTGCGGCGGCGAACAGGGCGCGGACCTCCTGCTCGTCGGTCACGTCGACCCGCACGTAGACCCCACCGACCTCGTTGGCCGCCAGTTCGCCGCCCAACTGGTCGATGTCGGCGACCACGATCTTGGCGCCCTCGGCGGCCATCCGACGTACCGAAGCGAGGCCGATGCCGCTGGCGCCCCCGGTCACCACGGCGACCCGGCCGTCCAGCCGCCCCGGCACCGGTGGCCGTGTCGTTCCGGTCGTCATCCCCGCTGCCCCCTACTCACTCCGTGTTGATCTCACTCTGTGCTGATGAAGACGTTCTTGGTCTCGGTGAACGCGGCGACGGCGTCCGGGCCGAGTTCCCGGCCGAGACCGGACTGCTTGTAGCCGCCGAACGGTGTGGCGTACCGGACGGACGAGTGCGAGTTGACCGACAGGTTGCCGGCCTGCACCCCACGCGACACTCGCAGCGCCCGGCCGACCTCCCTGGTCCAGATCGAGCCGGACAGTCCGTAGTCGGTGGCGTTGGCCAGCCGGACCGCGTCGTCCTCGTCCTCGAACGGCTGCACGGTGACCACAGGACCGAAGATCTCCTCGGTGAGCACCCGATGGCCTTCCGGCACGGGAGCCAGAACCGTTGGCGGGAACCAGAACCCCGGACCGTCCGGTGCCTCGCCCCGGAACGCCACCGGCACGGTGTCATCCACATAGGACTGTACGCGCTCCCGGTGGGACGCGGAGATCAACGGCCCCATCTCGCTGGCCGGGTCGGCCGGGTCGGTCACCCGGACACCACGCACGGCTGGCTCGAACAACGCCATGAACCGGTCGAACACGCTGCGCTGCACCAGGATTCTGGACCTGGCGCAGCAGTCCTGACCCGCGTTGTCGAACACGCCGTACGGCGCTGTCGCGGCTGCCTTCTCCAGGTCTGCGTCGGCGAACACGATGTTGGCGCTCTTGCCGCCGAGTTCGAGCGTGAACCGTTTGACCTGGTCGGCACAGCCGGCGGCCAGTCCCTTGCCGACCACGGTCGACCCGGTGAAGACGATCTTCCTGACGTGCGGATGGGTGACGAACCGCCGGCCCACCACGGAACCCCGGCCGGGCAACACCTGGAAGACGTCCGCCGGAATGCCCGCCTGCAAGGCCAGCTCGGCCAGCCGCAGTGCCGTCAACGGGGTCAGCTCGGCCGGCTTGAGCACCACGGTGTTACCGGCGGCCAGTGCGGGCGCGAATCCCCAGCCCGCGATCGGCATCGGGAAGTTCCACGGCACGATCACGCCGACCGCACCGAGTGGCTCGGCGAACGTGATGTTCACGCCACCGGCCACCGGGATCTGCCGGCCGAACAGCCGTTCCGGCGCTGCCGAGTAGTAGTTCAGCACGTCGGCGACGTTGCCGGCCTCCCACCGCGCGTTGCCGATGGTGTGGCCGGAGTTGGCCACCTCCAACTGGGCGAGATGGTCGGCATCGGCCGTGACGGCGTCGGCGAACCGGCGGAGCAGCCGGGCGCGGACGGCCGGGGTGACGGCCGCCCAGGGGCCTGCCGCCGCGTGGGCCCTGGCGATGGCCTCGTCGGTCTGGTCGATGCTGGTCAGCGGGACGGTGGCCATGATCTGCTCGGTGGCCGGGTTGATCAGCGTGCTGGAGGTGGTCATCGGGCGGCCCGCTTCGCCGCCGCGGCGACCAGGGCGTCGACCAGGCGGTCGTCGTCCGAGTCCTGCTCCGGATGCCACTGCACACCGAGCAGGAACTCCTGGTCCGTGCTCTCGACCGCCTCGACCGTGCCGTCCTCGGACGTGGCCACGACATTCAGCCCGGGTGCCACGACGTCGATGGCCTGATGGTGGTGGCAGGCCACCTTCGCTTCCGTGCCGAGCAGGCCGGCCAGCCGGCTGCGGGCCGCGATGGTCACCCTGCTGCCGCCGAACGTGCCGATCCGCGGGCGGTGCCCGTTGTGGCCGACCTGGTCGGGCAGGTGTTGGTGCAACGTGCCGCCCAACGCGCTGTTCAGCACTTGCAACCCACGGCAGACCGCCAACACCGGCAGACCGGCGGCCAGGGCCGAGGCGAGCAGCCCGAACTCGAACGCGTCCCGGTCCGGCCGCAGTGCTTCGGTGGCCGCGTCGACCGGCTGCCGGTAGCGGGCCGGATCGACGTCCGCGCCACCGGACAGCAGCAACCCGTCGAGCCGGGCGGCCAGTTCGGTGAAGCCGTCGCCGACCGGCGGTAGCAGCACCGGGATGCCACCGGCCCGCACGACGGTGTCGGCGTACTCCCTGGGCAGCAGCGAAACGTCCAGGTGCCACGCCCCGAAGGCGGCCCGCTCCTGGTAGCTGGTGATCCCGATCAGCGGGCGGGGTTCAGAGACGTTCGAAGCCACGGATGCGCTCCCAGTCGGTGACGGCGGCGTCGTAGGCGGCGATCTCCACCCTGGCCGCGTTCAGGTAGTGCTCGACGACGTCGGCGCCGAAACTGTGCATGGCGTGTTTGCTGGCGGCCAGCAGGTCGGCGGCTTCGCGCAGGGTGGTCGGCACGGTGGGCTTGTCCGACTCGTACGCGTTGCCGATGAACTCGGCCTCCGGCTCCAGTTCCCGCTCGATGCCGTACAGGCCCGACGCGATCAGCGCGGCGACAGCGAGGTACGGGTTCACGTCACCGCCCGGCACCCGGTTCTCCACCCGCAGCGATTCACCGTGGCCGACGACCCGCAACGCGCACGTGCGGTTGTCCTGCCCCCAGGCGATCGCCGTCGGCGCGAAGCTGCCGGCCGCGAACCGCTTGTAGGAGTTGATGTTCGGGGCCAGGAAGTACGTGTACTCGCGCAGGCAGGCCAGTTGGCCGGCCAGGAAGTGCCGCATCAGCTTGGAGAACCCGTGCTCCCCGTCGCCGGCCAGCACCGCGTCGCCCGCGGTGGACCGCAGGCTGATGTGGATGTGGCAGGAGTTGCCCTCGCGTTCGTTGTACTTGGCCATGAACGTCAGGCTGCGGCCCTCCTGCGCCGCGATCTCCTTGGCCCCGGTCTTGTAGATGCTGTGGTTGTCACACGTGGTCAGGGCGTCGGTGTAGCGGAACGCGATCTCGTGCTGGCCGGGATTGCACTCACCCTTCGCGGACTCCACGTACAGCCCGGCGCCCGACATGCCGTTGCGGATCTTGCGCAGCAACGGTTCCAGCCGTGCGGTACCGAGCAAGGAGTAGTCCACATTGTACTGATTGGCGGGCGTCAGTTCCCGGTAACCGGAGCGCCACGCCTCCTCGTACGTGTCGTCGAAGACGATGAACTCCAGCTCGGTGCCGACATAGGCCGCCAGGCCACGCTCGGCCAGCTTGCTCAGCTGCCGGCGCAGCACCTGTCGAGGCGAGGCCGGCACGTCACCGCCGGTCACCCATTCGATATCGGCGAGCACCAGCGCGGTGCCCTCCTGCCACGGCACCAGTCGCAGGGTGCTCATGTCCGGGCGCAGCACGAAGTCGCCGTAGCCACGCTCCCAGGAGGACATCCGGTAGCCCGGCACGGTGTTCATCTCGACATCGACCGCGAGCAGGTAGTCGCACGCCTCGGTCGCGTGCGGCACGACCTCGTTCAGGAAGTACCGCGCGGCACAGCGTTTGCCCTGCAGGCGGCCCTGCATGTCGGTCATCGCGACCAGCACGGTGTCCACCGTGCCCTCGTCGACGAGGACTCTGAGTCGTTCGATGGTGAGCTGGTCGTCGTGTGGCATGGGATGGCCTTCCGGCTGATCGACGTACCGGCCGGCCAATGGGCCGGAGCTGATCCATTGTGCTGGCAGCTCTTAGTACCGGCGGGGCGAGAGGCGTGTCAAGCGACCACAACCGTAAGCCTCTTGACACCATCGGGTGGCGCACGTCACTCTCAACCATTCTCAATGGGTCCCCAACGGTCCATTGAGCGGCTGTTGACTGGAGCACATCAAGGGAGTCGCCTTGACCGACCAGCCCCGAGTGTCCGCCGAAGCACCGGCCGACCTCGACGACGATGCTCGACTGCGACAACTCGGCTACGCGCAGGAACTGCGGCGCACGCTGTCCGGCTTCTCGAACTTCGCGGTCTCGTTCACCATCATCTCGATCCTGTCCGGCTGCCTCACGCTGTACGGCGTCGGGCTGAACACCGGCGGCCCGGTCGCCCTGATCTGGGGGTGGCCGCTCGTCGGGGCGTTCGTGGTGCTGGTCGGGCTCGGCATGGCCGAGGTCTGCTCCAGCTATCCGACCGCGGGCGGCCTCTACTACTGGGCGGCCAAACTGGCGCCGAGACACAGCGCGGCCTGGTCCTGGTTCACGGGCTGGTTCAACGTGCTCGGGCAGGTCGCGGTGACCGCCGGCATCGACTTCGGCGCGGGCTTCTTCCTCAACGCGTTCCTCGACCTGGTGGCCGGGTTCACCGCCACTCCGGCGCACACCATCATCTTGACCGCGATCATTTTGTTCGTCCATGGTCTCTTGAACACCTTTGGCGTCCGAGTGGTTGCACTTCTGAACAATGTCAGTGTCTGGTGGCACCTGTTCGGGGTACTGATCATCGTCCTGGTGCTGATCATCGTGCCCGATCACCACCAGTCGGCGTCATTCGTCTTCGGTCACTTCGTGAACAACACGGGTTGGGGTTTCGCGCCCTACGTGTTCCTGCTCGGCCTGCTCAACGCCCAGTACACGCTGACCGGATTCGACGCGTCGGCCCACATGACCGAGGAGACTCACGACGCGGCCCGGTCCGGCCCGCGCGGCATCCTCAACTCGATCCTGGTGTCGCTGGTGGCTGGCTGGGTGCTGCTGATCGGCCTCACGTTCGCCATCCAGAGCTACTCCGGCGCGCTCGATACGTCGACCGGGGTGCCGCCCGCGCAGATCTTCATCGACGCGGTCGGCGCGACCACCGGCCGGTTCCTGCTGCTGATCGCGGTGGTCGCCCAGTTGTTCTGCGGCATGGCATCGGTGACCGCGAACTCCAGGATGATCTACGCGTTCGCCAGGGACGGCGCACTGCCCGGCTCGGGCTTCTGGCACCGGATCAACAAGCGCACCAGGACACCGACCAACTCGGTGTGGCTGGCCGTGGTCGGCGCGCTGATCCTGACGCTGCCTTCCCTGTGGAACAGCACCGCCTATGCGGCCGTCACGTCGATCGCCGCGGTCGGCCTGTATGTCGCCTACGTCATCCCGGTGTTCCTGCGGGTACTCAAGGGTGACCGGTTCGAGAAGGGACCGTGGCACCTCGGCCGGTGGGGCAAACCGATCGGCGTCGTGGCCACCGCATGGGTGGTGTTCATCTTCATCCTCTTCATGCTGCCCACCGGTTCGCCGATCAAGGTGAGCAACTTCAACTACACACCGGTGGCGTTCCTCGTGGTGCTCGGCGGCGCCGCCATCTGGTGGTTCGTGTCGGCACGGAAGTGGTTCACCGGGCCGAGGGTGCAGGGCACACCGGAGGAGTTGGCCGCCGTCGAGCGTGAGTTGGAGGAGCTCGCGTGACTTCGCGGCCGGGTTTCGGGTGTGGGAGGGTGGCACCCGGAACTCGGCGCGAAGGGGTGAACGTCCGTGGCGGAAACGGTCGACGTCGTGGTGATCGGCATGGGACCGGGTGGCGAGTCCGTGGCCACCCAGTTGGCCGAAGCGGGTCTCGACGTGGTCGGTGTGGACGCGCGACTGCTGGGCGGTGAGTGCCCCTACTACGGCTGCATCCCCAGCAAGATGATCATCCGGGGCGCCAATGTGCTGGCCGAGGGCCGCCGGGTGCAGGTGCTGGCCGGCGACAGCACCGTGCGACCCGACTTCGCACCGGTCGCCGAGCGCATCCGCAAGGAGGCCACCGACAACTGGGACGACAAGGTCGCCGTCGACCGGTTCACCGCCAAGGGCGGCCGGTTCCTGCGTGGCCGGGGCAGGCTCACCGGCCCGCACACGGTCACCGTGACGTCGAACGGCTCCGGCGAGCAGGTCGAGCTGACGGCTCGCAGGGGAATCGTCCTGAACACCGGCACCGACCCGGCCGTCCCGCCGATCGACGGCATCGCCGACACTCCCTACTGGACCAATCGGGACATCCTCACCATCGAGAAGGCCCCCGAGTCACTGGCCGTCCTGGGCAGCGGCGCGATCGGCTGCGAACTGGCCCAGGCATTCGCCCGGTTCGGCACCAGGGTCAGCGTGCTCGGCCGGTCGGCGCGACTCCTGGCCTACGAGGAGCCAGAGTCCAGCGAGTTGGTCGAGGCCGCGTTCGCAGAGGACGGCATCGCGGTCCACAACAGCGCGGACGTCTCCAAGGTGCACTACGACGGCACCTTCACCCTGGAATTCGGCACGGAGAGCGTCCAGACCCAACACCTACTGGTGGCCAGCGGTCGACGCAGCACAATCGACCAACTGGGTGTCGATGCCATCGGACTGGACCCGAAGTCCAAGGTGCTACCGCCGGACGACCAGCTGCGAATCGCCGACGGCGTGTGGGCCATCGGAGACATCACCGGCAAGGGCGCCTTCACACACATGTCGATGTACCAGGCAGCCATCGCAACCCGAAGCATTCTGGGGACCCCGGGCCACGGCGCCGAGTACCACGCCGTACCCAGGGTGACATTCACCGATCCCGAGGTCGGCTCGGTCGGAATGAGCGAGGCACAGGCCAAGGACCAGGGCCTGAACGTCCGCGTAGGCGTGGCGCAGATCCCAAGCTCCACCCGAGGCTGGATCCACAAAGCGGGCAACACAGGCCTGATCAAGCTGGTGGAAGACGCGGACAAAGGCGTACTGGTAGGCGCCACATCAGCAGGCCCAACCGGCGGCGAGGTGCTGTCCGCACTAGTGGTAGCGGTACACGCAGAAGTACCCACAGAACGCCTAAGGCAGATGATCTACGCCTACCCCACATTCCACAGGACAATCGAACAGGCATTGGCAGGCCTGGAGAACCAGAGAACCCGCCAAGGGTGAAGCAACGGCAAGACCCGCACTTCCCCACCGGCCCGCTCCAAAGTGCCCCACGTAGTGATACCGGAGCGGTGGGGGTGGGCAAAGAAAAGCAAAAGAGAAAGAAACGGCCCCACCGGCAAAAGCCGATGGGGCCGTTCCAGGAAAGCGACTAGCCGATCGTGTACTGGTAAGGCAACCCGGTCAGCTCGTTGGCGGACTCGTTGGTCACGTCAGAGTTGTCGACGGCCAACTGATCCACGTAGAGCGTGCCGGTCACGATAGAACCAGCAGGACCGTTAGGCGTGATGGTCACCGGAATGGTGGCCGTCTGCCCAGGCTGGACCGTGATCAGGTTCAGCTCACCGATGTCGGACACGGCACCCTGCCAGAGGTCGGTCGCCGGCGAGGTGACCGCCGGGTCGAACGCCTTGGTCTGGGCGACCATGTCGAACGTCGCCGAGCCCTTGATGCCACCGTTGGCCGGGGTCGGGCCGGTCTCGGACGCCAGCGCGAACCAGAGGCCCTGGGGCACCGGGTTGGCGTGGAACGAACCGATGGCGGTCAGACCGTTGACGTCGGACGGCAGGTCGGGGTCACCGGCGAACGGGCCGTAGTCGAACTCCATGGGCTGCGTCGCGTTGGCGACGATGGCCACACCGGTGGTCTCCGACGGCACGAACCACACCGGCTGGGTCCTGGTGGGCAGTGCCACCGTCGTCGGACCGAGCGCGGTCGGGTGGATGCTGGTCGTGGTGTTCAGCCGCGGGTCGACGAAGAAGTCCTCCGGCGCCGTCCCGTTGTTGCGCACCTTGACCGGCACGGTGACCGACTTGCCTGCCGTCAGCGTTGAGCCGTTGGGCAGGCCGTTGGCCTTCACGTCGACCTTGTTGAAGCCGACGCTGCCGTTGAACGGCTGGGACAGGATGTCCCCGGCGACCGCACCGGCGAAGTTCACCAGCAGCGCCCACCGACCGGCTTGCGGCGCGTTGGCGTACACGTCGGTCTGGGTGAGTGCGGACTGGCTCAGGCTGCCGATGTCGAAGTTGAACTCGGTGGTCAACCGGTTCGTGCTCGACGCGACCGCGATGCCCTCCGGGTCGATCAGGTAGACGGCCACGTTGTTCGTGGCATCTTCGGTGATGTCGACGCTGGCGGAGATGTTCTTCGTGCCGGCGGGCACGTTGAACTGGTAGAAGTTCTCCTGGCCCACGTTGGACTGGCGGCCGTTGCCACCGGTCAGCGTGCCGCTGAACTTGCCGTTCCCGCCCGCTGCGATGAGGCTGCGCACGATGATCGGCACCGAGGTCTGGTTGCCCGCACCCGCGTTCAGCACCACGGCGCCAGCCGCGTCACCGGGCTTGTTCGGGGTCTTCGCCGTGACCGTGACCGTGCCGGTCTGGCCGGGGGCCAGGCGCAGCACAGCCGGGCTGACGGCACCGAAACCGGTGGTGTTCTGGCTGCTCTCGGTGAACAGCACCTTGCCCTGCGTACCGCCGTCGGCACCGTCGATGCCGAAGATGGTCGCGGTCCACTTGCCAGCGGTCGGGAAGCGGACGTCCACGAAGCCGGCGTTGCCGACACCCTGCGGCAGCGAGTGCGCCACCATGCGACCCTTCGGGTCGACCAGGATCAGGCGGACACGGGCGTTGAGCGACGCGTTCGGGTCACCCGGGTAGGCGATGTTCGCCGTGAGGCGGTCCATCCCGGCCGGGACGTTGAACGTGAGCTGACCGAAGTTGTTGTTCACGCCCGACCAGTCCGCGAAGTGCGGACTGGTCGCGTCGTTGAGCGTCACGCTGCCGTTCGTCGTGTGCCTCATCGCGCCGAAGCCACGGCCGGACAGGTTCACCGTCTGTGCCTTGGCACCGGTGTTGGTGACCTTCAGCTGCCACGAGTGGTCACTGCCCGTCGCGCCGGTCGCGTCCAACTGGGTCTTGTTGACCAGCAGGGTGGAACCGGTCGCGGACGGCGAGCCGTCCTTGGTCTTCACGGACAGCGCTGCCTGGACCGCCTTGAAGCTGTCCAGCCGGCCGGCACCCTGCTCGTCACCGGGGACGGTCAGGTCGTCGGCGGTGCTGACCAGGATCTGCTTGACCAGGCCCGGCGTCGGGGTGGCGCCGTGGTGGGCCTGGCGGTAGGCCTGGATCACCAGTGCGGCAGCGCCCGCGGTCAGCGGCGAGGACTCACTCGTGCCACCACTGCGTTCCACGTTGGACGGCTGGCCGTTGAAGTTGACACAGTCCTCGAAGAGGGCCGTGTTCGGCGTGCACAGCGCGAAGCTGCTGTCGCCCGGCGCGACCAGGTCGATGGTCCGGCCGCGCTGGCTGACACCGCTGGAGGACAGCGTGCTGATGTTGTCGTTCAGCCAGCCGCCGCCGGGCGCGAAGGTCCGCGCCGCGGCGTAGTCGGTCTGCTGCAACCAGCGGAACGTGGTGGACGCGCCGACCGAGATCACGTTCGGGTCGGTGGCCGGGGAGCCGATGGTGTTCGTCGGACCCGCGTCACCACTGGACGTCGTCACCGTGACGCCCGCCGCGACCGCGTTGTCGTTGAACAGCGCGACGGCGTCGGCCGACGTGGTGTCCGGGTACGGGTTGGACCCGAACGACTCGTTGATCACGTTGACGTGGTCGACGTTGACCGCCCAGTCGATGGACTGGAGGATCGCCGAGGTGGTGGTCGCGTGCTGCTGACCGAACACCTTGAAGCCGTACAGCGAGGCGCCGGGTGCGACACCCTCGATCCGCACGTCGCACGGACCCGACAGCGGGTGCGCGCCGAAGTTCGAGATGTCGTAGGTCTGGCGACCCTGGGCTGCGATCGCGCTGGCGTCCAGGAAGGCCTCACCCGCGGAGGTGGGCGCGTTGGGCCCGTCACCGGTGAAGTCCTCGTAGTCGGCGAACACGTGGCTGCCGTCGGCCCGGATGAAGTCCGGGTTGTTGATGTCGATGCCCTCGGCGATGTAGGCGACCTTCACGCCGGCACCCGTGAAGCCGAGGCTACGGGCGGTCTTGGCGCCGGGGTCGTCGGAGTCCGTGTGGGTGACATCGAGTGCTTCCGGCTCCAGCAGCGGCTTGGCGCCGGGTGCCGGGCAGATGGCCGACGATGCGGGGGCGCCGGGGTCCGATGCGGCTGCTGCTGCCGTCGCGGTGTCGGGCGTGCCCTTGATGACGGAGTCCGGGAGGACCTGGGCGACGGCCGGGTTGGCGGCCAGTCGGGCGGCCTCCCCCTTGGACACCGTGGCGGCGAGCACGTTCGCGACCTTGTAGGACTTCACGTGCTTGGCGTGTACGTGGGACAGCTCGGACACGACCGGGGCCTGCATGCTGGCGATGTTGCGCGACCTGGTGGTCGCCGCCGGCGTGTTGACCGCCGCGACTGCCGGCTGGTTGCGCAAAATGACGATCACCGGGGTGTTCGCGTTCTGCGAGAGCGCAGCGGCCTCCTGAGCCGTCAGAGGCTGCTGGGGAAACACGACCGCCGGACCGAGCCCAGTACTGGTACTGGGCGCAGCGACCGCGGCGGCCGCTTGGGTGAGAGCCAAAGTCGCGGATGCTGTCACCGCGATGGCTAATGCGAGTTTTCTACTTCGCCGCATGGAATCCCTCCGCATCGGCGGTCGGCTTACGACCGCTGGCATGGAACGAACGGCGACGCTAGCAGAGCATCCACACTGTTAACAGCAACGAAAGGAGGTATCCACTGGCCTATTGCCCGCTGTTGTCGCCGGTCGTGTCTTCGGTACGGTCATCGGTGCCCTTTTCGGACTCGTTACCGGTTCCACCAGATGCGTCCTGCACGATTTCGTAGGTCGGGTCGGCCATCAGGACGTCGTGCGTCGACTTGTCCAGCTGGACGCGACCGGAAAGCCGCAGCTCCTGTCCTGGCGCGATGTCGTCGTGGGTGCCGTGGAACTGGACGGTCAGCGTGCCGGAGTCGTCGCCGAGTTCGCCGGTCAGGATCGACCTGCCACGGCGGGTCCGGCTGCTGACGTCGTGCAACCTGCCCACCACGGTGACCGCATGGCCGGGGACGACGGATCCGATCGGTTGGGCGTCCTTCGGCGGCGCAGGCTGATTGTGCTCGGCCAGCAGGGGCGTCTCGTCCCCGGAGACCCTGGTGAGCAGCCGCTCGAAGGCCTCCGTGACGCGTTCCTCCGGCATCTTCGGGAAGGCCGCACGAATCCGGGACCGCACGTCGTAGGGCACGATCGTGGCTGCCGCTCTGGGTAGTCGACTGATCACGCTCGCGATGCGGTCGGCCGTGCGATCGTGCAGCAGCCTGCCCAGCAGCGGCGCGTATGTCCTCCGTGGCAACAGCACGGTGACGCCGGTGCCTTCGTCGTGGCTCGCCTCGACGACGAGTTCTCGGGCCGCCCTGCCGATCCGCCGGTCCGGACAGTCGATCACCCGCAGTGTCGTGTCGATGCCGAGGTGTTCCCAGCGCTGTCGCAGCCGGTTCGCGTGCGCCTCGTCCACCATGAAGTGCACGGCCTTCAGTTCTTCCGCGCGCAGGCCCCGCCCGTAGCGCAGCGCCTCCAGCACGGCCAGGTCCAGCGAGTTGACGAACACGAACACCCGGTGCCTCGGGTGGTTCACCGGCCGGGCCTGGGCTTCCCCGACGCGGTCCAGGATCGCGGACTCCGCGCGGTACTCCCTGTTCAGCCGGATCAGGGTGAACACCAGCAGCGGGAACACCAGCACCACCAGCCAGGCGCCCTCGGTGAACTTCGTGACCGCGAAGATCACCACGACGATCGTGGACACGATCCCGGCGGCCAGGTTGATGGTCATCCGCCGTCGCCAGCCGGCTTCCCTGTGCTTGAGCCAGTATTTCGTCATCCCGTACCCGGCCATGGCGAAGCCGGTGAACACGCCGATGGCGTAGAACGGCACGAGGTTGTTCACGTTGCTGCCCGCCACCAGCAGCAGCACCGACGACAGCACGGTCAGCACGATGATGCCGTTGGAGAACACGAGCCGATGTCCGCGTTTGGTCAGCTGCCGCGGCAGAAATCGGTCGGAGGCAACGAAATTGGCCAGGAACGGGAACCCGTTGAAGCTGGTGTTGCCTCCCGTGTAGAGGATCAGCGCGGTCGCGCCCTGGATCACGGCGAACATCACGCCGCCGAACACACCGTGCCCGAAGACCGCTCGCGCCTCTTGCGAGAGGACCGACGGGTAGCCCACGGTGTACGGCGTCGCATGAGTCGCGAACGCCAGGAACGACACTCCGGCGACCATGAAACCGAGGATGCACGCCATCACGGTCAGCACCTTGCGGGCGTTGCGGCCCTCCGGTTTGCGGAACGCGCCCACGGTGTCCGAGATCGCCTCGACACCGGTCAGCGACGAACCGCCGTTGGCGAACGCGCGCAGCAGCACGAACAGCGTCGCGCCCATCACGAAGCCGTCCCGCTGGTGCACCTCGACCGTGCCGGGCAACTGCGACGGAATGTACTGCGGCAGGCCGACGCCGATCTGCTTGACGACCCCGACGACGACCATCAGCACGACGAGCCCGACGAACAGGTACGCGGGCACCGCGAACGGCCGCCCGGCCTCGCGCAGGCCGCGCAGGTTCACGAAGCACAGCAGCAGTACCACGCCGATGGTGATCTCCAGGCGGTACGGGCCCAGCGCCGGTATCGCGGACACCACGGCCACCGTGCCCGCGGCGCACTGCACCGCGACCGTCACCACGTAGTCGATCAGCAGCGCGGCCGCCGCGATCTGCGCGACCCTCGGACCGAGGTTGTCCCGAGCCACGACGTACGAGCCGCCGACCCGCGTGTAGGCGATCACGACCTGGCGGTAGGACGCGGCGACCAGCGCCAGGATCAGCAGAATCACCGCCGTCATCGGCAGCAGAATGGTGAACGCCGCGAGCCCGGCCCACGGCAACAGCTCGATCAGGATCTCCTCGGTGCCGTACGCGGCCGACGACATCGCGTCCGAGGAGAGCACGCCGAGCGCGATCGGATTGCTCAGCTTCTCGCCCTTGAGCTGTTCGTTGATCAGCGGTCTACCCAGTAGGACCCGCTTGAGGACGTAGCCGATCGACTCCTGCAGGCCGGACGAGTTCGTCGCCTTTCCCGGGTGCGCCACGGGCCCAGTCTCCGCGTTCCGGCGTCGGCTCGGTATTCGGTGGGAGCAAGTTCGCTGGATCGATCACGGTCGCCAACCGCTAACTGTGTACAGCAGGCGGTCACCGTCCGGTCACGTCCGTGCCATGTTGGTATGCGGTGCTGGGAGTATCACTGCGGCACATCACCGCGGTCGGGGGAAGGAGCGCTGATGTCGTCGGTCGGTCAGCCCGTCCACCCGGGCCGTTACCTGGTCGCGCTGCTGCGAGCCGGCGCACCGGTGATCGCCGAGGTGCCCGCGGACCTGCCGGACGAGGCCATCGATCCGAATCCGTTACCCGGCTGGCAGCGGATCTCGATGATGGCCGGCACCCATGGGGCCGGTGACACCGATTCGCTGCTGATGCGGGCGTGCCGGTTCGTGGTGCTGGTGCCGCTGGTGTTCCGGATCGTGGTCATTCCGGTCCTGTTCCTGTCCGTGCTGGCCACCAACCACGGTGCCGGCGCGGTCCCCGGTGGCCTGCTGGCCGCGTTCGCCGTGCTGGCCAACGTCGTCGCGCTGACCGTTGTGCTGCGTATTCGCGGTTTCCGCAATGCTGTGGCCCGGCTGTTGCTGGCCGCCGACCTGGTGATCGGGTTCGGCATCAACCTGGTGGCCGCCGCCGTCGTCAGCGATCCCGGCTACGGCGAGGTCAGCGAGATGACCTGGGCCTACCTGGTCGGCTCGGTCGCGCTGCTCACGCTGAGCCGGGGCGTGCCGGCCGGTGCGTGGCTGATCGTGGCCAGCGTGCCGTTCCACATCCTGATGACCGCGCTTGGCGGCCACACCACCGCCGTCGGCCCGGTCGCCGCCGTGCTGGACGACGTGGTGACGATGGTGCCGTCGCTGATCACGTCGATGATCGTGCTGATCCTGATCGGACTGGGCACCCGACTGGCGATGGGCGTCGGTATCCGACGTGGTCGGCGGTTCGAGCACGCCAGGGCGCAGCGCACCATTCACGACACGGTGTTGCAGACGCTGGAGGCGATGGCGCTGTCGCCGGTGGCGCCGCCGACCGACCTGGCGGGCGCGCAGGCGCAACTTGCGGAACTACGCGGTATCGCGCGGGCGCAGGCGATGGAGTTGCGGCGTGGGCTGACCGAATCGGTGGACGCGGCACCGGCCACCGGCATCGGTGAGGACCTGGCCGCGGTGGCCGCCGAAATGGCTCGGGAGGGTCTGCGGGCTCGGCTGGTGTTCACCGAGGTGGACGACGGCCTGCTGTCCGACGCACGTCGCCGCGCCGTGCGGGACGCGGTCCGGGAGGCCATGCGCAACACCATGAAGCATGCCGGCACGTCCGAGGTGGTGCTGCGGGTCGAGCGGCGGGACAACGGCATCGCGGTGATCGCGCGGGATCACGGCACCGGGTTCAGCGACGCCGACCGGCCGGCCGGCTTCGGCATCAGCAACTCGATCACGGCGCGGCTGGCCGACGTGGGCGGCAGTTCGGTGGTGGAGTCCGAACCAGGGCGGGGGACCAGGGTGACGTTGTGGGTGCCGTTGTGAGCCGTCTGCTGGCCGTTGTCGTGCTGCTGTTCGGACTCGGTGTGGCGGCGGTGCCGGCCGATGCCACTGGGTGCAGCGCGCCGCACGGCGTATACACCGGTGCCACGCCGTGGGCGCAGCGCTTGATCGACGCACCCCGGATCTGGCCGCTCAGCACGGGTTCCGGGGTGCTCGTGGCCGTGGTCGGGACCGGTGTGGACGCGGCCAACGCCCAGTTCGCGCCCGGTCAGGTGTTGCCGCAGATCAACCTGTTGTCCGGCGGCCCGGCGGACTGCGACGGTCGGGGGACGTTCGCGGCCGGCATCGTGGCCGCCCGGACCAACCCGGACACCACGTTCGCCGGCATCGCGCCAGGTGCGCACATCCTGCCGATCCGCTACACACAGTCCACATCGGACTCGACGCAGGGTGCTGACCCGAACGCGCTGGCCACCGCGATCAACCGGGCCGTCGACGCGCATGCCGGGGTGATCCTGGTCGTGGTGCCGGCCGGTACCGACAGCGCTGCGCTGCGCTCCGCCGTCCGCGATGCCACTGCCGCCGGTGATGTCGTCGTGGCGCCCGCGGTGGCCACTCAGGCCGGCTTGCGCAGTTACCCGACCGCGACCGCTGGTGTGCTCGGCGTCGGCGCGGTCGACTCGGCGGGTGCCGCTGTGCAGACCGAGGCCGGTGGGTACGTCGCTCTCGCGGCACCGGGTGCCGACCTGGTCAGCACATCGGCAGGCGCCCAGGGCAAGCTCGGGATGACGTGGCCGGTACGCGACCCGTCGTTCGCGGCCGCGTACGCGGCGGGTGTGGTGGCACTGCTGCGGTCCTACCTGCCGGCGCTGCCGCCCAACCAGATCGTCAACCGGCTGACGGTGACCGCGAGCCGGCCGGCAGGCGGCGGGCATGACGGCAAGCTCGGCTGGGGTGTGCTGGATGCCTATGCGGCGGTGTCGGCCGCGTTGCCGGCCGTCATCCCCGGTCCGGGCGCGACCGTGCGACGGGCGATACTGAAGCCGGTGTCGGGAGCGACAGCATCGGCGGCGACCGGCTCGCCGTATCGCTGGGCCGGTGTGGTGGCGATCTTGGCGGTGCTCCTGGCCGGGCTGGTGGTGTTCGGCGCCGCGACGGTCCGCCGTGGCCGGGCGCGCGGCTGGCGGCTGGGCAGGCATGGCACCACGGCACAGTAGAGAAGCCCCGACCGAATTAGGGCATCATCAGCATCGGGTCGGGTACCAGCGGCGCTGGCTTCGGCGGGGCTGGCGTGACCGGGCCGCCGGTGAAGACGCCGTACATGTTCTGCCAGGCACCGGACTGTGGCGTGAACACGCCGTTGTGCGCCGCCAGGCCGGTGATCGGCCGGCCGTTCGGGTAGTTGCCGGTGGCCAGGTCCGTGACACCGGGGAACGTGTTGGGGTCGGCACCGTGGCCCAGGCCGAACACCTGCACGCCCTGGATCGCCGAGATCGGGTCGCCGGGTGCCGTCATGGCGTAGCGCCGCACGTCCGGCTGCATGTCGTGCAGGTCGCTCGGTGACCACACGTTGTGGCCCATGCCGGCCGACTCGACGTACAGCGTGCGGTTCGCGTCCAGGCCGTCCTGTTCGGCCAGCCCGACCACGGCGCCGCCGTAACTGTGTCCCGCGTACGTCACCTGGACGTCGTTGCCCGGCCCGACCTGCGTGTTGATCTGGTCGCGCAGTTGGTGCGAGAACGACGCCAGGTCCGGGGCGATTGCCTGCGAGTAACTGGGATCGGCCGCCGCCGGCACCAGGCTCTGCGGGAACGTGCCGTCCGCCCACGCCACCATGGCCAGATGGCCGGACGGATCGGCCTGCACGAAGCTGGCCGCGTCCTTGGCGTAGGTGTTGAAGTCAGCCATGTTGGTGTACGTGCCGGGCACCAGCACACCGACGTTCGTGGTGTTCGGCCCGATCGTGCCGACGAGTTCGGCGATCCGGCCGGTGCCCGACGGGTCGAAGTCGATGATCTGCCGGTTGTTGGCCAGAATGTCCTGGTACAGCGAGACCTTCTGCTGTGACTGGGTGATCTGCTGCTCCAACTGGGACTCCTGGTAGGCGTTGAGCCCGCGCCCGAAGTCGTCCGTCGGATTGTTCTTGTCCTCCGTCCGCAACCGCGAGAGCTGCTGCTGGAGCTTGGTCTGGTTGGCCTGTTCGGCCGTCAGCGCGGACGCCACCTTGGTCCGGTTGGCCGCGATCTGGCTGGCGAACGCACCGCCACCGGCCGACCCGCTCGCGGTCCGCGTGCCGGACGTACCCGTGCCGGCCAGCAGCGACCTGTAGTAGCCGGCCACCGTCTGGTCGCCCTGCGTGTAGTTGTTGGCCGAGTTGGTCAGGCCGGTGGCCAGCGTGGTGCCCCGCTGGGACGCGGTGGTCATCGTCTTGCCAGCCGTGCTCACGGTGGTGTTGTGTGCCTGCGCCACCTGGCCGGACTGCGGCAACTGGCCGAACGCCTGTGCCGGCAGGGTGGACCCGGTGAGCTGGCTGGCCAGGTTGTTCAGCTGGCTCGCCTGGCTGGTCAGGTCGCTCGCCGCGTCGGTGAGCGCGCTCGGCGTGACCCGATAACCATCCGATGTGGACGAAGTACCCAGTGTGCTGGACATGGTCAGCCCAACCAGCCCTGGCCACCGAGATCAGGCTCCTCGCCGATCACGGTCGGGGACACGGTGGACGACTCGCCCCACACGTCCTCGGTCTCCACCAGCCACGGCGGCACGCGGCGCCCGCCGCCCATGTCACCGGCACCCATGCCGCCCATCGGCATCATGGGCATCATCGGCATGCCGGTCGCGCTCCGAGCCGCCGCGCCTGCCGCACCGGCCACGCCCGCCGCCACGTCGCCGGTCACGTTGCCGGCACCCAGCATGCTCGGGCTCGCCGACGGTGTCGGCGCGGAAACCCCACCTACGCCACCGCCACCGACACCGCCGCCGATCCCTCCACCACCGCCGCCGCCACCGAACTTCGCGCCACCGGCAGCTGCCAACCGGTCGCCGAGTTTCGGTGTGGCTCCGCCAGTCGCGTCGTTCGTGGTGCTGTCGGGTTTCGCGTTCTTGCCGACGAAGCCGGGCACCTTCGGGATGAGCGAGCCGAACCGGCCGAACACCGCTGCCGACGCCGCGGCGACACCGGCACTGAACATGCCGCCGAACAGCGGGCTGTCCTGCTGGGTGGGCATCGCCGTGCTGGGTGTCAGGCCAGCCGTCGGGTCGCTCGGGTCGGGTAGCGCGGTCAGATCGCCGGACTGGTTCCACGGCAGATCGGCCGTCATCGGGGTGATCGCTCCGGTCGTGGTGGCGTCGATCGGCGCGGCGGCCGATGTGCCGGCGTCGATCGCGGTGCCGGCTGGGATGTTCGGTGCCACCTCGGCGTCCGGCGCGGGCGGAATGGAGTCCTTCGCGGTCACGTACGCGCCGGCCAGGGTGGTCATCACCTGGACGGCGGTGGCGTGTGCGGCGTCAGCGGCGGCGGATGCCTGCTGCTGGCCCTGCACGGCGGCGATCGCGGTCGACCGGGCCTGCTGGATCTGCATCACCACGGTGGCCGGCGTGCCGGCGTCCACCTGGATCGGCGCACTGGCCAGGGCGAGGGTCGCTGGCGGCACCGTCGGCACGTCGACAGGGGCCGGCATCTGCGCGCGGGCGGTGTCCTGCGCGTCGGCGGCGTCGTAGGCCAGATCGCGCATCGTGAACGCGGTGTCGGCGACCTTGCGGATGCCGCCGATCAGGTCGTTGACCATGGTCTGGTACTGGTTGGCCGCGCCGCCCTGCCAGTCCTGCGAGAACCCGGACAGCTGCTTGGCCAGCCCGTTGGCCTGGTCGTGCAGCCCGTTGCCGGTGTCGTTCCAGGTGCCCGCCGCTGTCCGCGCGGTGTCCGGGTTCCCGGCGTACAGCATCGCGTACAGCTGCTGGTGGCTGTACGCGCCGAAGTTCGTGTGGTCGTCACCTGCCGGGGCCGTCATGTCCAGCCACCCCCCGAGTGCTGCTGATGGTGGTTGTCGTGCTGGGTGCCGTAGGCCGCTGCCCATACGCCGTCCTGCGCTGCCGACGTCGACTGCGAGACACTGTCCACTCCGGACACCCGCATACCGCCTGCCACGTCCTGGTCGGCCTGCTGGTAGCCGGTGGCCACCGTCTTCGTGACGTTCTCCGCGAAGTTGATGGCCTGCTGGACCTGGCCGAGCAGCTCGGACATCTCGGCGACGGCGGCCTGGTGGCTCGCGCCCAACGTGTGCGCCTCGCCGAAGTCGCCGAGCAGCACCGGCGACGTGGCCAGGGTGCTCAGCCGGTCGGCGGGTGCCGTCATGCCGGTGAGTTGGGTCTGCAGCTCGTTCGCGAAGTCGAACAACGACTGCAGATGGACGAAGAACGACTTGTCGGCCATGGGCGCGGTTCCTCCAGCGTGCTCGCAGCCGGCCCGGGCGCGGGCCGGCCGCGAGTGAGATCGCGAACGATCAGGAAGCGAAGTAGCTGGTGTTCTTCTGCTCCAGCGCGTACTGCAGGTCGTGCGCGTCGGAGACCTTGCCGCCGAACTGGTTGATGATGTTCACGATGTCGGCGGCGGCCGAACGCAGGCGGGTCTCCGACTGCTCAGCCGCGGTACCCGCCGAGCTGTTGGACGCGTACCAGCTCTGCTTCAGCGGCTGGAGGTTGGACGACAGCTGGTCCAGGTAGTCGGTGAGCGCCTTGGCCTTCGCGCTCAACGCCTGCGAGCTGGCCTGCAGGGCCGCGAACTGGACGCTGATCTGGTCGGCAGTCATGCTCACACCATCCTTTCTGTGTGGTCAGATGCCGCTCAGGCGGCCGAGAACGGCACCACCGGCATCGACGGAGCCGGCCATGGACTTCAAGCTGGACGCCACGGTGGCGTCACCGGAGCCGTAGTTGTGGAAGCTGTTGTTCACCAGGTTCGACATGGTGTCCAGCTCGGTGCTGGCCTGCCGCATCTTGTCCTGCAACTGGGTGTGCAGCTGCCAGAACGCCGTGGCCTGGTCACCCGCGTAGCTGCTCAGGGTCGACATGAGCTCGCTCTCCAGGTCGGACATCGTCTTCTTGGCGTTCGCCGCGCACTCCGCGAACCCCGTGACCGCACGCGTCATCGCCTGGGAATCACTCAAATAACCTTGGCTTGCCACGAGTTGGCCACCTCCCTCTCCTCGTTCGAGGTCGTCGCCGAAGTGCTCTCCGGCGCTGGCATCACGAATCTAGGAACACCGCTGTCGTCGGCAAACGGCACTTGTGCCGGTCGGAATGGCGGCACTATTACCCACACGGTTTGACCGTTGGTCATCCGCTCGTCACGGCCGGTGCCGTCCACGTGACCTGCACCAGCGCCGACCCCATCCTGCGGCGGACCAACGTGCCCCGACCGGGCGGTTGATGGCTCGGTTTGATGTCAGCGAGCAGCGTGCCCTCGTCCTTGTCCCCGGACAGCACCAGCCCCGGCGATCCGAGTTCCCGAACTCGTTGCAGCGTCGGCTCGAACAGCGCCCTGGACGCGCCACCACTGGCTCGCGCCACGATCAGGTGCAGGCCGATGTCCCTGGCCTGGGGCAGGAATTCCAGCAGCACGGCCAACGGGTTGCGGCCAGCAGTGGCGACCAGTTCGTAGTCGTCCACCAGCACGAACAGGTCCGGCCCGGTCCACCACGATCTGGTGCGCAGCTGGTCGGACGTCACGTCCGGGCCGGGCAGCCGCATCCGCATGGCCTGCTCGACCTCGGCCAGCAGCCCGGTCAGCACCGGTTCCGCGCCCGCGTAGCCGAGCAGGTGGTCGCCGGTGACCGCGTCCAGCAGGCCACGCCGGTAGTCCACGACGATGATCGCGGCCTCACTGGGGGAGTAGTGCGACGTGATGCCGTCGGCGATCGTGCGCAGCAGGTTCGACTTGCCGGACTCGACGTCGCCGAACGCGAGAAAGTGCGGGTCGGTGCCGAAGTCCAGGTACACGGGCTTGAGGTCGGATTCCGCGATGCCCAGTGGGAAGGCCCGACCGGTCGCCGTGCTCATGGCGTGCACCGTCGGCGGCTCGATCAGCTGCGGCAGCAGCCGGACCGGTGGCGCCTTCGGTCCCTGCCACGCCGCGTCGATCCGCGCCACCAGATCCGTGGTGCCGGCAGCGACCGTGGTTGCCCGCTGGTCGCCGTCGATCCTGGGCAGTGCGGTGAGGAAGTGCAGCTTGTCCTTGGTGATGCCGCGACCGGGCGCGTCCTGCGGCACGTTCTGCGCCGTCCTGCGGTCCATCACCGAGTCGGACGGGTCACCCAGCCGCAGCTCGAAGCGGGTGCCGATGGCGTCCCGCAGCTGCGCCCGCACGCCCATCCACCAGTTCACCGACACCACGACGTGGATGCCGAAGCCGAGCCCACGGGCGGCCAGGTTGGTGATGGCCTCCTCCAGCTGCTCGTACTCCTGGCGCAGCGTCGTCCAGTCGTCCACCACCAGGAACACGTCACCGAACTCCCGGCCGTCCGCGCCACCCTCGGTGAACTCGGCACGGCGCTTGCGGAACCCTGCGATCGAGTCGATCCCGTTGGCGGCGAAGAACTGCTCCCGCTGGGCCAACAGGGTGACGACCTCGGCGACCAGCCGCCGGCAGCGCTGCGCGTCGCGCCGGGTGGCGTACCCGGACACGTGCGGCAGACCGGCCATCGGCCCCAGTGCGCCACCGCCCATGTCCAGCAGGAAGAACTGCGCCTCGACCGGAGTGTGGGTCAGCGCGAGCACCGACACCAGGCCACGCAGCAACGTGCTCTTGCCGCTCTGCGGTGCGCCGACCACGATGGCGTGCCCTGCCGCGCCGGACAGGTCGGCCCACAGCAGGTCACGGCGCTGCTCGAACGGCTTGTCCACGATCGCCACCGGTACGATCAGCTGCCCGTTGCCGCCCCAGCCCGCCGGGCACAGGCCGCGCTCCGGGTCCACGCCGAGCGGGGTGAGCAATTGGTCCACTGTGGGCGGTTCGTCCAGCGGCGGCAGCCAGATCTGGTGCGCTGCCGGGCCTTTGCCGGCCAGCCGGGACACCATCGCGGCCATGATCGTCTCGCCGGTCGTCGGCTGATCCGGTGCCTTTTCGGTCATCTGCGGTTGCGGTGGCCGGGCCGCCTCGCCGACCGGGGCCAGCCTGAAGGGCAGCACGGTGTTCGGCCCGAGGACGGCTTCCGCTATCGCCTGGCCGCGGGCCGGCAGCTCGCCGGACACGTAGGCCGCACGCAATCGGACCAGGGACTCCGTGTCGAACTTGAGGAACGCCGAACCGGGGATCGGCGGCAACTGGTAGGCGTCGGCCACGCCGAGCACTGTGCGGCTCTCCGACGCGGAGAAGGTGCGCAGGCCGACCCGGTAGGACAGGTGCGAGTCCAGGCCGCGCAGCCTGCCCTCCTCCAGCCGTTGCGAGGCCAGCAACAGGTGAATGCCCAGGCTGCGGCCCAGCCTGCCGATCATCACGAACAGGTCGATGAAGTCGGGTCGGGAGGACAACAGCTCGCTGAACTCGTCGATGATCACCAGCAGCGACGGCAACGGCGCCAGGTCGGCACCCTGCTCGCGGGCCTTCTCGTAGTCGCGCACGGAGGCGTAGTTGCCGGCCGCCCGGAGCAGTTCCTGCCGGCGCACGACCTCGCCGTTGATGGCGTCACCCATGCGGTCGACCAGTGGCAGCTCGTCGGACAGGTTGGTGATCACGGCACACGTGTGCGGCAGCTCGGCCATACCGGCGAACGTGGCGCCGCCCTTGAAGTCGATCAACGCCAGGTTCAGGTTCTCCGACGAGTGCGTCGCCGCAAGGCCGGTGACCAGGGTGCGCAGCAGTTCGCTCTTGCCCGACCCGGTGGCGCCGATGACCAGGCCGTGCGGCCCCATGCCGCCCTCGGCCGACTCCTTCAGGTCCAGTTCCACCGGCCGGCCGGTCGGGTCGACGCCGATCGGGATGCGCAGCCGGTTGCGGGGTGGCCTGCGCTGCCAGGTGATGCCGGTGTCCAGGTCGCGTGGATCGCCGATGCCGAGCAGGCCGGGTAGGCCAAGGGCGTTGGCCATCGGTGACTCGGACACCACGGGTGCCGCCCGGTAGAGCGGGATCAGCTGCCTGGCCAGCGCTTCGGCGGCCACCGGGTCGAACTGGTCGGGCTGGCCGAGGAACGCGATGCGCTGCTCGTCACCGGAGCCGACCACCATGCCCACCCGGTCGCCGGACACGTGCAGGCACAGCGTGTTCGGGCCAGGATTGTGCAGCGGCGCCTCGCCACTGACGTCCAGCACGGTCACGGCGTAGCGACCGCCGTCCGGCGCGATGGCGAGATCACCGTAGGTCCGGCCGCCGTCCACGACGACCACGATGTGCCGGTAGTCGTAGCCCATGCCGGCGGCTTTCGTGAACGGCGGCCGCTCGCCGAGATCCGGGCCGAGCAGTTTCGCCAGTGCCGTCAGGTTGTCCGCGACCAGCCTCGCCGGGCCGGTGGCGTCGGTGCTGCCGTCCTCTCTTGTTGGTGTCGCGTGCGAGTGCGGCAGCCATTTGGCCCACTCCCAGTCCGGATGCCGGTCGCCTGCCACGCACAGCGCGATGCGCAGGTCGTCGGGGGAGTGGAAGGTGGCCAGTTGGGCCAGCAGTGCGCGGATCGCGGCCAGGACGCGGTCCCGGTCGCCGCTGACGTCCACGTAGGCGAAGGAGCGGAGGGAGATCGCCACCGGGAGGTTGGGCACGGTCGCGTAAGTGCGGATGAAGTGGCGGAGCGCCGTGGACGAGACGGGGTCCAGGTCCTCCAGGGGGACGGTCTGCGGCGCGCGTAGCGGTGTGGCCAGGCGTTGCGGTCCGGTGCCCACGCGGACCTGCCCGAAGTCCGGGTCCGAGCGGCGCCGCTCCCAGAGTCGCCCCCGGTCCACGAAGGCCCACAGGTCGGCTGGTCTCGGTGCGGCCGCGGCCAGGGTGGTCCGTTGGTGCTCGGCGATCTCGCGGACACGTTGGCGTAGGCCGCCGAGGTAACGCTGGTAGTCCCGTCGCTCCTCGTTGATCTGCGCCTTCTTGGCCGCGCCACCCCGGGCCAGCGACATGATGATCATGCCGATCATCGACGACACGAACAACGCGCCGAAGATGTAGGTCATCGCGCCGCCGCCACGCCCGATGTAGACGAAGGACATGGCGCCCATACCGAGCATCATCGGCAGGAAGAACATCAGCTGCATCGCGCCCGCGTTGCTCCCCTTGGGCAGCAGCGGCGGCGACTGGAGCATGATCTCGCCCTGCGGCTGCTCGGGCATGGCGGCACGACGGGCCGGTGAGGTCACAGCCCCGATTGTGGTGATTCCGGCCAGCGACTATGTGGGTAATTCTGCCGACTGCGGTCCGCTGGGTGGCTGGTTGCTTCGTGTTTGCTGGTTGCGTTGGGAGTGGCTAGGTGCTTGGTCTGCCTCCGCTCCCTCGCCCTTGAGTGTTCGATGTCGGGAGGCGTAGCCGACGACGAACACGAACATGCCGACGAGCAGGAGTGCGCCGAACAGGCGTTTCATGGTGGAGTCCTCCGGCGGCCGTGGCCCGAACCGTCACGTGGAGTCGTGAATCGGGTACCAAGGGTGATCGTGCCGGAGGGCACCGACAAAACGGACTACTACGCCACTACTCCGTAGTGCTCGGCCAGGCCGGCGAACTCCTCGTTCCTGCGGCGGGTCGCCCGGTCCACGATCTCGCGCATCACGGCCGAGCCCAACGGCTGGTAGCGCACCCAGTCCGGGGCCAGGTCCCTGGCCTGGGCCAACAGGGTCAGCGCCCGTCGTTCCAGCCGTAGCTCGGCCGCTGCCGACGCCAGGTGGATGCGGTGCCCGGCCTCCCAGAACGCCGGTACCGGGCCGTTCGCCTCGGGCACCGTCTCGGCCAGGCGCATCGCCGCTTCCGGGTCACCGAGCCGGACCGCCTGGTCCACACCCTGGATCGCCGCGATCCTGGGACCGAAGATGCCGGCTTCGCTGACCTCGTCCCGGCCGGAGCGCACGGCGGCCGCCTGGGCCACCCGCAGCAGCTCGCCCGACCTGGCGCCTCGATCGCCTCGCAGTGCCGCCGATGCCGCGTTGAACAGCAGGTTGCCGAACACTCCGAGCGCTCTGGGATTGCGGTCGGCCATCCTCGGCTCGACCCGCTCCGCCATCCGCACGGCGACCGTCTCGGCCTCGGCGGTCCTGCCCTGGCGGACCAGCACCCACACCAGGTACCTGGTCGACACGGCCACGCCGATGTCCGGATCGTCGGACAGTTTGGCCACCCGGACCGCCCGTTCGGCGGCGATGAACGCCAGATCGTCCATACCGAACCGGCCCGCGGTGCCGGCACCGAGCCGATAAGCCCCACTGAGCACGGAGTACGCCGAATTGAGCCGCGCGCCTTTTGCCTCGTGCACCAGTCGGTGGGCGTCGGCGAGCAGTACCGGCAGCGTGTGCAGCAGTTCCGAGTGGCGGCCCGCGATATATGCCTGCCATGCGTATGACAGCGAACCACGCAATTCGGCCAATGGTACGGTTTCCTGAAGATCAGTGAAATCGGCGAGACCCGGCACTTCGACGGATGACGTCAATGCCTTGCGCAGGTCGACCATGTCGCTGCGGGCAGGCTCGTGCGGTGGCGGGAGGATACCGAGCAATGTCGTCGGTTCCACGCCCAATGCCCTGGCCAGCTTGTTCAACGTCGATGTTCGGGTGGTCTGCCGCTCGCCGCGCTCCAGCCGCGCCACGGTGTCCACCGCCACCCCGGCTGCCGCCGCCAGTTCCTCCTGGGACAGGTTGCGTGCCTTGCGTATTCGGGCAACGTTCTCACCGAGCCCCCACGCCACCGGCATGTCGGCCCCCAATCATTGGTTCGCACCCGTGGATTTCTGTCCAGAGTACCGATTCAGCGACCCGTGGATACAGTTTTCCGACCGAATAGGCTATTCGCACAACCCTGCTAGTTCGGCAGGGTTGTCCAGCGGGCACCATAAGAAAGGCTGTCGCGGCGCGCTTCAAGAACATCGCGGACCGCGAGACTATCGAGGTGCGGGTCGGCGTGGCCGGATGTCGAGGGTTTCTCCTTCGGTCGCGCCGGCCGACCAGATCAACCGGATGGTGGGGCGCCATGGGCGAACCGAACAGTGCGGCGCGGGCGCGAGCCCGCTGTGTGTTGTGGCTGAGTGGGCAGTGCCGCGGTGGTGGCGACTGCCGGTGTGTGCCACTACCCGAGCCGCCGCCCCCGCCACGCGGAGTACCCAGCAGCCGCTGAGGCTCACCTCGGAAGTGTCGACGAGTCGCTTCGCTCCTGGTTCTCCCGCGCCGCCGGCGCGCCAGAACCAAGCGGGTACTTTTGCCGTCCGTCGCCTCTTCGACGCGAACTTAACCTGACGTTCGCCGACGAAGGGAGCGGACAGATGGTGAGCACCGGCCAGTACGACGTGACGCCGGAGGCCGTGCGGTCCATCGTCGGCAACGTCGGCGGCATCATCATGCAGACGATGAACTCCGTGCTCCAACTGGAGTCGATGATCGTCGCGCCCACCTCGTTCGCCACCATCGGCAGTGCCGTGGCCTCGGCGAACACCCAGATGCAGGGCCAGCAGGTGACGGCCATGCGCTCCCTGTTGACGCTGTTGCAACAGGTGAACAACCTGGTCAAGAGCTCGGTCGACGCCTACGACTCGGCCGACCAGGCGGTGGCCACCGGCTACGGCGGCGGCCAGCCCGGCACCACACCCACCACAACGTCCGGGCTGTGGTCGTCGCCGGCCGGCGCGCAGGTGGCCGGTCAGGCGGTCAGCGCGGGCACCGGCACGGCAGCGGCCCAGCCGAACTCGGTGAGCAATGTCGTCGGCTACCTGACGGCGGCCGGTGTCGGCAACCAGGGCACTGCCGCCGTGCCGACGTCGAGTCCGCACGATTTCGTGTCCTGGCTGGACGCCAGCCCGGACAACCAGGCCGGGCTGGGCGTGATCGGCGTCTACTCCGGCACGGCACGGGGGTTCGGCGACGTGCCGGGCGGTGTGCACGACGGCGACATGGTGGTGATCGACCCGGGTACCGGCACCAGCGGTGCGGGCACGGTGCTCGGCGTCATCGGCAACTCGGGCCAGCTCTACAACAACGGCCTTGTCCAACCTGATTTCGGTGACGTCGCGACACTTCGGGTCTACCGCCCGATGTGACGCCCTGGCAGAAAAGGCGCCGCTATGTTCTTCCCGAATTCCAGCGCGATGGACGCGACAGCGTCTTCCGGTGGACCGAGTACGTTTCTGCCGCAGATCGTCACGGGTCAACCCACACAGATCGCGCAGCACTCCACCGGGCTGCTCGCCAAGGCGACGCAGTTCATCTCGATGCTGGACGAATTCACGAAAGCCGCTGACCAGCTGAAGACGGTGTGGTCCGGCCAGGCATCCCAGTCGGCCGTGCAGCAGATCACCGGCTCACTGCAGGCGTTCGAGAAGATCATCCAGGTGGTGCAGAACGGCGCCAAGCTGCTCGGCGTGTCCGGCACGCTGGTGCAGTCGGCGCAGACCGCGTACACGTCGGTGGTCGGCTCGGTGAACCCGACGGTCGCGTCGCTGATGTCCAACCCGTGGACCTACAGCGCCGCCGTCGCGCTGTCCACGGCGACCAGCGCGTCGCTGCGGGCGTTCATCACCGCGATCGAGGGCCTGTTGTCGGCGTTGGGCGCGGGCCAACTGGGTGCGGAGATCGCCACCCTGGTCGGCATCATCGGGCAGATCGAGCAACTGGCCTCGGGCACTGGCGGGACCGCGGCGACCACAGCGGCTGCCGGCTCGGTGCCCACGACGCAGACCATCAGCTCGACACCGATCACGGCGCCGCTGACCCCGCCGCCGGTGGCCACGACGACCGGTCGACAGTCCATCCAGGACGGAATCACCAACTACACGCCACCGGCACTGCAGGGCTTCGGCGCACCGACCACCCCGACGACCACCAACGGCCTGACGCCCGGCATCGACCCGTCGAACAGCTGGATCGCCGTGGACCCGACGAGCACGGCGGCCACCGCGCCGGTAGCGCCGGCAGCACCAATGGCGCCACCACCGACACCGCTGACCGGCGGTGAAGAGGTCTCGGTGACCGCGGCCAACGGTGTCACCACGACCGTCTCCGTGCCGCAGGGCCAGGCCGCCGACATCGCCATCGGCACCGACGGCTCCGTGCGGGTGACCCCGTGACCACGATGCAGGGCTCGGGCGTCGTGGACATGTCCGGCGTGATCAGCTCGATCCTTAAGTCCTACCAGGACGTGGTGACCGGCTACCAGACGATGGTCACCGGCGATCCGGACTCCATCCAGGCGACCGCGACCAGACACGAGGACCAGGCCACCGGGCTGGCCGCCGCGTCCACCGACCTCGGCCAGCGCGCCGACACGCTGGCCAGCACGTGGGAGGGCAGCGCGTACAACGCGTACCGCACCGCGACCGGCCAGCTGACCGGACAGGTGGACTCGATCGCGGCCAGCATCCGGCAGGAGGCGCAGCGGCTGACCGCGGCAGCGTCCCTGTTGCGGGCCGGCAAGTCCCAGATGGACAGTATCGTCGCCCAGTTCCAGCAGGCCGGGCGGACGTTGATCAACGAGTCGCGCACGGCGGCCGCCGGTGCTGTCGGGGCGTTCGTGCGGGCAGCGCAGCAACTGGGCAACTCGGCGGTCAGCGCGGCCAAGACGCTGGTCGACCAGGTCGGCCAGACGCTGGCCGGACTGTTCGGCGTGTCCGCGACCGCGGCCGAGGGCGGCGGTCCCGAGCAGAAGCACTTCGGCTCGGTCGAGATCGACAAGAACAAGGCGCTCAAGACCGCGCTGGCCAACCAGCCGTGGTTCAAGAGCTGGTACAGGTCCACGTACGGCACCGACCCGGACCCGAGCCACCTGCGGCTGGGCGCGCTGTCCTGGATGAGCGGCCAGAGTGTGCTGGACGGCCGCCGGATGCCCAGGTCGAGCCCGTCGGTCTTCGGCAACACCGGTTGGTACTCGCTGACCAGCGACGGCCTCCAGTCGGCTGGCACGCCGCTGAAGGCGAACACGCCGTTCGGCTCGCTGGCCGGCCCGCCGGAGGACGCGTCCACGACCACCAAGCTCATCCACGACACCAACATCACGCTTGCCAACACGGGCAACCAGACGCTGTACGACGGTTCACTGGTCGACGACAAGACGACCGGCTCGACGGAACTCGGTGGCCTCGGCACGCTGCACGGCACCGCCGAGTTCGACGCCGGGCTGCGGGCCACCGACAACGCGAACCTGTCCATCCACGGTGGACAGTTGCAGGCCGGCGGCGACCTCAAGGCCACCCTGGTCGACGCGAACGCCTCCGGCTCGTACACCGCGGGTCCGGTGAACGCTGCGGCCACCGGCGACGCGATGGTCGGCGCGGACGCAGCCGGCCACCTGACGGCGGGTGTGAACGGGCTGGAGGCGCACGCCAACCTGTTCGCGGGCGCGCAGGTCACCGGCACCGCGAACGCCGATGTGGCCGGGGTCGGTGTCGGCGCGACCGGGTCGTTGCAGGCCGGCATCGGTGCCCAGTTCGACGGCCAGGCGACCTGGAACAACGGCCACATCGTGGTGAACGCGAAAGCCGGGGCCGCGCTCGGTGTCGGTGCCAGCGTCGGCGCGAACATCGACATCGACGTGCCGAAACTGGTGAACACCGCCCAGCAGTATGGTGGCGCCGCGATGAACGCGGTGGAGAGCGCAGCAGGCTCGGTCGAGTACGCGGCTGGCCAGGCGGCGCACGCCATCGGCAACGCCATGATCACCGCGGGACCCTATGCGGGTGCATGGTGACGGCGCCGGAACACATCGACGTGCCGGTCGGGTTCGACGTGCCGGACGGCTGGCGGGCGGCCGACCCTGACGACACCGGGGCGGCCTTTGTGCTGGTCAAGGACGGCGACCGGACCGACTTCACGCCGAACGTGACGATCGGGGTCCTGCGCAGGGATGACGACGCCGACATCGACACGGTCGCTGCGGAGTCGGTGCGCAGGCTGGCCGCTTCGGTGCTTGAAGTGTCCGTTGTGGACAAACAGGATGTCGGCAACGACAGGGCGCCGGGCATCGCCCAGGTCGTCCGGTTGCGCACCGAGGACGGGGTGCTGGTGCAGTCGCAGGTGCACCTGACCATCCCGCTCGGCGACGCCCCGCACGACCGGCTGGTGGTCGAACTGGCCTGCACGTGCCGGCCCGAACAGGCACAGGACGTGATCCCGGACTTCCAGTTGCTGGTGGCCAGCTTCCATATCAGGCAGGGAGAGATACCTTGATCGAAGGCGAGATGGATACCGACGTCGCCGGCCTGCTGGACCGTGTGCGCAGGCAGACCGACCAGGTGCGGCGCATTCAGCGCAGCGTCGAGGCGATGCGGATCACCGGCACGTCCCGCAACGGTGAGGTCACCGTGTCCGTGCAGGGCACCGGCCGGTTCACCGAGATCTCCATCGACCCGGAGACGATGCGCAGGTACAACGCGCGGGACCTCGGGGACATCGTGCTGGAGGCGGTCAACGACGGCCTGCACAAGCTGGCCGAGGCGAGCAGCGCCCGGTTCGCACCGGTGATCGAGGCCGCGTCCCGGATCGAGCGGCCCGAGTTCCGGCCGTGACCACGACACAGCCAGCGCCCACCGGGGTCGCCCCGACGTGCCGGGTCACCGTCGTCACGCCGTTCGCCAGGGTTGATGTCGCACTGCCGGTGCGTGCCACGCTGGCCGAGTTGGTGCCACAGCTGATCCGGCTGGCCGGTGCGGAAGGCCAGGCGTCGTCGGAGAATCCGGGCTGGGTGCTGTCCAGGTTGGGTGGTGCCGCGTTCCCTGCCGGCCTGACCGTCACCGCGGCCGGTATCCGCGATGGTGACGTGCTGTACCTGAACCCCCGTGAGCGCCAGGTCGCGCCGCTGGTGTTCGACGACGTCATCGACGCGATCGCCAGCGCGGCCGAGAGCAGGGCTGGCGCGTGGGGGCCGAAGGTCGCTTACCGCATCGCCGTCGGGGCGACGGCCGTGCTGCTGGTCGGCACGACACTCCTGTTGCTGCACAGCCTGTCCGGCACCGTGCTGGCCCCGGTCGGCTGCGCCACGCTGGCCGTGTCGATGTTGCTGGCCGGCGGTGCGCTGGGCAGGGCCTACGGCGACGCGGAAGCCGGTGTGGCCGCTGCCGCAGCCGGGGTGCCGGCCGCGTTGTTGGCCGGCATGACCGCGTTGCCGCCGCACGTGTTCGCGTTCGGCGCCGGGCCGTTGGCCGTCGGACTGGCCGCGGTCACGTTGTACGGCGTGCTCGTGGTGGTCGCCGTCGCACATCGGGTGGCGTGGTTCATCACCGTGACCGTGGCTGCCGCGTTCGGTGCGATCGGCGCGGCCGTCGTGTTGTTGAGCGGTAGCACCGCGGCCGAGGTGGCCGCCGTGCTACCGGTGGTGGCGACCGCGCTGGGTGCGGTGGCGCCGATGATCTCGTTGCGCCTGGCCAGGCTGCCGCTGCCGACCGTGCCGTCGGACATGGATTCCTTCCGTGCCGAGGAGAAACCGACGATGGACGAGTCGGTGCTCGGCCAGACGTCCATTGCGGAAGGCATGCTGACCGCATTGCTTGGCGCGTTCGGGCTGGTGGTGATCGGCTCGGTGCTCGTGCTGACCCGGGGCGACTCGGTCTGGCAGGTGGCGTTGGTCGCGGTGCTGGCTCTGGCGTGGCTGCTGCGCTCCCGCTCGTACGCGGGAGCGGCGCAACGGCTGGTGCTGGTCGGCACCGGACTGGCCACGCTGGCGCTGCTCGGCGCCTGGCTGGCCGGCCATGGCACCCAGTTCAGCCAGTTCGTCGCGTGCGCCGTGCTGGCCGCGGCCGGGGTGATCAGCCTGCTGTATGCGAATCGCGTGCGTAAAGGTCGCAGATCACCGCACTGGTCGCGGCTGCTGGACGTGGTGGAGTTCCTCAGCCTGCTCGCGCTGATCCCGATCGCTGGCGTTGTGGTGAATGTCTACGCAGCTGTCCGGGGCGCTGTCTGACGACAAGAAAACGCCAAGGGCAGGTTGTCTACGATCGATTCACCATGCCTGCCGTTGCGCATCAGCAAGCTGACACCGAGCGCTTTGCTGATCTGTCGCACCTCCGGCACCCGAGTGGTCGGGTGCATGCCGATCCGCACCATTGCCTGACCGAATTGGCGGCCGTGTGCGGTGCGCCGCAACGAGTACGACGTACAGGTGAACGCGGCCTGCGGCAAGAACCTGCCGAGCACCGCCCGACCGTCGGCCGTCGACGTGGGCAGGTAGGTGATCTGCCGCAGCGTGCCGATCGACCAGTCGTGCCAGGTCTCCTTCACCGTGACACCGAGATTTCCGCCCAGCGCGGCGTGATCCGAGCCCAGTGCGACGAGAAGTTCCTGGCGCAACTCGGATTCGTCCAGCACGACACCGCCGTAGCCTGCGTGGGCGAGCCTGCCGACCATGGTCAGCGCGGCCGTCGCGGTGGCCCGTGCCGCTCCGGTCTCGCCGCCGCCCCTGGCCACGGTCGCGGCAGGCGCGTCGGCAGGCCGGTAGCGCAGGGCGAGCCAGTGCACCCGGATCGGCTCGGTGTCGCGGCGGTCGCCGTAGTAGTGCGCCCTCGGCGGGCTGGGCACCGACCAGACCACGAGTTGGGCGGCGGCCAACCGGATGTCTGTTCGATTGAATGTTTCCGCAAGCACAGTGAGAAGCGCGGCGGAATCGGGATTCGCGGACGGCGTGAGCCGCACCACCGCGATCATCGAGTCGTCGAGTTCGGCGATACCCGCGCGGTTGCCCGCCCTGTCGATCTGGCGCCGGAAACGCAGGCCGGGCACCAGGATGCCGAGTGGATCATTGCCCTTGACCGTGCCGGGCCCGCGCCGGAACCGAAGGTGCACGCCGATCCACTGGTAGGCGCACAGCCCGGACCAACGCACCGACGTGACGCCGATCGCCACCACGGCGAGGCCGGCGACCACGATGCTCACCGCCCGCCACGGCAGGACGGTCGCGGCCACCGCGACAATCGCCAGTTCCCACAGCGCGACCTGGCCGACCCGCACCGGGCGGAACAGTCCGATTCGGCCACCCGCGCGGCTGGATCGCTTGCCGCGCTTGGGTGCCGCAGGCGACGCGACCGGTTGAGACGATTGCGTGGCCGATTGGGTGCTCATATCAGGTGAGCATAGGTATGCTCACCGGGCCGCGTACAGCGAAATCACATTGACACGTTGCGAACGGTGGAAATACGGCGAAGCTCGGGGGCTACGACGGTGTGGACACAGCGCGATCAGATCCAGGCATACCAGTTCCTGCGCCGCCGTCTGATATCCGCATTGGTCACCGCTGACGCCAACCATCCGGCATCACCCAGTCGGCGGTTGGTACTGGGCACCATTCTCGGTGTCGCGGCGGCGGTACTGACGGCGGCGGCATTCGGTGTCATCGGGTTGCTCAACCCGTCCGGTGCCGCGGACTGGCGTCAGGGTGGCCAGGTGATCGTCGAGCGGGAAACGGGAGCCAGATACGTCCTTGGCCAGGATGGACTGCTGCATCCCGTGCTCAACTACGCGTCGGCCCGGCTGCTGGCCGGAGGCAACGCGGACACCACGGTCACTGTGTCATCGAGTTCACTCGGCTCGGCCTCCAGGGGCGCGATGCTCGGTATTCCCGGCGCGCCCGATTCGCTGCCGGCCTCGGGTTCGTTGTCCGACAACACATTTGCGAGTTGCACGAGGACACCGCCGGATCTGCCGGCCGCTGCCCAACCGGTGTCCACGGTCATCCTCAGTGGCGCCGCGCTCACCGGACATTCGTTACCAGTCGGTCAGGCATTGTTCGTCACGCCGTCATCCGGTGGTGAATTCCTGCTCACCGCCGGACACCGATTCCGATTGACGGGTGCCGCCGCGGCAGCACTCGGTTATGAGGACGTGCCACCGACACCGGTGGCCGACAGCTGGCTGGACACCGTGCCGGCCGGTCGTGATCTCGCGCCGCTCGCGGTGCCGGACGCCGGTGCGCCCGGGCCGACGATCGGCGGCACACCGACACTCGTCGGCCAGGTGCTCGGTGACGGCTCCTACTACCTCGTCCAGGCCGACGGGGTGGCCCCGATCGGCGCGACCGAGGCGCGACTGGTGCTGGGCGACTCGGCCAACATCGCCGCCTACCCGAACGGCAGGCCGAGCGTCGTGCGGCTGTCGGTCGCAGCGCTGGCCGGCGCAGCCCGCGCACCGGTCACTCCGCAGACCGGCCCGGCCGACTACCCGCGTTCGCTGCCCACCGTGGCCACGATCGGTCCGAACGCCGTGGTGTGCGCGGTCGGCGACGGCACCGACGACTCCGCGATCGTCGCGGCCACCCGACTGCCACTGCCACAGGGTGCTGCGGTGATGCGGGTCGGCGAGCGTGCCGACGACCGGGTCGCCGACGAGGTGTACGTGCCACCGGGGTCCGGCACGCTGGTCCGGGAACGGGTCGGCAGCGGTGGCGGGACCGGCGCCATGTACCTGATCACCGACGCTGGCACGAAGTACCCGGTGCCCAGCCAGGACGCGGCTGCCGCGCTCGGTTATGCCGGTGTCACGCCGAAGCAGGTGGCCGGCACGCTGCTGGCCCTGCTGCCCACCGGGCCGAGTCTCGATCCGGTGGCCGCACGGCAGGTCGTCGTGGCATCGGGCGGTGGCCGATGACCGGGACCGTGTCGACCGAAGCCGAACAGCCGACCCCGGCCGGCCGCATCCTGGTCGGCGTCGTCGAGGACCATCCGCTGTACCGGGCCGCGGTGGCCAGGGTGCTGGAGGAGACCGCGGACATCGAACTCGGTGTGGTCGCCGATTCGGTGGCCAGGTTCGCGGCCGGCCGGCAGCCGCCAGGTGGTGTGGTGGTGCTGGACCTGAAGCTGCACGGTGTCCGGGACGCCGCCGCGGTGCTGGAGATCGTCGGCATGGGGCACCGGGTGCTCGTCGTGTCCGCGCACGCGGGCCAGCCCGAGGTGCTCGGCGCGATCGCGGCTGGCGCGCGCGGCTACCTGTCCAAGGACACGGACGGCGCCGAGATCCTCCGTGCCATCCGGGCGATCGCGGCCGGCAACAGCTACGTGTCGCCGATCCTGGCCGCGTTCGTGCTGAACTCGTCCCGGGAGCGGCAGGCAGGCCCGAGGATCGAACTGTCCGCGCAGGAACGGCGGGTGCTGTCGCTCGTCGCGGCTGGTGAGCGCGATGCCGACATCGCGGAGACGATGGCGATCAGCATCCGCACGGTACGGTCCTATTTGGACAGAATCCGCGACAAGACGGGTCGGCGGCGGCGGCCGGAGCTGACCCGGTTCGCGATCGAGGAGGGCATCGCCCACCAGCCACCGGGCTCTGTCACCTGACGGAGTCAACTGTCACTGTCCGTGGATGTGCCAAATTCACGGGAAGATCGCAGACCTTATTCGGGTTGGCGTCGTATATCTGGACGTACGCCAGTAGTCCTGCGGAAGGGACGGCCCGATCGTGCGGGAACCATCACGTGACCGCCGTGCCGCGCGAGTGGCCGGCCTGCGTCGCGTGCAGACCGTGACCACCGGGACGGGTGGGTCATGACCAGCCTGGACACGAACCTCGGCGTGACGTTCCCGGCGCTGGGCACCAGCGCCACCGTCGTGGTCACCGACCACAACGCACTGGCCGACGCCGAGGCGCTGCTGCGCACCGAACTGGCCGAGATCGACGCCGCCTGTAGCCGGTTCCGCCGGGACTCCGAGATCACCTGGCTGCACGACAACGCGGGCACCGAGGTCATGGTCAGCCCACTGCTGGCCGAGGCCATCGATGTCGCACTGCGGGCCGGCCGGGTGACCGGTGGTGTCGTCGACCCGACCGTGGCGGGCGCGGTGGTCGGTCTCGGCTACGACCGGGACTTCGCCGAACTCGACCTGGACGGCCCGACCCCGGCCGCACCGCCGCGCCCGGCGCCCGGTTGGTGGCGGGTGTCGTTCGACCCGGTGAATCGGCTGGTACAGCTGCCCCGCACGGTCGGCCTCGACCTCGGGGCGACGGCCAAGGCGCTGGCCGCGGACCGGGCGGCGCGGCGGATCGAGGCCGCCGTCGGCGGTGGTGTGCTGGTCAGCCTTGGTGGCGACATCAGCACGGCGGGCCAGGCGCCGGAGGGCGGCTGGCGGATCGGCGTCGGCGAGGACCACCTGGTGACCGGTGTCGACCAGGACATCACGGTGACCATCAAGTCCGGTGGCCTGGCCACGTCCAGCACCACGTGCCGGACGTGGCGGCGGGCCGGCCGGACCGTGCACCACATCGTCGACCCGCGTACCGGCGACGTCGCCGTCCGGGCGTGGCGCGCGGCGAGTGTCGCGGCCGCGTCGTGTGTGGACGCCAACACCGCGAGCACCGCGGCCATCGTGCTCGGCTGGTCGACGCCGTCGTGGCTGACCGCGGCGCGGCTGCCCGGCAGGCTCGTCGGGCAGAGTGGCAACGTGCTGACCGTCGCAGGCTGGCCCGCCGAGGACACCCAGGGCTGACCGGCATGGATCGTCCGGTAGCCGGCCGGCCGTGCCTCGGGACGCGACGAGACAGCCCTGACTACCCCGTGGGGGTATCGTCAATGGTCGGAATCCTGATGGTGGAGGGCGTCATGCCGGGTTACAGCGAGGACAAAGCGGGCTATCTGCGCCGGCTGCGTCGCATCGAGGGCCAGGTGCGTGGCCTGCAGCGGATGGTGGAGAGCGACGACTACTGCATCGACATCCTGACCCAGATCTCGGCCGCCACCAAGGCCTTGCAGGCCGTTTCGCTGGGACTGATCGAACAGCATCTCGGCCATTGCGTGAGTGAGGCGATCACCGAGGGCGGCGAGGTCGCGGACACGAAACTGCGCGAGGCCAACGAGGCCATCGCGCGGCTGGTCCGGTCCTGACCGGTCCAGACCTGTCCACACTGCGAACACTCCGTGTAGCACGGCGGAAATCCGTTCGGCCAGACGCGTGATTCACCCGGCTCGGGGAGTTCCAGTTGGCTGGTTTCAGATTACTCTGGAACCAGCCAAACACACCGAGGGGTCGGCTGGTCCCCCCTTGTCGGGGTGGTGGGGACCAGCCGTTTCATTTGCCCCCGTCGGCGTTCCGGTAAACGACCTTTTCGGTCGTTCCGACCCGTCTCTGGTCCGATGTGGACGATCATGTCGCCGGGTCCCGGTCATGCAGGTTTCCACCGTCCATCTTGACGCGGACGCCTCCACGCTGCTCGGATGACATCGTTAGCCAGTCATACGATCCAGGACAGGTGGACATGAGCATTCGATCTGACGCCGCTGAGCTCGCGCCGGAACTGGTCGCGCTGCGCCGTGAATTGCACCAGATACCGGAGATCGGCCTGCACCTGCCGCGAACGCAGGAGCGCGTGCTCGCCGCCCTGGACGGCCTGCCGCTGGAGATCAGCACGGGCACCGACCTGACGTCGGTCACCGCCGTGCTGCGCGGTGGCAAGCAGGGACCTGCCGTGTTGCTGCGTGGCGACATGGACGCGCTGCCGGTCAGCGAGCGCTCCGGCGAGGAGTTCACGTCCACGATCGACGGTGCGATGCACGCCTGTGGCCACGACCTGCACACCGCGGGCCTGGTCGGAGCGGCCCGGCTGCTGAGCGCCCGGCAGGCCGAACTACCCGGTGACATCGTGTTCATGTTCCAGCCCGGCGAAGAGGGCTGGGACGGCGCCGGCCACATGATCCGCGAGGGTGTGCTGACCGCGGCAGGCCGCCCGGTGACCGCCGCCTACGGCCTGCACGTGCTGTCCGGCGAGATGCCGAGGCACCAGTTCACCAGCAGGCCGGGCCCGCTGATGTCCGCGTCCGACGGACTGTTCGTCCGGGTGATCGGTGCCGGCGCGCACGGCTCGCGGCCGTCCGGTGGGCTGGACCCGGTGCCGGCCGCGTGCGAGATGGTGAACGCCCTGCAGACCATGGTGACCCGCCGGTTCGACGTGTTCGACCCGGTCGTGATCACCGTCGGTACGTTCCACGCCGGCACGAGGCGCAACATCATCCCGGACGACGCCACGTTCGAGGCCACCGTGCGTAGCTTCTCGGTGGCGGCGCGGGAGAAGCTGATGGCCGAGTCGGTCAAGCTGTGCCGGGACATCGCGTCGGCACACGGCATGGACATCGAGATCCGCTACGACGGCGAGTACCCGGTGACCGTGAACAACGCGGACCACTACACGTTCGTCGAGGACACCATCCGTGACCTGTTCGGCGACGAGAAGTTCACCCCGCTGCCCAACCCGCACACCGGCTCGGAGGACTTCTCCCGGGTGTTGGAGGCGGTGCCCGGCACGTACTTGTTCCTCGGCGCCTGCCGGACCGACGACCCCGATGCCGCGCCGGACAACCACTCGCCGCTGGCCACCTTCGACGACGCCGTGGTGCCCGACGGTGCCGCTCTGCTGGCCGAGCTGGCCGTCCGCCGCATGAACCTGGAGGTGGCAACCGCATGACGCGCACGCTGTTCGCCGGTGGTCTCGTCTTCGACGGCACCGGTTCGGCGCCCGAACGCGCCGACGTGCTGGTGGTGGACGGGAAGATCGCCGACGTCGGGTCGGATCTGGATGCCGACGAGGTGGTGGACTGTCAGGGCACCACACTGCTGCCCGGCCTGTTCGACTGCCACGTACACGTCACGGTGTCCGACATCGGCCTGTTGCCGCGTGTGCAACAGCCGTTCTCGTACCAGTTCTACGCCGCCGAGCGGAACCTCGGCCGCACGTTGGCGCTGGGCATCACCACGGTGCGTGATGCCGGCGGTGCCGACCTGGGGATCAAGCAGGCGGTCGAGGACGGCCTTGTCGCCGGGCCGCGCATGCAGATCTCGGTGTCGATGATCTCGCCGACCGGTGGCCACGGCGACGGCTGGTCGGTGTCCGGGCACTGCGTGCCACTGTCCGTGCCGCACCCGGGTCGACCGGCGACCATCGCGAACGGGCCGGACGAGATGCGCAGGGTGGCCAGGGAACTGCTGCGCGCCGGTGCCGACGTGCTCAAGGTCTGCACGACCGGCGGTGTGCTCTCGCCGAGGGACGACCCACGGCACAGCCAGTTCACCCCGGCCGAGCTGGACGTGCTGGTCACCGAGGCCACCATGCAGGGTCGTCCGGTGATGGCGCACGCGCAGGGCTCGGAAGGTATCAAGAACGCGGTCCGCGCCGGCATCCGGTCCATCGAGCACGGCATCTACCTCGACGACGAGGCGATCGAGCTGATGCTGGCCAACGGCACATGGCTGGTGCCTACGCTGATCGCGCCGGTCGCCGTGATCCGCGCCGCCGCCGCTGGTGCCTCGCTGCCCGCCGCCGTGGTGCGCAAGGCCGAGGATGTCGTCGTCGCGCACGCCGACTCGGTGCGCAGGGCGGTCGAGGCCGGCGTGAAGATCGCGATGGGCACCGACAGCGGTGTCGGCCCGCACGGCACCAACCTGGAGGAACTGCCGCTGATGGCCGGCTGCGGCATGACACCGGCCCAGGTGCTGGCCGCGACCACGTCGTCGGCCGCCGACCTGCTCGGTCTCGGCGACCAACTCGGTCGGCTCGCGCCCGGCTACCGCGCCGACGTGGTGGTGGTCAACGGAGACAGTTTCGACCTGCCGCACCTCGCGGAGAATGTCCGCGAGGTGTGGCAGGACGGCATCCGGGTGGTGGACAAGGCGGCCAAGTCGTAGGCCGCATCGCCCACCGGGTCACCGCAGCCTGCGGGCTCCGATCGCGAGCCCGCAGGCGATGACGAACAGGACGGCGAGGACCAGCGAGAACGCGTTCCGTGAGCCCAGTTCGTGCGCCGTGCTGACGCCCGCGTACAGGGTGCCCAGCGTGGCCACACCCAGTGCCAGCGCGGTCTGCTGGGTGGTGGCCAGCGCGCCGCTGCCCACACCGGCCCGGTCGGTCGGCACCCCGGACAGCACCACCCGGAACAGCGTTGTCATGGTCATGGCGTTGCCGATCCCCATCAGCACCATGCCCGGTGCCAGATTGAGGATGGTCAGGTCCGGCCAGGTCAACAGCGTCGTGGCGACGGTGACGGCGATGCCGACGGCCTGGATGACGGCGCCGTAGCCGATCACCCTGGCACCGCCGAGCCGGGCCACCAGCCTGCTGCTGATCAGCGAGACGACGAAGAAGCCGGCCGCCAGCGGAGTCAGCGCCAGCCCGGCCTGGAACGGGCCCAGGTGCAGCGAGTCCTGCAGGGTGACCGCGTAGACGAACATGAAACCGCCGAAGCCCGCGAAGAACGGCACCGCGAGCAGCAGCCCCTGTCGCATGGACGGCATCCGCATGATCGACGGCGGCAGCAGCGGTACCCGGCCGGACCGCTCGACCCGGCGTTCGACCAGCACGAACCCGGTTGCCGCGAACGGGGACGCGGCCAGCAGCAGCCACGTCCACAGTGGCCAGCCGAACGTTGCGCCCTCGGTCAGCGGCACCAGCAGGGCCAGCAGGCTGACACCGAGCATCAGCGTGCCCGCCCGGTCGACGCCGATCGGGTTGGTGGACCGGGTTTCCGGCACGGTCTTGCGGGCCATGATCAGGCCGACGACGCCGACCGGGACGTTGACCAGGAAGATCGGCCGCCAGCTGGTGCCCGCGATGTCCGCGGACACCAGCGCGCCGCCGAGCAGTTGGCCGACGACGCTGGACAGTCCGCCGACCGCGCCGTAGTAGCCGAGGGCCTTGGACCGGTGCTGGCCGGTCGTGGTGGCCTGGATGGTGGAGAGCACCTGCGGCAGCATCATCGCGGCCGCCGCGCCCTGCGCGACCCTGGCCACCACGAGAGTGGCCGCGGTCGGCGCGAGCCCGCAGACCAGCGAGGTCAGCGTGAACGCGGCCATGCCGGCCAGGAACATCCGGCGGCGGCCGAACGAGTCGCCGAGCCGGCCGCCGAGTACCAGGAGCAGCGCGTAGCCAATGCCGTAGCCGGCGACGACGAGTTCCAGCGTGGCGGTTGACGCGTGCAGGTTGGTATCGATGGTCGGCAACGCGACGTTGACGATGAAGAAGTCGATCATCGGCAGCGCGGCACCGAACAGCACGGTGGCGAGGCCGGTGGGTGTCAGCGCTGCTGGCGGTGTCGGTGCTGCGGTGGAAAGTGTGCTGAGTGCGGGACCGCGCCGGCTGGACCGCTGGCGCACGTTGGCAGCAGGGGTCGAGGCAGTTCCGAGGTCCGATGTCATGCCACCACCTTGCGGCGGGCCGGACACTGGTAGCCAGAGTGTGTTTATCCAGGTACCCGAACTACCTGGTAACAGGCTGCCAGACGTGGCATGGTGGTCTGGTGACCACATTCGTGCAGGCTGACGAACAGAGCCTGACCGCGCAGCTGACCAGCCTGCCGGAGCACCCGGAGCCGGATACCCGGCTGTCCGACGATGTCCGGCGGCAGGAGCTGGCGGCGTTCCTGCGCAGCAGGCGGGAGCGGATCACCCCCGAACAGGTCGGCCTGCCGCTCAGTGGCCGTCGTCGGACCCCCGGCCTGCGCCGCGAGGAGGTCGCGCAGCTCGCCGGGGTGGGTGTGACGTGGTACACGTGGCTGGAGCAGGGCCGTGACATCCACGCGTCCGAGCAGGTGCTCGCCGCGATCGCGGCCACGCTGCACCTGGACCCGTACGAGCGGATTCACCTGTACACGCTGGCCGGACAGCCGGAACCGCCGATCGGCCGGGACTGCCGCGTGATCAGCCAGACGATGCTGGTGATGCTGCGCCAGCTGGAGCCGATTCCCGCCGTGGTGTCCAACGCCCGGTACGACATCCTGGCCCGCAACCGCACGTACGACCGGATGGTCGGCGGGCTGGACTCGCTGCCGTTCGAGGACCGCAACTCGCTGGTGCTGGCGTTCACGTCGCCGTCCTGGCGTTCGCGGATCATCGACTGGGAGGAGAACGCGCCCAGGATGGTGGCGCAGTTCCGGGCCGCGATGGCTCAGCACGTCGCCGAGTCGAGCTGGAAGTGCCTGGTCCGGCGGCTGCGGCAGGAGTCACCCGAGTTCGAGCGGATGTGGAACCAGCACGAGGTGCGTGCGCCGGAGAACTTCACCAAGCGCTACCTGCACCCGGATGTCGGCCTGATCCGGTTCGAGTACACCCAGCTGTGGTTCGGTCAGCGGTCCGAGATCAAGCTCACCACGTACACACCGGCCGACGAGGACAGCTGGGCCAAGGTGCGCTCGTTGCATGCCCTGGCCGAACTGTGATCCGGTTAGGGTGAGGATCGGCTTGACCCGAACGGGCGACTACCGATAGACACGGAGCGTGTTGGCTCGCCTCGGTGGGCAGGGTCGGGTGGCTCTCGGGGCGATTCTCGGCGCTGTGGTCGCCGCTTCCTGCGTCTTCGGCCTGTTGTCGATTCCCGACGCTGATACCGCGCACGCTGACGAGGGCTTCCCGCAGGCGATGACCGGGGTGTCAGCGGCCGCGGCCCAACTGGGCACCGGCCAGCCGTTGCCCGGTGCGGCAGCGGCTGCCGCGGTGCCAACCACCACGACGCCGCCGCCCCCACCGCCGCCGAAGATCACGACGACGACACCGCCGCCGACGACCACGCACGTCAAGCCGACACTGCCGACGTTCCCGCCGTTTCCCACGTTCCCGTCGCCGCCGACCCGCCGTCACCACTGCCACCGGACGGTGTGCTGATCCGGTCGTCCGCCAGCAGCGCGCGGGTAGTGTTGGGCTGCTATGGCAATCAGTGTGTTCGACCTGTTCAGCATTGGTATCGGACCGTCCAGTTCGCACACGGTCGGTCCGATGAAAGCCGCCCGGATGTTCGTGGTCGGCCTGCGTGCCGACGGTCTGCTCACCCGCACCGCGTCGGTCCGGGCCGAGCTGTTCGGATCGCTCGGCGCCACCGGGCACGGCCACGGCAGCGACCGCGCCGTGCTGCTCGGCCTCCTGGGGGAGGACCCCCGGACGGTGGACGTCGACACCGTTGGTGACCGGGTCGCCGACATCAAACGACAACACGCCGTCGACCTGCTCGGCGAGCACACCGTCGCCTTCGACCCGGACCACGACCTGGTCCTGCACCGCCGCAAGTCACTGCCCACCCACCCCAACGGGATGATCTTCACGGCTGTCGACCCAGCTGGTGAGACGCTGCGGGCCAGCACGTACTACTCGGTCGGCGGCGGGTTCGTCGTGGACGAGTCGGCCACCGGTGCCGACCGGATCAAGCCGGACGACACCCCGGTCGCGCACCCGTTCACCACCGGCGGCGAACTGCTGGCCGCGTGCGCCCGGGCTGAGCTGCCGATCAGCGGTGTGATGCTGGCCAACGAACTGTCCTGGCGTGCGGAGCAGACGGTCCGATCCGGGTTGGCCGAGATCTGGGACGCCATGCAGGAGTGCGTGCGGCGCGGCTGCGAGCAGGACGGCACGCTGCCCGGTGGGCTGAAGGTCCGGCGTCGGGCCGCCGAACTGCACCGGACGCTGACCGAGGAGCACTTCGTCACCGACCCGCTGCGGGTGCTGGACTGGGTGAGCCTGTTCGCCCTGGCCGTGAACGAGGAGAACGCGTCCGGCGGCCGGGTGGTGACGGCACCGACGAACGGCGCGGCCGGGATCGTGCCGGCCGTGTTGCACTACTACACCCGGTTCGTGCCCGGCGCGAACGCCGACGGTGTGGTCCGGTTCCTGCTCACCGCAGGCGCGATCGGCGTGCTGTTCAAGGAGAACGCCTCGATCTCCGGTGCCGAGGTCGGCTGTCAGGGTGAGGTCGGCTCGGCGTGCTCGATGGCAGCGGCCGGCCTGTGCGAGGTGCTCGGCGGCTCGCCGGAGCAGGTGGAGAACGCGGCCGAGATCGCCATGGAGCACAACCTCGGCCTGACGTGCGACCCGGTCGGTGGCCTGGTGCAGATCCCGTGCATCGAGCGCAACGCGCTGGCGTCGATCAAGGCGATCAGCGCCGCGAGGATGGCGTTGCGCGGCGACGGGCAGCACTTCGTGTCGTTGGACAAGGTCATCAAGACCATGCGGGAGACCGGCGCCGACATGAAGATCAAGTACAAGGAGACGGCCCGCGGCGGGCTCGCGGTGAACGTCATCGAGTGCTAACTAAGCTGTGCGTCATGACGACGCGCCGGATGCTGACCGGGGACCGACCGACCGGCAAGCTCCATCTCGGCCACTACGTGGGCAGCATCGCCAACCGGATCCGGTTGCAGCAGGAGTACGAGAGCTTCTTCATCATCGCCGACCTGCACATGCTGACCACGAAGAACACCCGCGAGGACATCGCGACGGTGGCCGAGAACGCCCGCCACCTGGTGCTCGACTCGCTGGCCGCCGGCATCGACCCGGAGCGCGCCACGTGGTACCTCCAGTCCGCCGTGCCCGAGGTGTGCGAGCTGAACACGCTGTTCCAGAACCTGGTCACCGTGCCGAGGCTGGAGCGCATCCCGAGCCTGAAGGACATGGCGCGGGACGCCGGCAAGGAGGAGATGCCCTACGGGCTGCTCGGCTACCCGGTGCTCCAGGCCGCCGACATCCTGTGCGTGCGCGCGCACGTGTGCCCGGTGGGCAAGGACAACGCGCCGCACGTGGAGATCACCAGGGAGATCGCCCGCCGGTTCAACCACCTGTACGGCGACACGTTCCCGGTCACCGAGATGATCGAGGCCGACGTGCCCACGCTGGTCGGCACGGACGGCCAGTCGAAGATGAGCAAGAGCATCGGCAACGTCATCTACCTGTCCGACCCGCCAGCCGAGGTGCGCAAGAAGGTCATGGGCATGTACACCGATCCCAAGCGCATCCGGGCCGACATCCCTGGCACCGTCGAGGGCAACCCGGTGTTCAGCTACCACGACGTGTTCAACGACAACAAGGCCGAGGTCGAGGACCTGAAGGCGCGCTACCGCGAAGGCAAGGTCGGCGACGTCGAGGTCAAGGAGAAGCTGGCCGCCGCGATCAACCGCTTCCTCGCGCCGATGCTCGAACGCAGGGCGAAGTACGAGGAGCAGGGCGGCCTGGTCGACCAGCTGATCGTGGAAGGCACCGCGCGGACCCGTAAAGAGGTCCAGGACACGGTGTTCGCCACCCGCAAGGCGATGGGCCTGACGGCCGCGTTCAACCAGATCCGCCGCAAGGCCGAACGCTCAGGCCGACTCACCACTGGCTGATTGCGTATCACTACGGATGCGTGGTCGGAGCGGTGCGGCCATCGTGTGGAGATGGACCTGTCTGACTGGGAATCCGGCGAGCGGATATCGATCGCGTGCCTGTGCCACGCGCGGCCGGTCATGGTGGGGCTGATCGTGAGCCTGCTGGCCGTGGTGGCGGCCGGCATCGCCGCAGGCGTCTGGATCGTCACGTACTTCTGGAACCTGATCACGCACCTGAACTAGCCGCTTGCCCTCACCTAACTATAGTACGTTCCTCTGTACTATAGTTAGGTAGTCCGCACTATAGTTGCGGCGACGGAGGGTGGTCGTGGTGGAGTTGAGCCGACCGCTGTCGACGGTCACGCCGACGCTCGATGGTGATGTGCTCGCCGTGCTGGCGAGGAGCGATGCCACCTTCACGGCCGGTCAGCTGCATCGAATCCTCACCCATCACTCGGAAGCGGGTATCCGCAAGGTCCTGGTTCGGCTGGTCAAACAGGGCACAGTGCATTCCGACAAGGTCGGTAGTACCTTCACCTACCGGCTCAATCGTGAGCATCTGGCCGCCGAATACGTCATCGGGCTGGCCGATCTGCCTGGAAAACTGCTGAAGCGAATTGAGAGTCGGCTGGAATCCTGGGCGCAGCCGCCTGTCTACGCTGCGATCTTCGGCTCCGCCGCTCGCGGCTCCATGACAGCGGACAGCGATTTAGACCTGCTATTGATACGGCCAGATGATGTCGACGACGAATTGTGGCAGACGCAGGTCGATGACTTGGCTGCCGAAGTGACTCGATGGACCGGCAACGACACGCAACCGTTGGAGTTCACGGCTTCCGAGGTGCTGGCGCGCGGCCGTGACGAGCCCGTCCTGCGTGCGGTGCTAGATCATGGTCTTACGGTTGCCGGAACTCGTTCCTGGCTGAACAAGCAAGTGCGAAAGGGGTAAGTTCGGCGTGCGGACCCAACCGTGCAATGCGGAGATCCGTGAGGGTCGGCTGCGGAAGGCAGATGGCTTCATGGACGCGGCCAACGTGATCCATGAATTCGCCGACCAGGACGAGGAAGTCGCTGATGTCTATGTGACCTTGTGCGTCCACGCGGGTATCGCCGCATCGGATGTCATCTGCTGTGTCAGCCTCGGCGAGCACGCCAAGGAGGAGAGCCATGCTGATGCGGTCGAGTTGCTGAAGAGGGTGGACAAGGATGCCGCCAAGCACCTGAACACTCTGCTGAACCTGAAGACAAAGTCCGGGTACAGCCACACACCTGTCACGACGGCCGAGTTCAAGAGGGCCGGGCGGGCGGCTGTGGCACTTGTGGAAAGCGCCCGCCGCGCTCACGCATCGGTAGGCAACTGAACGGCTGGCCGACTGACCACCTCGGCGGAGCCGGACCCAGCGGTTGAGCCACTGTTCATCTGTTCGTTGCCGCCAGCGGCGACAATGGTTCCGTGTCTGCTGAGGGGCGCGGTCAGGTGACGGCGTGGTACATCGACGACGACAACGCGCCGACGTTCTTTCCCAAGGTGCTCGGGCACGTCTTGTTCTTCTCGTTTCCCGGTTGGGTCCTCCTGTTCGCCGGCCCATCCGGATACTTCTTCAGCATCCCCGCGACGGCCGGTCTTGCTGTGGCCGCGCTGGGCTTCAGCGCGAGAGTGCACATCCGGCACCGAGCAGCCGTGCGGAAGATGGAACTCTCGCCGGACGGCCGTCAGCTCACTCTGTCGCTGGTGAACGGCAAGGAGGTGACGTTCGACGTGGCCGATGCGGAAACGTGATCGCCACGACCTGGGAGCAGCGTGACGGTCCGTCGATTGCCTTGCTCATCCGGGTCGACGGCCGCCGGTACATGACGCGGCTCGGTCCGGTCGACGGCGCGCAACGATTCCTCGCCGCGTTTGCCGAATACGGTGTGCCGATCACCGAGAAGAGCCGCGGCTCCGACTAGGCGGTCGGACCCAGTGGGTACGGCCATGCGTTGGGTCGGCACACCTTGCCGTCGTGTGGCACCGCGAGCCGGTTCGTCGGGTCGGACTGGTTGACGTCGAACACGTAGTCGTCGGCGACGTCGAACGTCTGCTGCATCATCACCGGTGCCAGCGCGCCGTTCGCCGCGCAGCCGACGTGGTGGTTGCCGAGCGCGTGGCCGACCTCGTGGTTGATCGCGTACTGCCGGTACAGGCCGAGGTCACCGTCGAAGGCCAGGGCGCCGCGCACCCACCTCGCCAGATTGATGACCACCCGGTTGACGCTCGGCTGCCAGCAGGACGACTCGTACGGGATCGTGATGCCGCACAGGGTGTGGCTGGTGTCCGGAGTGGTCAGACTGATCACGAAGTCGGGATGCGGATAGCTCGCGCTCACCCGCTGCAACACGATCTCGCCCGACCCGATCCAGCTGCGTGGGTCGCCCAGCGTGGCAGCGACATCGGCCGCGAACGCTTCGTCACCGTCGTACGCGGCCGGATCGATGCCGTTCTCGACCGCGACCTGGTAGCGGTAGACGTGCGAGCCCTTGCCCACGATCGGTCCGCTGCCCGGCACGACGTGCCACGTGCCGGCGCCCGACTGCTGCACAACCGCCCCGGCCGGCAACCCGGCGGTGCCGGACTTGGTGTTGATCGGCGCGGCCGGTAGTTCGGTGACCACAGGCGTCGTCGTTGTCGGTGTTGCGGTGGCGACGGGGAGCGTGACCGCTTGCGACGACGAATGGCTGTGCAGCACGGTGTTGATCAGCACCAGCGCGGTCACGATCACCAGGACCGCGAGCCCGAGGTAACCGAGCCGGTGGTAACCACGCGGCGGATTTCTCGTCGCCATACATTCACCATATTGACGAGTTCGCGCCAGTCAGCCTACTTCCCTGGGTGCGAAACCTCATAGCGCGACAAGGCAACCCGCGCCGGTTCATGAACGTGTTATCCAGACGAGCATGTGTGACCTCGATCGCGAGGACACTGTCCTCCTTCTGTCCAACAATCGACAGGGGGAGAGGGGATGTTTGTCCGATTGGTCGCTTTGGGTGCTGCTAGGTTTGGGTTGCCCGCCCGAACGTTGGGCATTTCGGGAATCGCACCGGAAGAGACCGTAGGCACGATCATGTCCTTTTACGTACGCAAGACCATCAAGACCGGCCCTGTCCGGCTGACTTTGTCCGGTTCGGGCATCACCGTGTCGGCCGGTGTTCCCGGGCTGCGGGTCGGTGTCGGTCCATGCGGTAGCTACGTCAGGGTCGGCGCCGGTGGCGTCACCTACAGGTCCACATCGGGCGGTCGCCGGACCACCAAGGTCATGCATTCGACGGTGCCGGGGCCACCCCCGGGTCCATCCGGTTGGTCACCGGGTGATGTCGTCCTGTCCGACGTTACCGGCTCGTCGGCCATGGAACTCCTCCCAGCTCAGCCCAGTGATGTCGTGGCCCAGTTGAACTCCGCGGCCAAGACCCCGTTGCTGTGGCCGTGGGTGGCCATAGCCGTAGTCGTACTGTCTGCCGTGGTGACGCCCTGGCTGTTCTTGCCCGGCGCCGCCATCGTCACGTGGGTGTGGTGGCATGGCAAGGTCAGTCGTACGGTCGCGCTGTTCTACGAGGTGGACGGCCCCACCAGCGACAAGTATCAGCTTCTGGTCGATGCGTTCTCGGTGGCCCAACAGACGCAGCGCGCCTGGCACCGGGTCGCATCCGGAGCGGTCAGGACTACGTACCAGCGAAAAGTGAACGCCGGAGCCAGCAGTCTCGTCGACCGCACGCCACTGACGTGTGGTACACATCCGGGACCGCACATCTCCACGAACATCGTCGTCCCGACGTTCCGGTCGCAGCGCAGGACCGTCTATCTCCTACCGGACCGCATGTTGGTCAAGGATGGCAGTGTTTACGCGGATGTCGACTACCGCATGCTCCAGGTGTCGTGGCAGGAGGAGCGTTTCATCGAAACCGAGCCCGTTCCCTCCGACTCGCTCATCGTCGGGCACACCTGGCGATACGTCAACAAGAGTGGTGGCCCGGACCGCCGATTCAAGGACAACACCCAATTGCCCATCGTGAAGTACGGCCAACTGAATATGGAAAGCCCTGCCGGTCTCAACCTGGTCTGGACGTTCTCTCGGGTTGATACAGCGCAATGCCTCACTCGCGCGCTCCAAGCTATCCGTCGATGACCTGACTTCGACCAGACCTGGAGGCGTTGGTGATGTCAGATTACGAAATTGATGTCTGCTTGTCTTTCGCTGGTGAGCAGCGGCCATACGTGGTGCAGGTCGCGGAAGCCCTGCGGGACCGTGACGTCGTGGTGTTCTATGACGGTTACGAAGAGGCTGACCTGTGGGGAAGGGATCTCTACGAACACCTTGATTCTATTTATCGAAATAGGTCGAGGTTCTGCATCTTGTTCGTGTCGGAAGACTACGCCAGGAAAGTGTGGACCACTCACGAGAGACAGAGTGCTCAGGCACGTGCGTTGCAGGAGAACGTGGAGTACATACTGCCGGTCAGGTTTGACGAGACGGACATTCCCGGAATTCGACCTACCCTGGGATACATAGACCTACGGGTAAAGGCGCCCTCGGAGCTCGCCGACCTTGTGATTCAGAAGCTCGAATCGGTCGGGAGGCGCAAGCCGAAAGAGTTGGTTGCCGGTCCAGTGTACTCGACGGTCCCTACTACGGACGCGGAGCGTGCGACCCTCGTAGAACTCCGTCCGAGCGGTTGGGAGCACTTTCTTTTTGGTGGTGTGATAGTAGAAATAAGAGAGAAACTTCGGTCGAAGCGACGTGACTACGACATCGGGTACGCAGAGCCTGTTCGGCGGCTCGCTACCGACCGTGACACGTGCGCGTATATGTCTGAACGGATTCACTATGCCCTAAAGATCAATAGTAATATCATGCAGATCATTGATAAGCCTGCCCAAGTGAATGCTTTCGGTGTGCCTGGGGAGCCTGGTGACGTCGAGAACATCATTCATTTGGCAAGGCGGCTCGGGGACTCCTACGAAGCGTATTTTGATTGGGCTTCGGATATCAGGGGATCGGTCACTGATGCCAAGTTCAACAGAGTCTTCGAGCTGTTGGCACGGGCGGTAGGAGGATCAATTCGCGGCGTGGAGAATTTCATCGATGAGTACGCTTCTTCCCTGCCTGGCCTGCCGGAACGGTTGGCCGCCGGTGGTCCGGTCACGGTCGAGGTCCATCTCACGCTGGAGCAAGATGAAGATGTTACGGACGAGCTTGAGAGGGAGATGGAACTGCTGGGTTCCATTATTGACGGCGCGAATTTAGGGTAGGGGTGTTTCGCCAACCGCCCACCGCCCACCGGCCCAATGCGCTCCCCTCGCTGTTGAGCTGCCAGGGGCGGTGATCTATCCACCGAGATAGCGCACCTGGTTACGCTTCTCCCGGGATGCCTCCGGGACACCCACTTCCCACCACGCGCCGGATTCGGTCCACGATGCCGGGTTGGTGCGCACCACGACCACGGCCGGCCGATCCGCGGCGGCCGCCCGCGCGGACGAGTACGCTTCGGCGAACGCGGCCACCCCGCCATATTCGTCCACTGTGTACACCGCGCAGCCGAGCGAAGCCGCGTGGGCCGCGAAATCGACTCGTGGTGTTATGGCCAGTTCGGAGCGGCAGTCGGCGAAGAGGTTGTTGAATGCCTTGCCGCCCTGGCCTTCCTGCAACCGGGCGATCACCGCGTAACCGTCGTTGTCACACACCACAGCGACGAACCCGTGCCCCGCGAACGCGGCCGAGAACAGCTCCGAGTTGGCCATCAGGTACGAGCCGTCGCCCAACAACGTTGTCACTACACCGTGGCCACGCCGGGCCATCGCGGCACCCCACGCGCCAGCCAGTTCATAGCCCATGCACGAGAAGCCGTACTCGACGTCCATCGCCGGCGCCCCGCCGATACCCCGCCAGCCGCCGATCAGCTCGCCGGGCAGCCCACCCGAGGACGTCATCACATAGTCGTCCGCGCCGGACAGCTCGTTGACCACGCCGACCACCTGCGCGTACGTCAACTGCCCGCCCGCGGTGCGCAGCGCGGTGATCTGCGCGTCCCACCGGAGCCGCTCGGTGGCCGCCCGTGCCGTCCAGTCCCGGTCGGCCCGCCAACTGCCCACTGCCTCACGCAGCGAAGTGATGCCCTCCAACGCGTCGCCGACGACCGCGAGACAGCCGTGTTTCACCGCGTCGAACCGGGCCGCGTTCAGCGCGACGATCCGCACCTCGGGCGCGAACACGGTCCACGACGCCGTGGTGAAGTCCTGCAACCGGGTGCCCACCGCGAGCACCACGTCGGCCGACTCGGCCATCGCGTTGGCCGAGCTCGATCCGGTGATGCCCAGGGGACCGGCGTGTAGCGGGTGGTCGTGCCGGACCAGCGTGCGGCCCGCCGTCGTCTCGGTGACCGGGATGCCGTGCCGCTCTGCGAAGTCCAGCACCGCCGCCCCGGCACCGGAGTACCGCACACCGCCGCCCAGCACCAGCAGCGGCCGGCGACCAGAACGCAGCAGGTCAGCGGCTTCGGCGACCGCCCGTCGATCCGGCCGAGGACGCGGCACCCGGTGCGTGACCGGCTCGAACAACGCCGACGGGAAGTCGAACGCCATCGCCTGCACGTCCTGCGGCAGGGCGAGCACCACCGGCCCGCAGTCGGCCGGATCGGTGAGCACCCGAGCCACCTGGGGGAGTGTGGCCAGCAGCTGCTCGGGCATGGTGATCCGGTCGAAGTACCTGCTCACCGCCCGGAACGCGTCGTTCACCGTGCCACCGGGATCACCGAAGTGCTCCACCTGCTGCAACACCGGGTCCGGCGCCCGGCTGGTGAACGTGTCACCGGGCAGCAGGAGCAGCGGCAGCCGGTTGGCGTGCGCGACACCGGCCGCCGTCACCAGGTTCATCGCGCCGGGACCGATCGACGTGGTGACCACGCCGACCTGCCGGCGGTCGGTGGCCTTCGCGTAGCCGACCGCCGCCAACGCCATGCCCTGCTCGTTCTGCCCACGCCACACCGGCAGCTCGTCGGCGTGCTCGGCCAACGCGGTGCCGAGGCCGAGCACGTTGCCGTGGCCGAAGATGGCGAACACGGCCGGGAACAGCGGGGCGACGGTGCTGTCCAGCAGTTCCGTCCGCTGCGCCACCAGCCATCGCACCAGCGCCTGTCCTGTGGTCAGTGTCATCGCTGCGCTCCGAACGGCAGGCGCGGGTCGACCTGCTCGGCCGCCCAGGTGTCCCGGATCCAGCCGTGGGCCGGATCGTCGGTGAACAGCCATTCCCGCTGGTCACCGGCCATCACGTTCAAGTAGTACATGTCGTAGCCGGGCGGCGCCATCGACGGGCCGTGGTAGCCGTGCGGGATCAGCACCACGTCCCCGGTGCGCACCTCGGCGAACACGTCGATCTCCCGGTCCGCGCCGGACGAGTAGACCCGCTGGTAGCCGATGCCGTTCCTGGCGATCTCGAAGTAGTAGATCTCCTCCAGCGCGCGCTCATCGGTGGTGTGCTCGTCGTGCTTGTGCGGGGGATAGGACGACCAGTTGCCGCCCGGCGTCAGCACCTCGACCACCATCAGCCGGTCGGCATCGAACGTCTCCGGCGTGCACAGGTTGTGCACCTCACGACTGGCCCGCCCGGCGCCGCGCAGCTCGACCGGAACCGACGCGCCCGGACCGTACCTCACCGTCAGGTGCCGCTCCGCCCTCGATGACGGCAGCGCGAACCGGCCGCCATTGACCGACTCGATGCGAGCCGATGTTTCCGTTGGCAGATAAGCGAAATCGGTTGGTCCGCTGAACACGTCCCGACGACCTGCCAACTCCATCGAAACGTCCGAAGTGGACACGATGTAGCCGCCGGTGAGCGGCAGGACGAGGCACTCGTCCTGCTCGGTCTGCACCTGGTAGCTCGCGCCTGCCGCCAGCGTCACCACGTCCAGGCCACTGAACTGCCAGCCAGCGGTCTCCGGGCTCACGGCCGTCACGGCGCCTCCGCGGGATCGACGGGATACTCGGCCAACTCGGCGGGTGGCCGCTCGAACTCGTGGCTGAGCTCGTCCAGTTCGGCGCCACCGGCCATCAGCCGGACCAGCTCGTCCCGGTCCAGCTCGGCCTTCGCGTAGTTGCCGAGGCTGCGGCCCCGCTTGAGCACCACGAACCGGTCGCCGACCGGATACGCGTGATGCGGGTTGTGGGTGATGAAGATGACGCCCAGCCCCAGCTCCCTGGCCTGCACGATCCGGCGCAGCACAACGCCCGCCTGCTTCACGCCCAGCGCCGACGTCGGCTCGTCCAGGATCAGCAGCCGCGCGCCGAAGTGGATGGCCCGCGCGATCGCCACCGACTGCCGCTCACCACCGGACAGCGTGCCGACGGCCTGGTCCGGATCGCGCACGTCGATGCCCATCGCGCCCAGTTCCCTGCTGGTCAGCTCCTTGGCCCGCGCCACGTCGAACCGCCGGAACGGTCCCCAGCCCTTCGTCGGCTCGGAGCCGAGGAAGAAGTTCCGCCAGATCGACATCAGCGGCACCATCGCCAGGTCCTGGTAGACCGTGGAGATGCCGTGCGACCGGGCGTCCCTCGGGCTGGTGAACCGGATCGGCTCGCCGCCGACCAGGAACTCGCCGCGGTCCGGCGGGAACACCCCGGAGAGGATCTTGATCAGCGTGGACTTGCCGGCGCCGTTGTCGCCGAGCACACACGTCACCTGGCCGGGGTGCACGGTGAGCGAGATGTCCCGCAGCGCGTTCACACTGCCGAAGAACTTGCTGATCTCGCGGACTTCCAGGAGCGGTGTCTCGGTCATCGCCGTGCCTTCGTCGCTCGCCGGTAGATGAGGGTGTTCACGCCGACCGCGAGGAACAGGATCACACCGAGGAACGTGAAGTCCCACGAGCTGTCCCAGCCGGAGTAGATGACACCCTGGAACGCCATGCCGATGATGCAGGCGCCCAGCGCGGCACCGACCACGGAGCCGTAGCCGCCGGTCAGCAGACAGCCGCCGACGACGGCCGCGATGATGTAGTAGAACTCGTTGCCGACACCCTGCTCGGACACCGCGTTCGAGGCCTGCGTGAACGAGATGACACCGACCAGCGCGGCGGCCGTCGACGTCGTCACGAACAGCGAGATCTTGGTGCGCGCCACCGGCACACCGACGTTGCGGGCCGCGTCCTGGTCACCGCCGACCGCGAAGATCCAGTTGCCGTAGGTGGTCCGGCCCAGCACCCACACGGCCACGATCGTCACGGCGATGAACCACAAGATCGCCGTCTGGTAGCCGTTGGGCAGCGCCGAACTCTTGAGGAACGAACTGCCGAAGACGGCCTTCGCGCTGGTCAGGCCGGGATGGGTCGGGCCGGTCAGGCCGACCGACGTGCTGCCGTGGTTGACCAGTAGCACCCCGCCGATGCTCAGGCCGCGAATGAGGAAGTACGTGGCCAGCGTGACGATGAAGCTGGGCAGTTTCGACTTCACCACGACGTAGCCGTTGAGCAGGCCGAGCAGCCCGGCGACCGCGAACGTCACGACGATGGCCGCCCACGCGTTCCAGTGCAGCTGCCCGACCAGCAACGCGGTGATGATCGCGGTGAACCCGGTCATGCCGCCCGCGGACAGGTCGAACTCGCCGCCGATCATCAGCAGACCGACCGGCACCGCCATGATGCCGAAGAACGCGGCCTGCTGGCTCCACGACTGGAACCCGGTCTGGGTCAGCCACAGGCCCTGTTGGTCGGTGATCGCGAACAGCACGAAGACCGCGATGGCGCCGATCAGCGCACCGAGCGCGGGCCGCCGCAGCGCGCGGGTCAGCCCGCTGGTCCTGGTCAGCCGCTCGTCCGGCCCGGCAGGCGGCACCCCTGCCGTGACCCCGGTGGATTGCGTGGTCATGTCGCCCCTCCTGCGAGTGGGGTGCCGGACCGGTCCGGCCCGGCACCCCGGCCGGTCAGTCGTCGCCCGCCTTGATGGCCGCCGCGACCTTCGCGATGTTCGTGCTGTCCACCAGGAGCGGGCCGCTGGGCACGGTCGAACCGCCACCCACCGAGTTGCCCTCGTGCTTCTTGTACAGGTACAGGATGGTGATCGGCAGGTAACCCTGCAGGTACTGCTGCTGGTCCACCGCGAAGTCCAGGGTCGGCGGGTTGGCCTGCAGGTCGTTCTGGATGTCGGAGTCCAGGTCGAACGTGGCGATCTTGACGTTGGCCGGCTTCGACGTGACCACGGCCTGGCCGATCGCGTTGTTCAACGCCATCACGGCGTTGACGCCCTTGTGGCTCTGTAGGTACGCGCTGACCTGGCCGACCGCCTGCTGCGGGTTGGACGCCGCGTTCGGCGTGGACAGGATCAGCTCGGTGCACGCCGGACCGGATGCCGGTGCGCTGCCGGTGGAGCACTTGTTGCCGACACCGAGGCCCTGCGCGATGCCGTCACACCGGTCCAGCAGGTTCTGGCCGGACTGGTGGATCACACACAGCACGTTGCTGGCGTTCTCCTGCTTGAACCGCTCGCCCGCCTTCTGCCCGGCCAGGCTCTCCGGCTGGCCGACGCAGGTGATCGCCTTGGACGCGGCGATGTCGGCGTCGTCGCACCCGGCGTTCGTCAGCACGACCGGGATGCCGGCCGCGGCCGCCGAGGCCAGCGTCGGGTTCATCGCGGCGGGCGCGTGGTCGGACACCACGATGCCGTCCACCTTGGCGTTGATGGCGTTCTGGATCTGCGCGTTCTCCGCGTTGTCGTCCGGCTCGGCCTGGCCCTGCTGCTGGCTGCCGTAGACCTCGGTCAGCTTGCAGCCGATGTCGGCGGCCGCGTTCTTGGCTCCCTTGTAGACGACACTCCAGAAGTTTCCGTTGTCGCCGTGGGTGATCACCGCGAACTTGTAGGTGCACGGGCCGGCACCGCCACCCGCGCCACTGGCCGTCGAGCCACCGTTGTTGCCGGAACTCGTACAGGCGGCCAGTAGCAGCAGTGGTGCCACCAGCAACCCGAAGACGAGTTTCTTCTTACGTACCATCGTTGTCCTCCGGTTCGGGCGCATCTAGAAGAGGCTGACGGCGGTGTCCACCGCGCCGGCCACGTCGTCGTCCGGTGGGTACAGCAGGGATCGGCCGACCACCAGACCTCGGACGGTCGGCAACGCCAGCGCGGCGCGCCAGCTTTCGAACGCGGCGTCCTGGTCGGTATCGACCTCGCCACCGAGAATCACAGCGGGCAGTGTGGTCGCCGCCATCACCCGTGCCATGTCCGGCACGACGGGAACCTTCAACCAGGTGTAGGCGGACGTACTGCCCAACCCCGACGCAACCGTCATCGCCCTGATCATCGCATCAGGGGCAAGGTCATTCCGCACCCGGCCGGCCATGCGGTGCGCCACGAACGGCTCGATCATCGCCAGCAGCCGGTGCGCGGCCAGTTCACCGACCGCCCGGCCGCACGCCTGCATGGTGCGGACGGTCGCCGGGTCGTCCGGGTCGATGCGCATCAGCATCTTGCCGCCCTCGTAGCCCATCGCTGCCACGGAGTCCGCGTCGTACGCGGTGAACCGGTCGTCCAGCTCGAAGACCGAGCCGGCCAGGCCACCCCGGTTCATCGAGCCGACCACGACCTTGTCGTCCAGCGCGCCGAGCAGCAACAGGTCCTCGATGACGTCCGGGGTGCCGAGCACGCCGTTCACCCCGGGCCGGGACAGGGCAAGACACAGCCGGTCCAACAGGTCGGCCCGGTCGGCCATGGCCATGGGTTTCTCGCCGGCGCCGAGTGCGTTGCGGGCCGGGTGGTCGGCGGCGATCATCATCAGCCTGCCGTGCTCGTTGAGCAGGGACGACGGCCGTTTTCGTGCTGTGGCTGCGTCGGCGATGGCGGCCGGCGTGGACGTCCGGGCCGACACGAGCGCCCGCAGGCTCTCCTCACGCACCGGCCTCACGCACCGGTCGCGCCGTCGAGCAGTTCGGTCACCTCGGCGGCGTCCGGCATCGCGTCGGCGCAGGCCAGCCGGGACGCCACCAGCGCACCGGCCGCGTTGGCGAACCGCATCGTCGTGGCCAGCGGCCACCCGGCCAGCAGACCGTGGCACAGCGCACCGCCGAACGCATCGCCTGCGCCGAGGCCGTTCACGACCGTGACGTCCAGCGGTGGCACCTCGACGGTCGCACCGGTGCGCCGATCGCTGGCCAGCACACCTTTGGGCCCCTGCTTGACGACGGCCAAGGTGACGCCGTGCTCGTGCAGAGCCGCCGCGGCCCGGTGCGGCTCGATCTCGCCGACCGCGGTCATGCATTCGTCCAGGTTGCCCACGGCCACCGTGACCTGCGGCAACGCCTGGCCCAACCACTGCCGTGCCGCATGCCGTGATGACCAGAACATCGGCCGGTAGTCCAGATCCAGCACGGTGATCCCGGCCCTTGCCCGCTCCTGCAGCGCGGCCAGTGTCGCGCCCCGGCTCGGTTCCTCGCACAGGCCCGTGCCGGTCACCCAGAACACGCCTGCCTCGCGGATCGCGGCCAGGTCCAGCTCGTTGGTCGCGATCTCCAGGTCCGGTGCCTTCGGCTGGCGGTAGAAGTAGATGGGGAAGTGGTCCGGCGGGAAGATCTCGCAGAACGTGACCGGTGTCGGCAGGTGCTGGACCGGCATGACGTACCGGTCGTCAACGCCGAAGCCGCGCAGCGCGTCGTGCAGGAACTCGCCGAACGGATCGGCGCCGGTCCTGGTGATCACCGCGCTGCGCCTGCCGTAGCGGGCCGATGCCACGGCGACGTTGGTTGCGCTGCCACCGAGGTACTTGCCGAACGTGGTCACCTCACGCAGTGAGACGCCGATCTGCTGCGGATACACGTCCACGCCGATCCGGCCCATCGTGAGCACGTCGAATGCGGTCATGGCCCCAGCTCACGCACGAACGCCACGCTGGCCAGCACGTCCTGCGGCGGCCCCGCCGGTGGTTCCCCGGTGAGCACGGTGTCCTGCTCCAGCACGTACCAACCTTGGTAGCCGGCGCCCTCCAGCGAGCGGACGATCTTCGCGATGTCCGCGTCGCCGGTGCCCAGCGGTCGGTACATGCCCTGCTCGACGGCTGCCGAGTAGGCGATGTCGCCCGCCCGGACCCGGTCGGCGAGCGAGGCGTCCACGTCCTTGAGGTGGGTGTGCGCGATGCGGTCGGGCACGTCGGCGGCCAGCGCGGCCGGGTCGGTCCCGCCGATCATCAGGTGGCCGGTGTCCAGGCACAGCGGCACGGTTGAACCGGCCAACACCCTGGTCACGTCGTCGTGCCGCTCGACGATCGTGCCGACGTGCGGATGCAAGGTCGCCGTGATGCCGCGTTCGCCTGCCACGTCCCGGATCCGGTCCAGATTGGCCAGCAGCAGGCGCCAGGCGTCGTCGTCCAGTTCGACCCGCTGGTCGTAGCCGGTGACGCCGGTGTCGGCGGCCAGTACCAAGGTGGTCGCGCCCGCCGCCGTGAAACCGGCCAGCGTCTGCTCGATCTCGGCCATCGGGTCCCGGTCCGGGTCGTGCAGCACGACAGGCACGAACCCGCCGACGGCAGCCAGCCCGTACTCGGCCAGCGTCGCGGCCTTGGCGCTCGGCTCGGTGGGCAGGAAGCCGTCCGGGCCGAACTCGGTGGCGGCCAGGCCTGCGGCCCGCATGTCGGTGAGCACCCTGGCCGGGCTCAGCTGGTGGCCCCAGCCGGGTACTTCGCTGACACCCCAGGAGATGGGTGCACCGGCGACCCGGTCGGTCAGCATTGTGGCTCCTCGACACGACTTTGTGTGATGACTGTCGGACATCAGTTTGTCCTGACATACTGTCATTAGCAAGTAATTGGGAACGGAGACTTCGGTGGCCTTCACGCCAGCCTCGATCACGGTCGACCGCTCCAGTCCCGTGCCGCTGTACTACCAGGTCGCGCAGGTCATGGAGCGGGCCATCGAGTCCGGTGACCTGGCGCCCGGCGAACGTCTGGACAACGAGATCGCACTGGCCGAACGGCTCGGCCTGTCCCGGCCGACGATGCGCAGGGCCATCCAGTACCTGGTGGAACGGGGGCTGCTGACCCGCAAGCGCGGTGTCGGCACCCAGGTGGTGCACCGGGCGGTCCGCAGGCCGATCGAGCTGACCAGCCTGTACGACGACCTGGCAGGCGAGGGCCGCAGCCCGCGCACCGAGGTGCTGAGGCTGGAGCGGGTGCCGGCGTCGGACTCCGTGGCACACGTGCTCGGTATCGCGGAGGGCGTGCCGGTGGTGGCGCTGGACCGGCTGCGCTACGCCGACGACGAGCCGTTGGCGCTGCTGCGCAACTACCTGCCGGACGGCATCGTGCCGCTCACCGAGGACGGCCTGCGGGCCACCGGGCTGTACCAGACCATGCGCGCGGCCGGCATACGTTTGCATGTCGCGTCGCAGGTGGTCGGTGCGCGGGCGGCGACCACGGCCGAGGCCCGACTACTCGCCGAATCACGCGGTGCCCCACTGCTCACCATGCGCCGCACCGCCTACGACGAAGCCGGTCACGTCGTCGAGTACGGCGACCACGTCTACCGCGCGTCGATGTACTCGTTCGAGTTCGTGCTCGCCAGCCATCTCGCCAGGCATTGAAGGGGATCTCGATGCGAATCGGACTCGTCGGCACCGGGCGCATCGGCGCGCGTCACGCCAAGACACTCAGCACACTGGACCACGTCGACTCCGTGGTGCTCACCGACGCCGATCCGTTGCGCGCCAAGCAGGTCGCGGACACGCTCGGCCTGGAGTGTGTGCCCGACGTGTTCACTGCCGGTGTCGACGGTGTCGTGATCGCGGCGGCGACGCCGGCCCACCCCGAGCTCATCCTGCGTGCGGTAGATCTTGGGTTGCCGGTGTTCTGCGAGAAGCCGGTCGCCACCGACATCGACGGCACACTAGCGGTACTGGAGCGGATCACGGGCTCGGACGTACAGGTGCAGATCGGTTTCCAGCGCCGGTTCGACGCGGGTTACGCAGCGGCTCGGGAAGCGGTGCGGGCCGGACAACTCGGCTGGGTACACACGTTACGAGCGACCACAATGGACCCAGCGCCACCGCCCGCCGAGTACATCGCCACGTCCGGCGGGTTCTTCCGGGACTGCAGCGTGCACGACTTCGACGCCATCCGGTGGGTCACCGGGCACGAGGTCGTCGAGGTGTACGCGGTCGGCGCGAACCGGGGTGCCGACTTCTTCCGGGCGGCAGGCGACGTGGACACGGCGGCCGCCCTGCTGACGATGGACGACGGCACGGTCGCGCTCGTGTCCGGCACCCGGTACAACGCGGCGGGCTACGACGTGCGGCTGGAAGTACTCGGCTCGGCCGGCGACGTGGTCGCCGGGCTGGACGACGGCGTGCCACTGCGGTCGGTCGAACCGGGTGTTTCGTGGCCGGCCGGACCGGCGTATCCGGGCTTCATGGAGCGGTTCCAGGCGGCCTACGAGACGGAGTTGGCCACGTTCGTCTCGGTCGTGGCCGGCCAGGTGCCCAGCCCCTGCACGGTGACCGACGCGCTGGAGGCGTTCTACGTGGCCGAGGCGTGCGAGACCTCGCGTCGCGCGCACCGCCCGGTGCCACTGGCCGAGATCCGGCGCTGATTCCGCAAGAGGTAGGTAGGGCCGGATCGGGCTGAGCAGGCATGATGTGGTCGTGGTCATCGCGTCGTTGGCCGGGCTCGCCCTGCTCGCCTGGCTCTACCTCGTCCTCGCGCACGGCGGCTACTGGCGGATGAGCCAGCGGCTGCCAGCGGTTGTCGGCAATCCGACCGTGTGGCCGTCGGTGGTCGCTGTCGTGCCAGCTCGCGACGAGGCCGGGATACTGCCGTCGACGCTGCCTGCCCTGCTGCGCCAGGACTATCCCGGTGACTTCCGGGTGGTGTTGGTCGACGACGCGAGTACGGACGGCACCGGCGACGTGGCCAAGGCACTGGGCGAGAGCGCTTTCCGGTCGCCGACCGTCGTGGTGGGCGCGGGTCCACCACCCGGCTGGACCGGCAAGGTCGCGGCGATGGCCGTCGGCGCGGCAGCCGCCGGTCAGCCCGACTATCTGCTGTTCACCGACGCCGACATCCACCACCCGCCGAGCAGCGTGCGAGCGTTGGTGCGGGCCGCCGAGGGCGGTGGCCGCGACCTGGTGTCACTGATGGCTCGGTTGCGCACGGATTCGCCGTGGGAGCGTGCGATCGTGCCGGCGTTTGTCTACTTCTTCGCCCAGCTCTACCCGTTCACCAGGGTGAACCGGCCCGGCCAGACAGCCGCAGCGGCAGGCGGCTGCGTGCTGGTCCGGCGCACGGTACTCGAAGCGACCGGTGGGCTCGGCCGGATCGCGGGCGCGCTGATCGACGACGTGGCACTGGCCGGTCTGGTCAAACACGCTGGTGGCGGCCGGATCTGGCTCGGGCTCAGCACGGAGGTGGCCAGCCTGCGCAGGTATCCGAAGCTCGCCGACCTGTGGGACATGGTGGCGCGCAGCGCGTACACGCAGTTGAAGTACTCACCGCTCATGCTGGGCGGCACGCTGATCGGGCTCGTGCTGCTGTACGCCGTGCCCGTGGTGGCGACGGTGGTCGGCTTCGCGACCGGCGGTGCGGCAACGGCACTGCTCGGCGCGGCAGCATGGCTGCTGTTGGCCGCCAGCTACCTGCCCATGCTGCACAGCTACCGGCTCTCGGCCTGGTGGGCACCGCTGTTGCCGGGAATCGCATTGGTCTACGCCGGCATGACCGTCGACTCCGCGTGGCGCCACACCCGCGGCCGAGGCGGCGCATGGAAGGGCAGAACAGCCCCGAATCGAGTATGAGGCGTCAGCGACGCCTGCCGGACCAGTAGGCCAGGTTCCCTTTGGTGATCACAATGTCGGGGTGATCGAGTCCCAGTACTCGTAGCTGGTCGGTGAGGAGTTGTTCGGGTTCTTGTATCGCTCCGGTCTGGTCGCCTGATTCACCGCGACAGGATGCCAGATTGTTCCGGGTGTTCAAGGTTTCGAGATGGCCGGGTCCTAATACCCACAGGTGGTCGCCGAGTACCTCTTCGAATTCGGCGACAGCGCTGCTCCAATCGGCACGCCCAGGTCGTCCAGCACGATCAGCCAGCGTTTGTCCGTCGCGGCCAGCCACGCCACCAGCCGACTCGCGGCCTGCTCCGGTGCCATGTCGGTGTCACCGAACAGCTCGGCCGCCGCTGCCGCGTAGCTCGTCACGATCGACACCGTGCTGCTCGCGGGTACCCACACGATCAGGTCCACGGCCGGATCGGCCCACTGCGAGCGGGCGCGGCGGGCGGCCAACTGCGTCTTGCCGACCCCACCCAGCCCGGAGAACACCTGAGTCAATACGACGGTGCCCGCAGGCTGGCTGACCTGGTCGGACACGGTCCGCTCGGTGTAGGCATCCGCCTCACCGGGAACGGCCCCGACCCGCACTGGCCACTGCACCCCGGCCCGCACCTGGTTGATCACCATGCTGTTGTTCTCACCGGTCGGTGAGCCCACAGCGTGGCTGGAGTCGACCTCGTACTTGCCCATGGCGGCTACTTGTTCACGTGCAGGGTCATCGTATTGCCGTCACCGACCTGTACGCCGGTGGACTCGTGAATGTCCACTGTGTACTTACCCGCCTGCAACACCTGCCGCGCCGCCGCCACGATCTCCTCGTCGACGACCACATCCGCCTCGGTCAGCGCACGCCGCAACTCCGCAGGTTCCAACGCGACCACAGCATCGACCTGCGCATGACCCCACCGGCGTCGCAGCAACGCGAGCAGGCCGGCGTAGGCGTCCTTGACCGCCGTGCCCGCTGTGTCCTTGACCCCCGCCACCGCGCCGGCCGACAACGCCGACACCACCACATCCACCAGTTCCGCGCCCATGCCAACCAGTGTGGTCCAACCGGCCGACACCGGGGGCGGATGACCACTTTCTGTCCAGTGTCGCCGCGCCGGCTACCGGTCGAACTGGCCTGATTTCACGGCGGCGACCATGCTCCGCAGGTCTGTGGCGCGTAGGACTGGGTCCGGTCGCGTTCTTGCTGTCCCGAACCGCGTCGAGTAACTGGTTCAGCTCAACACAGTTGCCTTCACTCCCACTGCGACTACTCCTGCGCCACACTCCGAGCTCTGCCACTGAGTCTCGCACCTCATTCTCGTCCTAGATCGGTCGCGATGGACCTCAGCATGCGCAATGACGCCTTCGCATCCAAAGTGACGTCCGTCAATTTCTCCACGGTCAGCCTATAGCGGGCGACCTTGGCATCGTCGTCCAGAAACAGCCCGGTCGTCTTGTCCTCGACATAGACGACCGTTGGATCGACGGCGAACTCCATGATCACGAACTGGCCCTCCAAGCCGGCATGTGCGGCGACGGTGGCCGGGATGACATTGACCGTGATATTGGGTCGTTCGGCCAGTTCGGCAAGGTGTTGGACCTGGCGGCTCATGATCTTGCCGCCGCCGATCGGCTGCCGCAGGTTCAGCTCAGTCAGGATCCAGTGCAGTTCAGGCGGATGCTTGCGGGCCAGGATCGCCTGCCGGGACATGCGGAGGCCCACCCATGCCTCGATGTCCTCCTCGCGGTCACCGACTCGCAGCGCGGACAGGGTTTCGTATGCGTACTCCGGTGTCTGCGCGAGGCCGGGCACCAACGCCAGCTCGAAGTCGGTGATCCGCGTCGCCTTGAGCTCGAAGTTCCGGTAGTTCCGGCTCTGCTCGGTCGAAGTCGTGTTCTCCACCAGGCCGGTTTCATCCCTGCCGGCGCGCCTGGTCGATCAACTGCTCCCGCTCGACGCCCTTGACTCCGAGCACGGTGAGTATCGAGGCGACGAGTTCGCTCGTCGGCTCCTTCCGACCGGTCTCGATCCGGCTGATCATGCTGGCCGACACGCCTATCGCGTCGCCGACCTGGGCGCAGGTGAACTTCCGCTCCTTGCGGAGTCGCTGTAGTTCGAGCCCGATTCCTCGGGTGTTGATGGACTGGTTCGCCACCGACCCTCCTCGCCTCTTACGACACAGAGTGACCGCTGCCTACGCGGAGGGCACGTGACACGTACGGGTCATCCAGCCCTGATCAACTCGCGTGACCACGGCGACACACTGCATGCCACTCTGTGCGCGGTGCTGGTGGCAGGAGCCAAGCTCGCTGGCCAGTTCGGTGTTTCACTCCACGAGGCCGACGAATGGCCGGATGACAATCACACCCGCATCGGCGGCGACGGAGCAATCGCGACCGGCCATGAACCCCAGCAACTGGTGGCCGAACTGTGGGAGGCCGCGACCTGGGTGGCCACCTTCGTCGATCACCGCGGCTCGACAGCTGCCATGCCAGATTGGCAGGCGGCTGAGCCGATCACCGAACTCTTCGCGCGAACCTGGTGCCTGGCGGACAGTGTGGCTGCCCGCGAGCCGTTGCGGCGGCTGGTCAATGGCCACCTCTCGACCCAACCGTCAGCAAGCACCTGACCGTGCGGCTTGCCCTGCCGCCGGGCGCGTACGCTCACCCGTCCGGCGCGGCAACCGGTTCGGTTGGCGGCTCGGTGGCAGTATGACCCGGCAGCGACCGAAGGGCGGTGTGATCCGGTGTCAGGGCGTGACGACGAGCCGACCGCGTCGCCTGACCACGCGCTGCCGGCGCTGCCCGCCACCGTGGCCGCCGCGCACCTCACCGCCTGCGCCAACGAACTGGCCGGTGACACCGGACGCTCCGGTATCGGTGATCTCGCCGACCTGACCGCCGTTGTCGACCAACTGGTGGCCGGCCAGCGACACATCGCGGCCGCCTTGGCCCGCCTCGCCACCCACGTCGGCGACCGGCATCGCGACGGTGCGCTGGCAGCGGTGGACTCACCCGACATCGCCGCGCTGACCGAGGTCCTCAACGCAGCGGCCACCGCCACCGGGCATGCGGCCGGAGCGCTCGCCCAGAGCAGGCCGGTGCTGGACATCGTGGTCTCCAGCGCGGGCCCGGACGCGAGGATCTGATGCGTGAGATCGACATCAAGATGGCTGACGGCCGGACCGTGCATGGCTACGACAGTGGTACCGGGGACCTGGCCGTCTTCTGGCACCCACGGCACTCCCCAGACAGGCAACCCGCCCGAGTCGCTGGAGCACCTGCCCGGCATCCGCTGGCTGGCCCTGGACCGGCCGGGCTACGGCCCGTCAACACCCCGGGCGGGGCGGAACATCGCATCCCTCGCCGACGATGTCGCCGCCGTCGCGGATGCGTTCGGCGTTGACAAGTTCGCCGTGCTTGGTGCCTCCGGCGGCGGACCACACGCGCTGGCCTGCGGCGCGCTGCTGCCCGAGCGGGTGGTCGGCGTGGCTGCGGTCGCCAGCCCGGCGCCCTACGGTGCCGACGGCCTGGACTGGTTCGCCGGCATGGCCGCGGCCGGCGCTGCCGAACTGCACGCCGCGGTGGCCGGTCGGGCCGCGCTCACGGCTCATCTGACCACGGTCGAGTTCGATCCGGACGTCTTCACCGAGGCGGATTTCGCCATGCTGGCCGGCGACTGGGCGTGGCTGGGCAGGAACGCCGGCCAGGCCATGACGGATGGCATGGCCGGCTTCGTGGACGACGACCTGGCCCTGGTCACCCCGTGGGGCTTCGACCCGGCTGACGTGGTCGTACCGACACTGCTGATGCACGGTGTCCGGGACCGGATGGTGCCCAGTGAGCACTCCGAATGGCTGGCGAACCGGGCTCGCCCGGCCGAACTGTGGCTGAAGCCAACCGACGGGCACGTGTCCGTGTTGACGCACTCCGAGGACGCGTTGAACTGGCTGCGCGAACGCGGCTGAACCCTCGGTTGGCGGTCCAGAACTGTCGGTGGTCGGACCTATTGTTGGGGTGTTCGTAAAGGCGTCCCCTTCCCCGCGGCGCCGCATAGCTGAGTCCTCCACCCCATCGGAGCTGGTCATGCGAAGCGTGTGGAACGGCACCATCTCATTCGGGCCGATCGCGGTCCCGGTCAAGGCGTACAGCGCCACCGAGGAGCGCGGCAGCGGTCTGCATCAGTTACACGTCACCGACGGCGGCCGCATCAAGCTGCGCCGGACCTGCGAGATCGACGGCGCAGACGTGCCGTTCAGCGAATTGGGCAAGGGTGTCGACCTGCCGGACGGTGACGTCGTCGTCCTCACTCAACAGGACATGGCGGGCTTGCCGGTGACAGCGGCGCACGCCATCGAGGTCCGCGCGTTCACGCCGCTGGAGCAGATCGACCCGCTGTACTTCGACCGCAGTTACTACCTGGCACCGGAACCGGCCGGCACCAAGCCGTATGTGCTGCTCGGCGAGGCCCTGCGCCAGTCCGGCCGGGTCGCCGTGGTCACGGTGGCGCTGCGGCAGCGCGAGGCACTGGCCATGCTGCGGGAACGCGGCAACGTCATCGTGCTGACCACCCTGTTGTGGCCGGACGAGATCCGCTCGCCCGAGTTCCCGTTCCTGGACGAGGACGTCATGGTCCAGATGCGGGAGCTGCGCTCGGCGGTGGCCGATGTCGAGCGGCTGTCCGGCGATTTCGAGCCGAGCCAGTACACCGACGGCTACCGGGATGCGCTGCGGGCACTCGTGGACGCACGGGCCGCGGCCGGCGCGGTGGTCCGGCCGACAGCGGCCCAGCAGGACACGACGACCACCGAACTGGTGGCCAGCCTGCGGCAGAGCGCGGACAACGCCACGACCGGCCGGGCCGTGGACAAGGCGAAGGCAGCGGTCCGGCAGGCGGCAGCGGCCAAGGCTGCCGCGACCCGGGCGGCCAATCGGGCCAAGGCACGGGAGAAGGCCGGCAACGGCGCCAAGGGCTGAGAACAGGGCGGTGCCGATCGCGGCACCGCCCTATTTCGTGGCAGCTATCAGTTCCAGACCGGTGCTGGTCACCACGTCGAGCTCGGCGATCTGGTTCGGGTGCATCCACGTCATGGTCTCGATCGGGCGGGGTGCTGGCCCGATCGCCCAGCTGCCGTTGTCCGAGCGGGTACCGTCCTGGCCGATGACGGTCAGCCGGCAGGTGGTGCCGATCGGCACGCCGGTGACCGACACGGTGAAGTAGCTGCCGCCGTCACCGGACGCCATCGTCGCGGTCAGCCGGGCCCCGTCCACGCTCGCGATGATCGGACCGCCCACCGGCACCCGGTCGTCGTCGCTCAACCGGCCAAGGGCCATACCGGCGCTGGTCAGCACGGCACCGGACAGCACGATGACCGCCACCAGCAGCACACCGCGCAACCGAGCCGATCGGGTCGCCTGCCTGCGCATCCTGGCCACGGTACGCAGCAGCAGTTCCTCACCGCCGGGGATCGGGCCGTCCAGGAAGAACTCGGCCGGCAAATCCCCGGGGCTGGGCCGGTTCCGGGCATCGGTAGGCATGCCACCCCCCTTGTGCCGGTTGATCGCAACCCCTAACACGGACTAGACGCGGAACTGGTTCACCGTGTGGCCTGACTCACCGAAATGAACTAATTCGGCTCGGCCTACGTATACGACGGATAGCACGACAATGCCCGGCTGGAGCCTCGGGACGCGAAGGGAGGTGCCCGGATGGCAGCCCTACGGTCCCGCAGGCGGCAGGCCGACGCGGACGAGGCACTCGTCCGTTCCCTGTACGAGGAACACGGCCGTGCGCTGCTCGCCTACGCGGCCCGGCTGACCGGTGACCGGGCGATCGCCGAGGACGTCGTGCAGGAGACGCTGGTCCGGGCGTGGAAGCACCCCGAGGTACTGGTCAACGGCAAGGGCTCGGTCCGAGGTTGGCTGCTCACCGTGGCCCGCAACATCATCACCGACCGCGCGCGGGCCAGGGCGGCCCGGCCGGTCGAGGTGGCCGAGTCGCCGGCATCGCCACCGGTCGAGCGGGATCATGCCGATTCGGTGGTCGACTCGATGGTCGTGATGGCGGCCTTGGACCAGTTGTCCGGCAATCACCGAGAAGTCCTGGTCGAGCTCTATTTTCGGGGCAGAAGCGTGACCGAAGCGGCCGATGTGCTCGGGATTCCCCCCGGTACCGTGAAGTCACGCTCGCACCACGCAATGCGCGCGCTGCGTGAGGCGTTCGGGGCTCCTCGGGCTGAGCTGAAAGGGGTGGCCGGATGAGCTCGCGCGATGACGACCACCTGTCGAACGCCCTGGGCGCGTACGTGCTCGGTGCCCTGGACCCGCGGGAGACCCGCGAGGTGACCGCCCACCTGGCCGACTGTGCCGAGTGCCGGGCGCTCGCCGTCGAATTCACCGGGCTCAAGGACAAGCTCGGCGCCGTGCCGCGGGAGATCTTCCTGGACGGCCTGCCCGATGGCGGGGACCTTGTGCTTCGCCGCACGCTGCGGCAGGTCCGCACCGAGCACCATGCCGGCTTACGGACCAGGACGATCCTGATGTCGGCCGGTGCCGTGATCGCGGTGGCCGCGGTGCTGGGCGGCGGCATTCTGCTCGGCCGGAACTCCGCACCCGGGGACTCGGTGGCGCTGCCGGCGCCATCGATGGCGAGCGGTCGGACGCCGTCGATCCGCGCGGCCGTGCACATGCACGGAGCGCAGCACGGCGCCGAGTTGAGCGTGACCGTGATGCCCGCAGGCGGCTGGGTACGGGTGAGTGCGTGGGTGGCCGGAGTCCCGACCGGCCAGAAGTGTCAACTGGTAGTGGTGTCCAGGTCTGGCAGGACCGAGGTGGCCGGCAGTTGGCTGGTGTCGCACCACGGCACGGCGATCGGCACCAATCTGGAGGGCGCGGCCCTGATTCCGGCGGACGATGTCGTGTCGGTGCAGGTGCGGAACTTCGATGGCTACACGTTCGTGTCAGCCTCGACCTGAGAATTCGGGAGACAATTACATGAAGTCATGGCTGGCCGTTGTCATCGGCGTAGTCCTACTCGCACTTGGCCTGTTGTGGACCCTGCAGGGTCTTGCGGTCATCAAGGGCGGGTTCATGAGCGGTAACAAGGTGTTCTTCGCGCTCGGCCTGCTGGTGGCGCTGGCCGGCATCGCGGCGCTCTACTCGGCGGTACGCAGGAAGACGCCGGCCAAGCGGTAGTCACACAGGAGTGACCTCGACCAGGTGAACACCTCACCCTGAAGCTGGCTGGTGTCACGAGGCAGTGGTGCCGGGGCGATAGTCCCAATACAGTGATTCGCACCGGCGATCAGGGCCAGGATCAACGCCGAGGACACCCCAGAGGAACGGTGCCGATGCGGGACGACGACGGAGTCGAGACGGCGGGGACATCCGCCTCGTCCGGCATGGCCGATCTGTCCGGTTCTGTCGTAGCTGACCGCTATCGCCTGACCAGCCCGCTGGGCCAGGGTGCCGCGGCGAACGTCTACCGCGCCGTCGACGACCGCCTCGATCGCAAAGTCGCGGTCAAGCTGTTCCATCCCGGTCAGGACACCGCGGTGCGGGCCAGGTTCGGCGCTGAGGCGCAGGCCCTGGCCCGTCTGTCGCACCCAGGTCTGATCGGCATCTACGACGCGGGCGTCGAAGGCGACCGGCCGTACCTGGTGATGCAACTGGTGGACGGGGAGAGCCTGCGCGAGCGGCTGCTCGGCGGCCCGCTGGACTCCGACGACGCGGTGCTGCTCGGCGCCCGGCTGGCGATGGCACTGGCCAACGTGCACAGCAACGGCATCGTGCACCGGGACATCAAGCCCTCCAACATCGTGCTGGACGGCAACGGCTCGCCACACCTCGCCGACTTCGGCATCGCGCTGCTGCTGGACGCGGCCAGGGTGACCGGCTCCAACGAGATCATGGGCACGGCGGCCTACCTGTCGCCGGAGCAGATCCTCGGCGTGGACGTCAGCGCGGCGGCCGACATCTACTCGCTCGGGCTGGTGCTGCTGGAGTGTCTGACCGGCGAGCTGGAGTACCCGGGTGTGAGCAAGGTCGAGTCTGCGCTGGCCCGGCTGCACCGGTCGCCGCGCATACCCGAGGGCATTCCCGCCGTGCTGGGCGAACTGCTCGCCGCGATGACGGCCCGCGAGCCGGACCACCGGCCCTCGGCAGGCGACTGTGCCGCTTGGTTCTGGGCGGTCCGGGAGCACAGTGGCATCTCCGGTCGCGCGGCTCGGCAGGCCGCCGCCAGTTGGCTGTCCAGCAAGGGCAGGCAGTTCGGCAGCGCACGGACCAGGGCGCCGCTGTTCTCCGGTTGGCGGCGGTTCGCCATCGCCGGTTCCGGTCTGGCCATGGCGATCCTGGCGTCGACCTGGCTGTTCACGTCGATCCTGCCGCGTGCGTTGCCGGCCGCCGCACCTGGCACCAATGACGAGA
>DASUJK010000316.1:0-4129 GCA_036279295.1 Pseudonocardiaceae bacterium | reverse complement strand
AGATCCGCCGTGACCACGACGTGGTCGGGGTGAGCCAGCACGACAACGCGGTCACGGTGGACACACCAGGGCGCCACCAGCTGACCGCGCGATATGTGGTGGGCTGCGACGGCGCGCACAGCCGGGTCCGTGAGCTGACTGGTATTTCCTTCCCTGGCAACAGTTATCCCGAGGTCAACCGGTTGGGCCAGGTCACAGTGCCCGATTCGGTGACCCGGCTGGACAACGGCGATCTCGACGTCCCCGGTCTGGGCACGATCCACGCCGGCTTCACCCGGACCGACCGAGGCACGTTCGCCGTCGGCTCGCTCAGCACCGGTATGCTGTTGGTCCAGACCATGGAGGACGAATCCGTCGAGTACGACCCCGACGAGCCGCTGACCCTGGCCGAACTGGGGGACAGCATCCGCAGGGTGCTCGGCGTGGAGCTGCCGTTGGGTGAACCGATTCGCCTGTCCCGCTACCAGTTCCAGGCCCGGCAGGCGCAGCGGTACCGCGACGGGCGGATCATGGTGGCAGGCGACGCCGCCCACCAGTTCCCGTCCACGGGCATCGGCCTCAACGCCGGCATGCTGGACTCGGTCAACCTCGCCTGGAAACTGGCCGCCCACATCCAGGGCCGGGCACCGGCCGGTCTGCTGGACACCTATCACGACGAACGCCACCTCGCGAACGCCAGAGCCCTGCTGCACAGCCAGGCCCAGGTGGCGTTGCGGCGCGGCACCGATCCGGCGGCCGACGCGCTGCGGGAGATCTTCCGGGAACTGCTCGCCGACGAACAGCCGGTGCGCCGGATCGCGGCTCTCATCGCGGGCACCGACATCCGCTACCCGTCGCCCACCAGCCACGACGCCCTGACCGGCACGTTCGCGCCCGACCTCGTGCTGCACACCGATGCCGGCACCACCAGCGTCGCGGCACTCCTGCGCACACCGCGGCCGGTCTTCCTCGACCTGGCCGACCGCTCCGATCTCCGGGCGATCGCCGAGGAGCACCACGTCGACATCCAGACTGCCAAGACCGACGACCGGCCGGCGGACGCCCTCCTGATCCGCCCGGACGCCCACATCGCCTGGGCGGCGGGCGCAGACGACCACACCACACTGCGTGCGGCGCTGGATCGGTGGTTCGGCTGACCGGCTACGTGCGCGAACCGAACGCGGTCAGGAACTTGTTGCGGAAGGTGTCCATCCGCCACACCGGTGCCTGCGGGTTGGGCCGTAGCCCGGTCTGCCAACCCCAGCTGGAGATCCGGCTGAGCACGCTCGGGTCCTTGGCCACGATGGTGATCGGCACGTCCCGGTCGGCGCTGTTGTTCGTGATGATCCCGGCCGGCTCGTGGTCGCCGAGGAAGATCATGACGGTGTTCTTGTCGCCGTAGGTCTGTAGGTAGGAGATCAGCGTGCTCAGCGTGTACTCGATGGACTGCCCGTAGGCGGTCTTCAGCTTGGCCGCACTGGTCACCACGTCGGACGCGGACTCGCCCTGCGCCGGCATCGGGTCGAAGATCGAACCGTTGCCCAGCTGGTTCCACGGCACCATGCGGGGCAGCGGCGCCCACGGCGAGTGACTGGACACCAGGTCGATCTCGGCCATCACCGGCTTGGTCTGGTTGGTCAACTCGTTGTGCTGGAAGGCTTGCATGATGTACTGGTCGGGCATGGTGGCGTAGGAGAACTTCGGTCCGCGGTAGCCGACGTTGAGCGCGTCGTAGAACTTGTCGTAGTCGTAGATCGTCGCCTTCGGCACGTCCTGGATGTTCGACGGGTCGTCGCCGATCGTGCGCCAGCCCGCCCGGCGGAACGCCTGGGTGAGGCTCAACCTGTTGTCCGCCAACAAATCGTTGTAGCGCTGCTGGTTGTTGATCCACAGCCCGGACTGCAATGTGGAGTGTGCCAACCAGCTCCCACCGCCGACAGTGGACGACGTGAGGAACGCGCTCTCCGACGCGAATCCGGCGGCCTGCAGCGCCTTCGTGCCGTTGTCCAGAATGGTGTCCACCTGCGGGGAGAAACCCGAACCCTGCACGGCGATCCGACCGTAGCTCTCCACGAAGACGAGCAGCACGTTCTTGCCGCGCAGCCCGGTCAGCAGGTCGCTGCCGCTGGCGTTGTGGAATTCGTCGACCGCCGCCGACTTCGTGAATTCCTGCTGGTCGAGGATGTCGGTGTGCACCTGGCGCACGTCGTCGAAGGCGAGCGTGGCCGCCGACCTGGCGGCGATCGGCTCACCCGGGGTGATCTGCACACCGCTCACCACGCACACCACCCAGATCACCGTGAGCGCGGCGATCGTGCGGCTGGCCACGGTCCGGTGACCGACCACGATGCGGGCCAGCCGCATGACGGCCAGGGTCATCAGCAACACCAGGGCCACCGCGAGGATCACGATCAGGACCACGACGGCGATCGAGCCGGCGAAGCCGAGCTCGCCCTCGATGAAGTGCAGGCCGGGCAGGTAGTACGCCCAGTCCAGCACCGGGTCGAACGGCCGCGACATGGCGATGAAGAAGCCCATGTCGAGCAGCTTCACGATGGTCAGCACGCCGAGGATCGCACCAAGAACGCCGGCCACCACCCGCCGCGCCGTGGTGGGCAGCAGGAGCAGCAGCACAACGCCGACCAGGCCCTCGATCGGCACCCGCAGGAACGTCCACGGCGTGAGGTTGGCCAACTGGTCGGGCCCGACGAGGGCGAACAGCACCAGCAGACAGGCCAGGGTGGTGATCACGATCGCGGTGGCGCGCTTGCGCCGGGACGGGCCGGCCGCGGCCGGCTGCTCGGCTGTCGTCTCGTCGGTCGACTGCTCTTCCGTCGTCACGTCGTCCTCCGCGATGGTCCGGCCGGCCGACGAAGACGAGTGCAGGGCGACAACGAAGATCCTTCCGAGCGGGTCTGGCGAACAGCGGCGCACTCTCGACGCTAGCAGCGCCGCCTCTGGCCCAACCGGCCCGGAGCACGTGTTACGTTGCCAGGAACCTCACAGGAGCCCCGGCCTCACCTGGTCTTCATGCGGCAGCGGCGGCTCGGGGGACACCGCGCAGGCCCGCTCGAAGAAGACGATCAGGTCCTGGCCGTAACCGGCCAGATCGAGGCCGGGATAGGCGATGACATAGGTCGGGATCTCCTCCAGGGTGGCGCGCATCATCATGGCCATCGACCGGACCGGGAAGTCCCCGAACTCGCCGGTCAGCTGACCCCGCCGCAGGATGTCCTCCAGGGTGGCCAGCGCGGTCTCCTGGAGCGCCTGGTCCCGCAGGAACCGCCACCCGCCCCGGTCGTCGGTCAGGTGCCGGCCGATGGTGAACAGCACCTGGATCACCCTGGGGTCCACGTGCAGCGCCTCGACGAACCCGTTGACGTAGGCACGCAGCTGATCCCGTGGTGTCGCCGCCGCCCGCACCCTGGGCAGCAGGAAGTTGGCGCCCGCGGCCAGCGCTTCGGTGAACACCGCTTCGATCAGCGCGTCACGATTGGCGAAATGGTAGAAAATCGCGCCTTTCGTGATTCCGGCCCGTTTGGCGATCTCGGTGAGCGACGCGCGCTGATAGCCCACTTCCGCGATCGCGTCGATGGCACATCGGACCAGTTGAGCGCGCCGGGCCACCTCGGTGACAGTCCCGTCCGGCTTTCTTCTTGACCGCACGGTTAGCACCGTAGATGCGGCGCTACGGCATCGCGAGCAAACCCCGCAGTGTCTGCCTCAGCCAGTCGAACGCCTGCTGGGCCGATTCCGGTGCCGCGATGTGCCGCGCGGCCACGTACAGGTCGGGGCGCACCAGCAGCGCACCGCCGTCCTGGATCTCGCGCAGCTGCGCCCACGTGCCGTAGGGGTCCTCGTAGGGCTCACCGGGGCCGATGGACACCGGCACGATGCGCACGCCGGTGTCCTGCGTGAACTTCCCGGCCGCGGCCAGCCAGTCCGCCCCGCCGATGCCGGTGAACACGCTGAACGTGCCGTGGCCGCCGAGGTCGAGCGTGGAGATCCGCCTGCCGCCCTCGGTCACCCAGGTGTGTGGCAGCTTGGCGCCCGGCCAGGTGGTCGGCTGCGCGTACAGCTCGGGGTCACGGCGGAACTCCGGCATCGCGGTGCCGTCCGGGGCGACGGCGCTCGACGCGTAACGGTGGTT
>DASUJK010000315.1:0-3240 GCA_036279295.1 Pseudonocardiaceae bacterium | reverse complement strand
GACAGGGCGGGAACACCGAGGACACTGAGGACACCGAAACCGGCGAACCGGTCAGGCGCGTACCCGGCGAGCTGGTCGCGGACGGGCCGACCGGGCGTGCCAGGGTCATGCGGGCCGGTTCCGTGTGGCTGTGCTTCGCCGTCGCCGTGCCGGTGTTGACGTATCTCGGCTTCGTACCCGCGATGGCGATCCTGATCGCGGTACTGCTGTTCGGTGTCGAGCGCAGGCTGAACTGGCGGGCGCTGCTGGTGGCCGTCGTCGTCCCGGTGGGTGTGTACGAACTGTTCGTCCACCTGCTCAGCATTCCGCTGCCGACAGGCCTGATCGCCATCGGCCCACTCAGCTCGTGATCCTGCGACCGCGAGGAATCGAATGTCCGCACTGAATCACCTGCTTGACGGCCTCGGCACAGCGGTCAGCCCGACGAATCTACTGTGGATGCTGATCGGGTGCGTGCTGGGCACCATCGTCGGCATCCTGCCCGGCCTCGGCAGTCCGGCCGCGACACTGGCGGTGCTGCTGCCGCTGACCCTGCGCCTGCAACCGACCACCGGCCTGATCATGATGGCCGGCATCTACCACGGAGCGAAGTTCGCGGGCTCCACCACCGCGATCCTGCTCAACATCCCGACCGAGACGTCGTCGGTGGTGCTCTGTTACGACGGCCACGAGATGGCGAAGAAGGGCCGGGCAGGCCCCGCGATGGGCATGTCCGCGATCTCCGGGTTCATCGCCAGCACCATCGGCGTCATCGCGTTGACGTTCACCGCTCCCGTGATCGCCAACCTGGCCATCAAGTTCGGCCCGCCCGAGTTCGCCGCGCTGATGGCCTTCGGCCTGATGCTGGTCATCTCGATGGCCGGCAGGTCCCCGGTCAAGGGCCTGATCTCGATGGCGCTTGGCCTGCTGGTGGCCACCGTCGGCGTGGACCTGGTGTCCGGCAGCCAGCGCTACACCTTCGGCAACATCAACCTGTACGACGGTGTCCAGTTCCTCACCCTGACACTCGGCCTGTTCGCGGTCGCCGAGGTGCTGATCAACGTCGAGACCAAACGCGGCAAGCCGTTGTTCGCGGTGCCGAAGGGGTTCCGGGCGCTGTTGCCCAGCAAGGCCGACCTGCAACGGTGCGCCGGCGCGATCGGGCTGGGCTCGGTGGTCGGCTTCATCATTGGCGCGCTGCCCGGCGGTGGCTCGACCATCGGTTCGTTCGTGTCGTACACGCTGGTGAAGAACACGTCGAAGAACTCGGACGAGTTCGGCAAGGGCGCCATCGAGGGTGTCGCCGGGCCGGAGGCCGCCAACAACTCCGAAGCCGGCGGCGCGATGATCCCGTTGCTGTCGCTCGGTCTGCCCGGCAATGCGAGCACATCGGTGATGTTGGCCGCGCTGCTGCTCTACGGCGTGCAGCCGGGACCGCTGCTGTTCACCAGCCACCCCGAGATCGCGTGGCCGGTGATCGCCAGCCTGTACCTCGGCACGCTGGTCCTGCTGATCCTCAACCTGCCGCTGATCCCGATGTGGGTGCAGATCCTGCGGATTCCGTACTGGATCCTGTACCCGACGATCCTGGTGCTCGCCGTGGTCGGCGCGTACAGCATCCGCGGCTCGCTGTTCGACGTGTGGATGATGGTGGGCTTCAGCCTTGTTGGCTACATCTTCCGCAGACTCGACATCCCGGCAGCACCGATGCTGATGGCGTTCGTCCTTGGCCCACAAGCGGAACTCGCGCTACGCCAGTCACTCACGCTGTCCAACAACAGCCCGTTGATCTTCGTTGAACGGCCGATCTCGGCCACCGTCCTCGCGCTCACCGTGGCCGTCATCGCCTTCTCGACGGTCAGCCGCCACCGGCGTCGTCGCCGTGTCGATGCGGCCAATCCCACCACACCGGCCATGGCCGCCACCTCGACCGACGCGCCCAGCGTGAACGCGGTCGACGAGCCCGTCAAGTAAGGGAGTTCCAACCATGAAGCCCTCAGCACGCCACCTGCGGGCGGCGGCCGCGTTCGCGGTCCTGCTCATGGGAGCGACCGCGTGTTCCACCCTCTCGGCGGGCACCAACTCCAGCGGTTCGGCCACCCCGAGCCACGTGCAGATCGTCGTGGACACCGGTCCCGGCGGCGGCAGTGACATCTTCGCCCGCGAGATCGTGAAGCTGGCCCAGCAGAGCAAGGGGATCAGCAGCAACTGGCCGGTGATCAGCGAGCCGCAGGGCGGTGGTCTCGGCGCGATGGCCTACATGAAGGGCAAGGCCAACGCGACCAACTTCGTCGCGGCGTTCACCTCCAAGTGGGTGATCAGCGCGCTGGGCACGCAGAATCCGCCCGCGCAGCTGTCCGACCTGACACCGATCGCCGAACTGGCCGACGAGACGCAGATCGTCGCGGTGCCGACGAGTTCGCCCTACCACAACTTCAACGACTTCGTCGCCGCCGCCAAGCAGCACCCCGGCCAGCTGGTCCAGGTCGGTGGCGCGCCCAGTTCGGTGGACAACCTGCTGGCGCTGAAGGTGGAGCAGGTCACCGGCACCAAGTGGAAGTACCTGTCGTTCGCCGACGGCGGCCCGCGCATCACGGCGCTGCTGCGTGGTGACGCGCAGATGATGATCGGTGCGAAGAGTGACTTCCAGGAGCAGGTCGACGCCGGCAAGCTGCGGATCATCGCGGTGTTCGGTGACACGAAGCTGGCCGCGTTCCCGGACGCGACCACCATGGCGCAGCAGGGTTTCCAGTTGGGCGGCCTGCCCGATCAGCTCCAGTTCCGTGGTATCGCCGGTCCGCCCGGCATGTCGCCCGCCGCGGTGGCCTACTACGTGGGGGTGCTGTCCAAGATGGTCAAGTCGAAGGGGTGGGCCGCGTACATGGACAGCGAGGGTGACACCACCGAGTTCGTCACGGGCGACGCGCTCAAGACGCTGTTGAACAAGTTCACCACGTCGATGAAGCCGCTCGTGGGTTCCCTGTCCGGAGCCGGCCAGTGACCGACGCCCGACCAACGGTCCCGATGACCCGGCAGCTGGCCGACTTCGCCGCGGGCGTAACGGTCGACACGCTGCCCGACCAGGTGGTGCACAACGCCCGCCGTGCCCTCGTCGACTGGCTGGCCACCGCGCTGGCCGGTGCGCGGGAGCCGGCCGCGGACAAGCTGAACCGGGTCATCGGGGCGGTGGGGCCGGACACCGGCGCGACCATCGTGGGGCGCAACGCCACCACCAGCGCACCGTTCGCCGCCCTCGCCAAC
>DASUJK010000314.1:0-5568 GCA_036279295.1 Pseudonocardiaceae bacterium | reverse complement strand
CGTCGCCGGGGCGGATGCGGTCCAGGGCGTAGTTGATCGAGTGGTGCCCGAGCAGCACCCGATGGCCGTGCAACACACCCTTGGGTTTGCCCGTCGTGCCCGACGTGTACATGAGCAGGGCGGGGGAGTCCGGCGCCGTGGCCACGAAACCGGGCGCGGCGTCGGTGCGCAGGTCACCAGGGGCGAGCAGAGCGGCGTCCACGGTGTCGGCGAGTTCGATGTCGTGCTGCGATCCGGCCGCGATCAGCACCCTGGGCGTGCTGTCGGCCAGCCGGTGGCGCAGCCCGTCGTCACCGAGCACAGTGGACAGTGGCACGACGACCAACCCGGCGCGCAGCGCGCCAAGGACACACTTCGCCATCTCCATGCTCTGCGACAGCTTGATCGCGACACGGTCACCGGGTACGCAGCCCAGCGACACCAGGTGTCCGGCTACCGTGGCCGAGAACGTGTCGAGTTCGCCGAAGGTCACCGTGGTGACGCCGTCGTCGTCGGCCACGAGGATCGCGGGGGTGCTCGGGTCCGCGGTGAGGCAGTCGGCTGCGATGTTGTAGCTGTCGATGTGCGGCCAGCGGAAGGCCAGCCGTGCCTCGGCCCAGTCCTGTCCCTGGCCGCTTAGTTCGGCGAGTCGCACCATCAGGCTGTGCCCCCGTCGATGCCCAACTCCCGCAGGATCTCCTCGGTGTGCTCGCCCAGTGCTGGTGGGGGCAGCCGGACCGAACCGGGTGTGTCGGAGAAGTGCACCGGAACTCCCGTCACCCGCAGCGGACCGCTGTGGTGCTCGACGTCGACGACCATCTCGTTGTGGCGGATCTGAGGGTCGGCGAAGACCTCGGCGTAGTCGTTGACCGGACCCACGATCACATCGCAGGCCCAGAGCGTTTCCAGCGCGGCGGCGCGGGGCAGCGCACCCACGAAGCCCGCGATGATCTCGTCCAGCTGATCGCGGTTGGCCAGCCGCGCCTCGTTGGTGCGGTACTCGTCCTGGTCGGCAAGTTCCGGTCTGCCGATCGCGCGACACAGGTTTCCGAAGAACTTGTCGTTGTAGCAGGCCAGATGGACGTAACGGTCGTCGGCGCAGCGGTACGCGTTGTACGGCGCGTACCAGTCGATCGTGTTGCCGGTACGCGGCTGCTGATCACCGAGCAGGAAGTACTGGCCGGTGTAGGGCGCCTGGATGTGCACGAGCCCGTCGATGAGCGCGACGTCGACCTGCTGCCCGTGTCCGGTCAGCGAGCGGCTGTGCAGGGCGCTGACCGCGCCGAACGCGGCCAGCAGCGAGCACACGGCATCACCGACCGGCGGTCCTGCCTTGAGCGGTCCGCCGCCGGGGAAACCGGTGACATTCATCAGACCACTCAGCGCCTGCGCCACGGGATCGATGCCGGCCTGGCCCGCGTACGGACCGCTCGGCCCGTAGGTCGACACCGACACCGAGATCGCCATCGGATTGCGGGCACTCACCGACTCGAAGTCCAGGCCCAGCTTGAGCCGCGCGTTCGGCCGCAGGTTGTCCACGACGATGTCCGCCCACCGGACCAACCGGTCCAGCACGGCCTGGCCGTCCTCGGTGCGCAGATCGGCGATGACACTGCGCTTGTTCCGGTTCACCCCGACGAAGACGCCGCTGTCACTGCCGCGCCGCGGCCCGATGCGGCGGGTCTCGTCACCGTTGGGCGGTTCCAGTTTGATCACGTCGGCGCCCATGTCGCCCAGCAGTGTCGCGCAGTAGGGGCCCGCCATCATCGACGCGACGTCCAGCACCTTGATGTCGGCGAGTGCACCCGCGTTCACCATGACTTCAGGCCCAACTGCCTGGCGACGATGCCGCGCTGGATCTGCGACGCGCCACCGGCGACCGTCGCGATCACCGAGTCCGCGTAGTGCATGGTCAGCGGGTGCTCCCTGATGTAGCCGTAGCCACCGTGCAGCTGCATCGCCAACCGGGTGGTGTCGGCGTACAGCTCGCTGGAGCTGGTCTTGGCCATCGACGCCTCCGTCACGTAGTCGTGGCCCGCGTCGTGCAGGGCTCCGCCGTGGGTGACCAGCAACCTGGCCGACTCGGCCCGGGTGAACAGGTCGACGAGTGGTTGGGAAACGGCCTGGAAGTCACCGATCCGCCTGCCGAACTGCTCCCGCTCCTTGACGTGCCGCAGCGTGTCGTCGAGCACCTGCAGCGTCGCGCCGACGAATCCGGCTGCGATGATCAGTCGTTCCAGCGGGAGTTCGGCGCCGAGCGCCAACCATGCGCTGTTCTCCGGCCCCACCATGTCGGCAGCGGGTATCCGGACGTCGTCCAGGAAGACCTCGTACGTGCCCGTGATGTTGCGGCCCATCATGGGCAGCCGCGAGAGCGTGACACCGTCGGAGCGGGGATCGAGCAGCAACATGCTGATGCCACGGTGTTTGACCGCATCCGGATCGGTCCGCGCGTACAACTGGATGAGGGTGCCGGGCAGGCCGGCTGCCTCGCAGAACGTCTTCTGCCCGTTGACCACGTAGTGGTCACCGCTGCGCCGGGCGGACGTGCGCAGCGACGCGGCGTCCGACCCGGCCTGGGGCTCGGTGATGCCGATGGACAGCCGGGTGGCGCCGCTCATCAGCGCCGGCACCAGCCGGGCCCGCTGCTCGTCGTTGCCCTGGGCGATGATCGTGCGCAGGCCGGAAGCGGTCAGGCTGTAGCAGGCGACGAGGTCGGTGCTGCCCCTGCCGAGTTCCTCCGCGACGACGAGCAGTTCCGTCGCGCCGCCGCCCACCCCGCCGTCGGCCTCCGGGATACCGATGCCGTACCAGCCGAGCGCGCCGATCTGGTCGAACACCTGCTTCGGGTAGGTGCCGGCCTGGTCCCACTCCATGCAGTGCCGCTCGCTGCACTCCTTGTGGACGAACTGTCGCACCGATTCCCGCAGGCTCGCGGTCTCGTCCGACTCGATGAACGTCACGGTCTACTCCTCGGTCCAGAACAGCTCGGCGGGCGGGAACGGCCGGATCGTGGTGGCCTGTCGCAGCGGTGCCTTCGCGGCGACGATCGCGCGGCGCGCGGTGCCCGCCAGGGTGGTGGCCATCGCCCAGCTCTGCTCGATGAGCTCGGCCGAGGCCACGACGCGGCTTGCTGCGCCGCCGGTCCGCGCGTCCTCGGCCGACCAGGTGGTGCCGCCGAAAACGAGGTCGGCGGCGCGGACCGGGCCGACGACCTGCGCCAGCCGCGCGACGAGCACGGCGGGCAGGCGGTAGCCCTTGCGCACCTCCGGCAGGCTGAACGTCGCGGTCTCCGCGGCCAGGCACAGGTCGCAGGCCAGCGCGAGGCCCCAGCCGCCGCCGACCGCGGCACCGTGCACGGCCGCGATGGTCGGTTGTTCGGCCTCCAGCAACCGGTTCAGCACGTCGACGAGGAGTCGGGTCCTGGTCAGCACCGTGGTGACGTCGGCGTCCGGGCCGAACTCGGTGATGTCGGCACCCGCGCAGAAGACGGTGCCCGCACCGGTCAGCAACAGCACCCGCACCGCCGGGTCCGCCCGCACCGAGTCGAGTTGGTCGCGCAGCTCGCGCAGCAGCGCGGTGGACAGGGCGTTGCGGCTGTCCGGCCGGTTGAGCCGCAGCTCGACGACGCCGGCCCGCTGGGTACGCACGATGTCGCCGGTCATCGGGGCACACTCGCGTGTTCGGGCCACACCTGCGGAACAACGATGTCACGCAGCAGTTCGGCGGTCTCGAAGACGTCAGGACCGAGCGGACCGCCGACGTAGAACTCGCTGTATCCCTCCGCCTCGGCGAGTTGCCGCAACTCCACCATCCGCTCCACGCAGTCTTCCGGTGTGCCGGACACGATGAGCGCCTCGGCCAGGGTCGAGGAGATCCGTGCGGCGGCACCCTCGATACCGTGCCCTGCGTCGAAGGCGGCCTTCACGTCGTTCGCGGACTCGACGTCCAGGCCGACCGCTTCGAGATCCGGCCACAGGCGTGGATTGCCGAGCACGAGTGCCAACTGCCGGCGGGCGAAGAACCTGGCCCGCTCGCGGTCGGCCGAGATCGACACGTTGATGCCGAAGATCAGCCGCAGCGGCGGGGCGTCCGCGGCCCGGGCGGCGCGCGCCACGGACAGGCCGGACAGTTCGGCGAACCGTCCGGATCGGAACGCGGGGTAGGAGTGGGTGGGCATGTTGCTGGCGAAGATCAGCCCGTCGGCGTGCGTGCCCGCCACCTTCAGGATCTTCGGTCCGACACCCGTGACGGCAATGCACGGCGGCCGCTCCACGGCATAGGTCAGTCGCGCCATGGCACCCGGCTTGTAACCGAGGCCGCGGCCCAGCACGGGGAAACGGTCCAGGTCCACGGTCTCGCCCGCCCACAGCGCGCGCATCAGCGTGATCGCCTCGGCGACGGCGGAAACCGGTCTGTCGCGCAGGAAAAGGCTCTGTACCACCGCACCGCCGGTACCCATGCCGACGACGACCTCACGTCCTGCCGGGACGAGCTCCGCGATGGTCGCGACGGCCGACGCCATCTCGATCGGGTTGCGGCCGATCGGGTAGGTGACCCCGGTGCCCACACCGCAGCCTGCGTTGGCCAGCGCACCGAGCAGGGCGTACGCGTTGCGGGCCAGCATCTGGTCCTGGACCCACACGACGTCGAACACGGACTTGAGCCGGCTACCGAGGTCGACCAGTTCGCGTGCGTTACCCCACGGGGTGAGCTGCACACCGAGTACGTCGGTCACGCCGATCGCACCTCGGACAGGCGTGAATTTGTCTGATGTCTTGGCCAGCCGGTCGCGGCTCCTGTCATCGACTCCACACCCTTCCACGAGGTTCACCAGGAACGATAGGTAAGACCCAGCCGTTTGGTCAATACATTGACATGTCTGATGTCTGCTCAATATGCTCAGGCCACCATGAAAGACGAACCGAACGCCGCAGCGGGCCCACGACCTGTGGGTGCCGGCCTGCGCCCGCTGGCGCAGGGGCGGGTCGCGGACCGTGTCGTCGCGGAGATCCGGGACTACATCACGGCCAACGACCTCCAGCCAGGGCACCGGCTGCCCCCGGAACGCGTGTTCATCGAGCGACTGGGCGTCGGCCGCTCATCGCTGCGCGAGGCACTGCGGGTGCTGGCCACCACCGGGCTGATCGAGGTCCGCCACGGCGACGGCATGTACGTGTCGGCAGCGCAGGAGGCCTGGCGGTCCTCGGCAGCGGCGATCTTCGACGCGACCGAGGAACACGCGCTGCGCAACCTGGTGGAGACCCGGCTCGGCGTCGAACTGGCGGCCACGATCGCAGCCACGATGCGGGCCACCGACGAGGACCTCGACCAGTTGCACGAGTTCCTGGAGACGCAGGCCAGGGCGCTGGAGGACGATCCCGACTACGAGTGGGAGCCACTGGCGTTCGAACTCGCACTCATCGAGATGAGCGGCAACACCTGGCTCTACGACATCGAGGTGATGCTGCACGGCGCGTGGCTGGAGTTGTCGGCCGGGCTGCGCTCCAGCGTCGGACGCCAACGCGAGTGGCTCAGCGAGCAGCGCGCGATCCTCGCCTCCGTCCGGTCGCGCAACGTCGCCCAGGC
>DASUJK010000313.1:0-23803 GCA_036279295.1 Pseudonocardiaceae bacterium | reverse complement strand
GAGTGTCCCGGCGATGAGCACGGCTTGGACCTGCATCGGACCGTACGGAGTGTCGATCGCGCCGCCGGTGAAGCGGCCGTTCGCGGGCGAGGGCGCGGACGCCGTGGTGGACGATGGTGGTGCCGAGCCGGATGGTTGCGGCGTCGGTTCGGTCCGCACGACCGGCGGTGGTTGACCGACCACGGCCAGCGCGGACCGGGGTGGCCCAGCCGAGAGTGCTTTCGCGCCGATCAACAGGAGGATGGCGGCTGTCGTGGCGACGAGAGCGAGCGTGGTCTTCCGCATGGGTGGCCGTCCCCTTTCAGAACTCGAACGATTCGATGTGGATGCGACGTGGCGGTACCCCGGCACGGCGAAGGTGGTCGCCGGTGGCGACGGTCATCCCGGCCGGCCCGCACACGAACACCTCTCGATGGGCCACATCCGGCACCATGCGCCGCAACTCCGCGGTGCGCAACGGATCTTCCCGCGGTGCACGGCGCGGTCCGATCAGCGGATACAACCCGAACCCCCGCTGGCGGGCGATGGTGTCCAGTTCTCGGTAGAGCACGAGATCGGCGGCCGTGGTGGCGCGGTAGAGCAGGATGACGTCGGCGCCCTGGCCAGGCAGTGTCGCGAAAAGCGCCCGGATGGGGGTGATCCCGGCGCCACCCGCGATGAGCAGAACCCGACGGCCGGGATCTCCCCGGCGGGCGGTGAAGGCACCGTAGGGCCCCTCGAACCAGACCCGGGTGCCCGGCCGCAGCCCGGAGAGTGAGGAACTGGCATCACCCAGGTCCTTGACAGTGATCCGCAGCAGATCCCGATCGGGCTCGGCGGACAGCGAGTAAGGGTGCGACTGCCACCAGTGCCCGCGTGCGAGGAACCGCCACCGCAGAAACTGACCCGCCGACGCACCGAGCAGATCGAGATCCCGCCCGGCCAGATGCACCGACACGACACCGGGTCCCTCTGGTATGACCCGCACCACCCGAAGTCGATGGCGCAGCGACCGGCGCAGCGGCAACACGATCCGGAACACCACGACCGCGCCCCCCACCAGCACGTGGGCCGCCGACCACAGCAGCCGATTGCCCGCCGAGGTCGAGAAGTCGACGCCGACAGCGAATTCGTGCGCGAACGCGAGCCCGATCGCCAGATAGACGAACAGATGGATGTGATACCAGGACTCGTAGGAGACCTTGCCGCGCACAGCGCGGGCGGACAGGACGCCGACCAGCACCAGCAGCCCGAGGGCGATGGCCGATATCAGGACGTCCGGGTAGTCGAGCAGGACAGTGACACCCTCGGACACCGGATTGACGCCGGACTGCCAGGCGTAACCGAGGGTGATCAGCACGGCATGGGCGGTGGCCAGCCCGACGGTGTACTCCCCGAGAGCGCGGTGGTTGCGGGCCAACGCGTCCGAGCCGACCTGGTTCTCCAACCAGGGCACGCGGGCCATGAGGCCGACCAGGACGAGCAGCAGGTAGGCGGCCAACAGTCCGGACAGGCGGCCCGCGGCGGTGAGATAGTCGCCCCCGCCGCGTAGAGATCCCGGGAGGGTGTTCTGCCACCACAGCAGCAACATCGCCGTGGCACCGGCGGCGAAGCACAGTTGCAGTACCCGCAACCACATGATCCCAGGCCGTGGCAGTCCCACCCACGGCTGCGGTTGATCCACCCGATGGCGAGCGGGCATACGCACAGCCGGCACAAGGACTCCTATCGACAGGGGGTCCGACCGGGCAACTCTGACCGCAGGCACCTAACACTGCGGCAACAGCCAAGCCATGCTCACGGAGCGACGGCGTCGCGGCCGAGCACCGCGCCGGCCACGGCGGATGCGGCAGACTGGTCAGCTTCACACAGTCCGCGACAGAGTGGATCCCCAGAAAGCCACCCACGGTCCCCGGACGACTACCAGACGTGGATCGCCCGTGCGGGCCATACCTCATGCGGTAACGCTGTTCCGGCTGACCTGGCCGGTGGCGCGGTCGCCGGCGCACCCGTGCAGACGACCCAGATCGCGCCGACCATCCTGCGACTGCTCGACCTCGACCCGAATTTCCTTGCAGGCGGTCCACAGTGACCATACCCAGGTTCTGTCGGCACTCGACCGGTCGGGCCACTGACCCGACCACCACGTGCCGGCTCGACCACTCAGAGCGGTCGAGGCAGCACGGTCAGCCTTGCGGTTTCGTGGTCGCCGGGACCTGATGCAGCGATAGCGTGTCGGTCACCGAGCCGCCCTGTTGCCACGTGCCAGAGGCCGCGGTCCACGTCCGACCGCCGAAGGTGACCCGATCGATGCCCAACCGCGTGGCGTGGGCGACCAGCCAACTGCTGATGGCCCAACCCCGCGCCGTGCTGTGTGGTCCGCTGAGCGTGTTGGAACCCCACTCGGCAGTGGCCACCTCGGCCAGGCTCGCGCTGGGTGCTGCGATCGTCAGGTTCTGACACGTCAGGGCGGCCGCTGTTTCACCGGTGAGAGCGACCGCGAGTGCCCTGGCTTCCGGCTCCCAGACGGCGTAGGCGTCCGGCGCGGCGGAATGCTGCACCAGTTGGGCGGCCTCGGTCACGCTGAGCTGCTGCCAGCCGGAGAGCGCGCGGAGATGTTCGTAGAACTCGATGGAGGCATGCACCGGATCGGTCACCTGCGCGTACGTGCCCCAACCCTGGCTCGGTCGCTGCTGGAACAGGCCGGCCGAGTCCCGGTCACCGCCGGACAGGTTCGCCAGGTCCGACTCCTGCATCGCGGTGGCCAGGGCGACGGTGACGGCATGATGCGGCATGCCCAGCCGCTGGCCGACGGCCGCGATGGTGGCGGCATTGTCGGTCTGCCCCGGGTTCAGCGTGAAGCCCGACGAGCCGGCGGTGGCGCCGGCGACCGTGCAGCCGGGCGGCGGGGTGAACGGAGTCCGGACGAAGAACCACACGGCTCCGGCGCCGACGAGCACGATCAGCATGATCGTGATCAGAACCGCACGGTTGGCGCCCCGCATCGACAATCTCCTCGCTCGGTTACACCGCGCAGTGACCAGCATCTACTACAAATAGTGTATTAAGTGGAGGGTGGCGGGCCGTCAGCACGTCCTTGGTCGGCCGGGTGTCAGCACCACGAATGCCAGAGCCGCCCATGCCAGGCCCAACGCCATACCGCCCAGCACGTCGGTCGGGTAATGCACGCCGAGGATCACCCTGGACGCCGCCACCGCGAAGAGGAACGCTGCCACGAGCACCACGATCCACCAACTCGGCCGCCGCCCCACGTGCACGGCCACGACCAGCAGGATCGCACCGTAGGCCGCGACCGAGCCGGCAGCATGACCGGACGGGAAGCTCGTGCCGGAGCCTGAGGTCAGCATCGGCAGCAGGTGTGGCCTCGGCCGACTGACCACCAGTTTGGTCAGCGACTCACAGGTCAGTTCGCCGAACCTGGCTATCAGCACAACGCCTGCCAACCGCCAGCGGCGCACCAGCAACAGCCATGCGGCTGCGAGCACGGTGACGACATCCACCGCGAGCGGACTGCCCAGATCCGTGATCACCAGGGCAGGTGTCCGTAGTGCCACAGCGTGCGACGACAGTCGGTGGCCGTCGGCCGGTGCGATCGCGTCGAGATGTCGCAGGGCTGTCCACGGCACCTCGGCCAGCACGCCGAACAGCACGAACACGAGCAGTCCGACCGCCGCGACGATGACGAACACCCGGCGGGTGGGCACGGCCAGGACGCCACTCGCGCCGTGGCGTCCTGTGTCATCCCCGGAGGCAGTCATTGACGCAAAATTCTACATCGATGTAGATTCAGGTGCTCGTCCGCGGATTGCGCCGTCCCGCGCGGGCGCGGTCGTCGCGCAGGAAGGAGGTGACGAACCCCCGGCTCCTGGCGAGCGTGGCTGGACTGTCCGGAGTGGAATATCACGGCGATCCGAACCGGATCGTCCGCTTTGGTGACCGCACGGTGACTTCGGCGTCGTTTGTGGACACCCGACGTCGGCGCATGCTCTTGACATGAGATGTGGGGCTCGGCACACTCCTGCCATGCAATCGTTTGTGGAAATCCCGGCCCGGGAGGGCTGCCGTTATTCGGCCGGCCGCCACCCCTGGCCGTCCTGAATTCCACACCAATCTTCCGCCAAGGCGACGCGCCGTCCGTCTATGACACGGCAAGCCTCGCGTGATCATGCCCCGCCCACCATGTCTGCACGGGAGATGAAGGAAGCGTGAACGGTCGAAGCTCACTGTCGAGCTGGCGGGCAATCGCTGCTGTCGGCGCGGTCGCGCTGATCGCGGCGGCCTGTTCCAACTCCACGACGTCCGGCTCGGGGCCCACCAGCGGCCCGATCAAGATCGGTGTGTCGCTCTCGCTCACGGGCGACTTTTCCGCGGACGGCAAGGCATTCCAGCAGGGTTACCAGCTCTGGGCGGACCAGATCAACAAGAACGGCGGCCTGCTCGGACGCAAGGTCACCCTCGACATCGTCAACGACGCCAGCAGCCCTGTGCAGGTCGTGACGAACTATCAGAAGTTGATCAGCGTCGACCACGTGGACCTGGTCTTCGGTCCGTTCTCCACGAGCCTGACCAAGGCGGCCTCCGCTGTGGTGAACCGGTTCGGGTACGCGTTCGTCGAAGGGGCCGGTGGCGGACCCTCTGTCTTCACCTCCGGCCTGCACAACGTGTTCGACGTCAGCCTCCCAGTGGCGAACAACCTTGTCAGCTTCGCGAAATGGATCGCGGCGATGCCGGCGGCGACGCGACCCAAGACCGCGGCTTACGCAACGCAGGACGACCCGTTCACCGCGCCGCAGCTCGACGCGGCACGCGCCATCCTCGAACCGGCGGGCGTGCGGACCGTGTACAACAAGGTCTATCCGTCTGAGACGACGGACTATGGGCCGATCGCTGCCGGGATCATCAGCGCGAAGGCCGACATCGTGCTCGTCGGCACCTTGCTGCCTGACGTGTCCGCGTTCATCAAGCAGTTCGTGCAGCAGAACTACAACCCCGCGGCGTTGATCGCGACAGCCGGCCCTGACCAGGGTGCGCAGTTCGTGTCGAACGTCGGTGCCAACCACACCGAGGGAATCATGGTGCCCAACGGGTGGTACCCGACGGCCAGCAATCCGGGTAACGCCGCGATGATCGCGGCCTACCTCAAGAAGTACGGTGGCACGGCCGCCGATGTCAGCTCCGACGTGCCCGAGGGATACTCGGTCGGTGAGGTCACCGCGCAGGCGGTCAAGGCCATCGGGAGCCTCGACCAGACCAAGTTGATCGCCGAACTGCACAGCGGCACGTTCGAATCGGTCCAGGGCAAGGTCAAGTTCGACGCCACCGGCCAGAACATCGCCGCGTTCTCCTACGTGTTCCAGTGGCAGGGCGCGAACCTGGTGCCGTTCCAGCCGAACTCGTCGAACGTGCTCAAGGCGGTACCGCCGGCGACCAATGCGCTCGAATTCCCGAAGAGGAACTGGTAGGCGTTGCGTTGGGTACCGAGCTCACCCGGGCCATCATCGGCGGGATCCTGACCGGCGGGGTCTACGCACTGATGGCCGCGGGTCTGACCTTGATCTTCGGCGTCATGGAGATCATCAACATCGCGCAGGGCATCTTTGTCGTTCTGGCCGCATATCTGAGCTACGTATTGCAGGTCCACTTCGGCATCGACCCGTTCCTCGGTCTACTCATCACCATGCCGCTGATGTTCGGCGTCGGACTGCTGGTCGAATGGAGCTTCATCCGCCGGCTCAAGCCACAGAACCGCAGCGCGCTGTCGATCCTCGTGACCTTCGCCGTGGCGATCGTCATCGAGGGCATCCTGACCCAGTTCTTCTCGGCCGATCTCAAGACGCTGAGCGCCTGGTACGTCGACAGGTCCGTGCATGTGCTGGGCTTCTTCCTGCCCTACATCTACCTGTTCGGGTTCGGTCTGGCGGTGGTCCTGCTCACCGCGCTCTACCTGTTCCTGTATCGCTCGCGCACCGGCAGGAGCATTCGGGCCTCGGTGCAGAATCGGACCGGCGCGGAGCTGATCGGCATCAACATCAACCGGGTGTCGGCCATCACCTTCGGAGTTGGCGCCGCCGTCACCGCCGCCGGCGGCATGGTGTTCGGCGCGACCAACACCTTCAACCCCAACTCCGGATACGACCTCATCTCCCGGCTACTCGTCATCATCGTGCTCGGCGGACTCGGCAGCGTCGGGGGTGCGCTCGTCGCCGCCGTCGTCGCCCTGGTCATCGAGGACGTCACTGCGGTGCTGTGGTCACCGGTGTGGGCCAGCACGATGTTCTTCGCGGTGTTGGTGGTCGTCCTACTCGTCCGGCCCAACGGCCTGTTCGGCCGGCAGGAGGCGCGCGCCCAGTGACCAGCCCGACAACCGAGGAACGACCCATCCGGGCCACGGGGCCGGCCGACGTACTCGACATACCCGCACTGCTGGTCGGCCGCCGCGTGTTGCTGGTCGTCGTGGTGCTCGTCGCCGTGGTCTTCCCGTTCGTGTTCACGAATCCGGCGACGACATCCATCGCGATGTTCACGCTTGTCTACGTCGGTGCCACGTCGGTGTGGAACATGTTCTCCGGGCTCTCCGGCTACGTGGCCCTTGGCAACGCGGTCTTCTACGGCAGCGGCGCGTATTTCCTCGCGAACATGACAACGCACCTTCACCTGGCAGGAGGGGTGGGCATCTTCTTCCTCGTGCCGGTGGCCGGGCTCTTCGCCGGGGTGGTCGCCGTACCCGTGGGCTGGTTGGCGTTGCGCACGCGGCGGCACACGTTCGTGGTGATCACGATCGCGATCTTCTTCATCTTCCAGTTGCTGGCCTACAACCTGCGATCAATTACCGGCGGCTCCGCGGGCATGTCATTGCCGGTGCCGCCGTGGGACGCCCAGACCTACAACACCTACTTCTACCTGGCCGCCCTGGTTGTCGCCATCGTGGCCGTGGCAATCGCCTGGGCGTGGCGCAGGTCGAGCTACGGTCTGTCGTTGCTGGCCATCCGTGATGACGAGGACCGGGCTCGCGGACTCGGCGTGAAGACGACGAGGGTCAAGCTCCTGACCTTCGTGTTGACCGGTTTCGTCACCGGGATGTGTGGCGCGATCTACGCCTACTACCTCGGCAGCATCTACCCGCCCTTCGCCTTCGAGGCGATCTTCGACGTCACCGTCGCGCTGATGGCCTTCCTCGGCGGGCTGGGCACCATCGTCGGTCCGGTTGTCGGCGCACTCATCCTGGAACCGTTGCAGCAGTACTTCACGCTGCGGTTCACCAGCGGTGGCTACTCGCTGATCGTGTTCGGTGTGCTGTTCCTCGTCGTGATTCGCTTCCTGCCCGAAGGGGTCGTCCCGTCGTTGGCGACCGTCCTGCGCAAGCGACTGCGGGTGCGGGCCGAGGCGCGTGGGGTGACTCGATGACCGCACTGCTTGAGGTCTCCGGTATCACGAAGAGTTTCGGCGGGCTGCAGGCCCTCTCGGAGTGTTCGTTCGAGGTGGAGAAGGGTTCGGTCACCGGGCTGATCGGCCCGAACGGGTCGGGTAAGACGACCGTGTTCAACATCATCACCGGCTACGAACGTGCCGATTCGGGCACGATCCGCTTCGACGGCAGGGACGTGAGCGGGCTCGCCGCGGACAAGGTCGGAGGACTGGGCCTGGGACGGACGTTTCAGCTCACGCGGGTCTTCGGCCGCCTCGACCTGTTCGACAACATTCGCGTCGGAAGTCGTGGAGTACCGCGATCCCGGCGCAAGGAGCTCTACAGCGACGACCGCTGCCACGAGCTGCTCGACTTCGTCGGACTGACCCACCTGGCCCATGAGCGGGCCGGCAGCCTGTCCTACGGCCAGCGCAAGCTCGTCGAACTGGCGATGGTGCTCGCCCAGGAGCCGTCGGTGATCCTCCTGGACGAGCCCGCCGGCGGCATCAACCCGACCTTGATCAGCCAGATGGCTGAGCGAATCGTGCAGCTGAACAAGCAGGGAGTCACCTTCCTGCTCGTAGAACACAACATGGAGTTCGTCATGGGTATCTGCGAGACGGTCGCGGTCCTGGAGCGCGGTTCGGTGATCGCCGTCGGGAAGCCGGATGTGATCCGCAACGATCCTCGGGTGCTGGACGCCTATCTGGGCGGCACGGTCGACGAGGACGACGAGGACGACGTGACCTCGGCCGGCGCCATGACGACCGGGGAGGAGTAGAAGTGGATGTCCTGCTTCAGCTGGACCACGTCTGGGCCGGCTATGGCGGCAGCGACGTACTACGCGATCTGACCCTGTCGGTGCCCAGAGACAGCATTACCTGTGTGGTCGGCCCGAACGGCGCGGGCAAGTCCACCGTGCTGCGCGTCATCAGCGGCCAGCTGTCGCCCCGATTGGGCACCGTCACCTTCGAAGGCCAGCAGATCGAGGGCCGCTCTGCCCGGCAGATCCTGCAACTCGGGATCGTGCAGGTCGCGCAGAACCACACCCTGTTCCCGGACATGACGGTGCGCGAGAACGTCGAGATGGGCGGGTTCCTGATCCGTGACAAGGGTGAGGTGAGTCGCCGGCTGCGCCAGGTCGAGGACCTGTTTCCCATCGTCACCGATCGCGCGAACGACAAAGCCGGAGCACTGTCCGGCGGCCAGCAACGTCTCGTCGAATTCGCTCGGTGTCTGATGCTGGATCCCGAGCTGGTGGTGCTCGACGAACCATCAATGGGCCTGGACCCCAAGACGCTGCGCAACGTGCTGCGGCAGATCAAGGCGATGTGGCAGGCCGGTCGCACGATCCTGCTCGTCGAGCAGAACGTGCGCGCGGGGCTGTCTCTGGCAACGCGGGCAGTCGTGGTCGAGAGCGGGCACGTTCGCCTTGAGGGAACCGGCCCGGAGGTCATCGACAATCCGGAGATCGCCCAGCTCTACCTCGGCGGCGGAACTGTGCCCGCGGCCCGCGCTTGAACCACTTCGCGGGCGACATAGGTGCAATCGGTTGCGAATATCGGAAGGACGGCCATGGCGAATGACACGATGTCCGATCTCAGCATCGGTTGGATCGGTACCGGGCGGATGGGTTTCGCCCTCGCCGACCGGCTGGCGAAGGCAGGCCTGGACGTCTCGGTCTGGAATCGCACCAAGGCGAAGGCCGAACCGCTCGCCTCCCACGGAGCGGTGATCGTCGACGAACTGGGCGAACTGGCCGCGAAGGACGTTGTCTTCACGATGGTCTCGGCCTCGCACGATCTAGAGGAGATCGCCGGTAAACTGCTCGCCGATCCCGACCGGGCACCGCGGATCGTGGTGGACTGCTCGACGGTGTCCGCCCAGACCTCGGCGACCGTCCGGGTGCGACTGGCCGACCGGGGCTGCCGTCTGGTCGCCGCTCCGGTGAGCGGCAACGGCAAGGTCGTGAAAGCCGGCCGGCTCACGCTGGTCTGCTCAGGCGATGCCGACGCGTTCGTCGAGGTGTCCCCGTTGCTGGATCTGCTCGGCCGCCACGTCACTTATGTCGGTGACGGAGAGCATGCGCGTCTGGTCAAGATCTGCCACAACCTGCTGCTCGGCGTGACCATCCAGAACCTCGTCGAGGTCACGGTGCTGGCCGAGAAGGGCGGCGTGCCGCGAGCGGCGTTCCTCGAATTCATCAACAACAGCGTCATGGGGTCCGTCTTCAGCCGGTACAAGACTCCCGCGCTGGTCAATCTGGACTTCACCCCGACCTTCACGCCTGCCTTGCTGCGCAAGGACCTCGACCTCGGACTCGCGGCGGCCAACGAGTTGGGTGTGCCGATGCCGGTCGTCGCGGCAGCCAGAGAGCCGGTACAGGCGGCGATCGCACAAGGGCGTGGTGACGAGGATTTCGCGGTCCTGCTCGAACTGCAGGCAGTGTCGTCCGGGCTGAACCTGGCCCTGGAGGACGTGATGCTCGACGATGGCCTCGGCTCATGACCTGCACTCGACCTGTAGGGTCCGGTGATCAGCGGCGGTCGGTCAGGTCTGATTCGTAAGCGAAGATCGCAGCGTGTACCCGGTCTCGAAGGTCCAGTTTCCGCAGCAGGCCGGCTACGTGGGTCTTCACCGTGTGCTCGGTGATGTGCAGTGTGCTCGCGAGCTCCGCGTTGGACTGTCCTTTTGCGACCAACAGGAGCACTTCGCGCTCCCGGTCGGTGAGCGGTTGTACGCGGCCGTCCGCCTGACGTCGTTCGTTGCCTCCGCCGCGGGCGAACAGGTCTATCAGTCTGCGGGTCACGGACGGGGCCAGGAGAGCATCGCCCGCCGCCACCGAGCGGACTCGACTGTTGCGATCCGGGCGCAACGTGTCGAGCCACACCGTGGCCCTGGGCGCCGAACCGAGCCAGGGCACGATGAGCGTCCCAGGGGCCGATACGGTCTGGTCACCGGGCGCTCGTTCCTCGCATGGCACACCAACGGGCTGGGTTCCGACAGCGAGTTCGCCGGCCACGTCGACGTCCAGGTCGAGGTTGACACTCTTGACGCGCTGTGTGCCAAAGCCGAGTTGACCCGACTGGACTTCCTGAAGATCGACGTCGAGGGCGCCGAACTACATGTGTTGACGGGGGCGCACAGGTCATCGAGAAGTTTCGACCAGCCATGCTGGTGGAGATCGAGACACGCCACCTCAGCCGTTACGGGCACTCGGCCCGGACCGTACTTGTTCGCCCAGTAGCGGTTTCGTTCCGCGCTTGCTACTACGCGTTGTAGATTGTGAAGATGTCGCGTCGAGCCCAGGAGTCACGTCGGCGAGCACCCGGCAAGCTGGAGGCCGAGGTGTTGGCGACGCTGTGGGCCTCCGACGAACCGATGACCGCGGCCGACGTGCAGGCACAGCTGGACGGTGGACTCGCCTACACCACAGTGGTCACCATCCTCAGCCGCCTGCACACGAAGGGCATGGCGACCAGGGAGAAACAGGGCAGATCCTTTGCCTACTCCCCGGTCGAGGACGAGACCGGACTGGCGGCGCGTCGAATGCGCAAGGTGTTGGACGCCGGTCCGGACCGCGACAGCGTGCTCGCGCGGTTCGTGTCGGATCTGTCGGAGCACGACGAGCAGATCCTGCGCGCCATGCTGCGCGACTCCACCGACCCGGACCCCTCGACACCATGACCGCTCGGCTCGCGCACTGACCCGGCCTGGTACCTGCGGACTACGCCATCTGTCTCAGGTCCCATCCGACGGCCGAAAAGATCCGCCTCTGGACAGTCGCGCCGGTGTCGAAGCCCTGGCAGCGTGCCGTGCACGGTCGCCGGAGCAGAACCGGCGGCAGGACCCGGGGGATGACATGATCGAAGCGCGGGGCGTTACCAAACGCTACGGCGACAAGACCACGGTGGACGACCTCACCTTCACCGTGCGGCCGGGGGTGGTGACCGGCTTCCTCGGTCCGAACGGGGCCGGCAAGTCCACCACGATGCGGATGATCCTCGGGCTCGACTCGCCGACCTCCGGTGAGGTGACGGTGAACGGCAAGCGCTACGTCGAGCACTCCGCACCGCTGCACGAGGTGGGGGCGCTGCTGGAGGCCAAGGCCGTGCACACGGGCCGCTCGGCCTACAACCACCTGCTGGTTCTCGCGCTGACCACCGGCATCCCGCGTCGTCGGGTGGACGAGGTGATCGACCTGGTCGGCCTGCGCGACGTGGCCCGACGCAGGGTCGGCGGCTTCTCCCTCGGCATGGGCCAGCGGCTCGGCGTGGCCGCCGCGCTACCGGGCGACCCGGCAACGCTGGTGCTCGACGAGCCGGTCAACGGCCTGGATCCCGAGGGCATCCTGTGGATCCGCAACCTGTTGCGCGTGTTGGCCGCCGAGGGCCGCACGGTGTTCGTGTCATCGCACCTGATGAGCGAGATGGCACTGACCGCGGAGCACCTGGTGGTCATCGGTCGTGGCCGCATGATCGCGGACGTGTCGGTGCGGGAGTTCACCGGCTGACCAGCGAGGCGATCGGCAGGATCGCGTGCGACCAGGCCGTGCCGCTGGTGGAACTCACGCCGGTGCAGGCGTCGCTGGAGGCGGCGTTCATGGAACTCACCCAGGACGCAGTGGAGTTCCGAGTGGACGCCGAGGGCGGCAAGCACGGCACGGTCAAGCACGGCACGGAACGGAGGCGGCATGAGCACGGACACGCTGACCCAGGACTCTCCGGCCGGCCTGGCCGCTGGGCTGCCCGACGATCTGAAGCTCACCCAATGGCGGCTGGTGCGCTCGGAGTGGTTGAAGTTCGGTCGCTGCGCTCCTCCTACATCACCCCTGGGCGCGACGGTCGTGGGCATGATCGCCTTCGGCGCGTGCCGTGGAGTTGCCGTTCCAGGAGCGTGATCTGGTTGCGCAGCAGGAAGATCTCGGTGTCCTTCTTGGGTTGCTGATCGGTAACAGGCGCAGGGCTGCGAAGGTGTTGGTGAGGGCCAGGTAGGCAAGGCGACGTAGCACGGGCGGTCATCTTGCCGCGACCACCCTGCGGGTCTCTGAGCTGGGTGGATGGGATTCTCGGCAGGCGCACGGTCTGAGAGGGCAGGGCGACCAACGCCGGTATCAGTTGGAACGTCGTGTCCTACGTCCGCCAATCCACCACCAACTCGATCTCGGTGACTCTGCGGGACTTCACCGACGACTCGGTGTCCCGGGGCTGGGTGTCAACTCGTTCTCGTTCAACGCGAGTTGACGTACGGAAAAAGGCCGACCATGACATCCTCATCGACGACACCTCGATGCAGTATTCCTGTGGATGGTCTTCGCGGACCCTCAGGTTCACTTCGTGTCCAACGCGGCCTCCACAAGGGTGGTTTCGATACGACGCAAGCACGACTCGACGTCGGAGGTGCTGATGAAGCGGGTGTTGGCGTGCACCATGACGCACACGCTGTCGGGTGCGGCCGCGAGTCCGGGGTACGGCTGGTCGGTGAAACTGATGAACAGGCGCTCGTCCGGCGGATTCGGGACGTCCAGCCAGTCCAGCCTGCTGTCCGGCACCAGCGCAGGCAGATCCCACCCGTCCCCGTCCAGCGTCTCGGCGTCGGGGGCCCGCAAGTCATTGACGATGCATGAGAGGTCGAATTGTTCGCCACGTTCGCGGCCGAGCGACTCGATCAGTTCGTCCCGGTGGGTCGAGTCGTAGTAGGCGTATTTGTAGGCCTTGGTCGCAGCCTGCCACGCCCGCCTGATCACCTCACCGAATCCGACGCCGGCGACGTCGATCACGCACAGCCCTGCCTGGCTCAACGTGCTGACCGACTCGGCCAGTCCGGGCCGGAACCGGTTGCCCACCAACACCTGCACGACACTGGGATCACGGCCGGTCACCGTGGCCAGGGCCACGGCGTATCCGGCCAGCAGCACCGACGCGGTGCTCACCTGATGGCGGGTGCCCAGCGTTCGCAGCGCAGCCGACATGGCGGGCGAACTGAAATGGGCGACCACGATCCCACCGTCGGACCGGCCGCTGCCCTCGGCGAACCGATGGGCCGGAGCGGTCCGCAGTATACGTTCCCAGTACCGTAGAGCCGCGTCGCTCTGCCTGCGCTGTCCCGGCAGACTCTGCCGTCTGGCCTGGTCCAGCGGCTGCAGTGCGGTCACCGGGCGTCTCGCGCACCCGGTGTCGGGATCCCGATTGACCAGATCGGCCACCAGCACGTCGACTCCTGCCCCGTCGACCGCGAGGTGGGAGAAAGCGGTGACGATATGGGTGAGAATTCCCTTGTCCCGCACCACAGCCATCCGTACCGGCCAGTCCTGGGCAAAGTCGAATCTCGTGTCGCGCAGCCGCACGTGCACGATCTCGGCGACCCCGGTCGGATCGGCGCCGTCGGCGTCCACGACCTCCAGATGTGTTTCGCCGCGCTCAGCGACGACCTGCTGGAGCCGGCCGGCCGCGTCCACCCGTATCCGGGTGCGCAGCGATTGGTGCCGTCCCAACAGGAAACCGAAGCTGGCGGCAACCGACTCGACGGTAGTTTCCGGCGGCAGCGGTACCACACCGGCCAGCGTGAGCTGGGTGTTCACCTGACGGTGGATGTTCCCCCACATCTCGCGTTGGCCCCAGCTCAGTTCTCCGGTACCACCGCCTTCACCCTCGAATTCGACCGGAATCCGACTCGCCAGGCCTGTGGTCATGGGGGAGCTTAAGCAGGGCGTCGGTGAACCGTCAACAGCCTGCGAAGCCCTGTTGTACGTTTCAGACTCCACTTGGCGCAACAGTTTCGGCCGTACGATTCAGAAGTGGAATCGGTTGAACCTGTCGCTTGACGACGACCGATGGTGCACTTATTCTGACTAGCGGTTACAGAGATTGAATGGCTGGCATTACGGTGGTTCCAGATCCAGCCTGGTGTGAGCGAAGAACGCATCGAGCAGCCTGGGCCGGTACTGGACCCGCCTGAGCGAGTTCTTCACCACCGCGACCGGCAAGCCCCATACCAGCAGGTTGCCCAAGCCGCGTTCGAGGTGCGACCACACGTGCTCGACCGGGTTCAACTCCGGCGCGTAGGCAGGTAACCGGATCACGCGCAGCCACTCGCGGTTCGCGATCAACTCCCGCATCGCCGCGCTGCGATGGGTGTTGAGATTGTCCCAGATGACCACGATCGGGCAGCCCAACCGCTGGTGCGCCGCATCCAACAAGGCGGCGCTGACCCGGGACAGGGTCCAGCGTTGATCCTCGTCGAACCCGTGCCCGGCAGGGCCTTCCTTCAACGCCTGCGACGGTCGAGCCAACCGTGCATCGTCCAACCGGCACGCCGACCCGCCCGGCCCTTTCGAGGCCAGCCCAGCAGGTCCTTCCGTGCTGGACACCCGCAACCGGCGGGCGATCTGGGCGACCGGCATGTCCTGGGCGAACCATTCCGCGGCCTGCGACCGCACCGTCTCCCGCTTGGCCCTGCCTTCATCGGACAGGCCACCGCTATCCGGATACCTCATCCATCGTCACGGAATTCACGAGGGTAGGGCTTGGGCACAGGAACATCCTTCCAACTCGCCGTCCAGGCAAACCATGGCGCAGGCCGGTGTCGTCCTCGAACCAGCACAGCTCGGGCGCGTCGAGGGAGCACCACGCGTGGCCGCCGCTGGCAGATGTGCGTGAGGGGGCGAAGCTGACGCTGGCCGGGCTGGGCGTTGCCCTGCGCGACGCGGTCGCCCAGGTGTACGACGACCTCGATCAGGATCCCGGCGGCACCGTCGACCTGCACGACCCCGGCCGTGGCGTTCGGCTGCACCTCGCCTCGCCACAGGACGGCGCGGTGTTGTTCGACTGGCCTGAGGTCGGCTCCACGATCACCTACCGGTGGACGGTGGACCGCGTCCGCCTAGCGATCGTCGACGAACCGCCCGTCCCCGTGGCGCATGTCCGGGAGAGGCTCCTGCGCCTGGACCGGGTCGACGCCCCGCTTCGCGAACAGTGGGCGGCGAGCGGGTTCCACGACCCGGACCTGGGGCAGCGTCTGACCACCTTGACGGCCGCCGGAGTGACCTGGCTGCGTGAGGTCCTGACCGAGCACGGCTGGCGGGCTGGTCGTCGGTGGGTGTGGCTGCCTCGGCTGCGGCGAGCCGACTGGTCCAGCACAGCGACGACCTGGCGTTCCAGGAACATTGTCTTGAACTCATGAGAACCGCCGCGCAGGCGGGCGAGCTCGCCTGGCGCGAGGTCGCCTACCTGACCGACACTGTCCTGCTGGCGCAAGGCCAACCGCAGCGCTACGGCACGAAGTTCCGGCGGGTTGGCACCACGCTGGAGCCCTGTCCGCTGAGTAATCAATCCGAAGTGGACGAACGACGGCATTCGATGGGGCTTGAATCGCTGGCCGACTACGCCAACCGCATCCGCAACCGCTTCGCCTGAGCAGGAACGGAGCAACCATGACCGGCACGGTGGTTCGATCCGAAGTGGACTGGGCGTCCGTGTGGAGCTGCGGAATCACCGTGCTGCCCGCGCCCCCGCCCATGGTCCTGCCGCGCGCCTTCGAGGTGCTGGTCGAGGCCTGCGCGCCGTTCCGCACGGGCACCCGGTTCCGCGCCGTGCCCGACGTCCGTGGCCCACGCGCACCTGTCGGCCGGGCTCGCCGCGACGTCAGGCACCGGCACCCGGTTGTACCGGGGCATGATCGCGCTCGCGTTCGCCGGTCACGTCGCCTCGCAGGCCCACGGTGGCTACCGCGGGCTGCTCGCCAGGCTGGACGATGAGATCTCCGGTCCCGTACGCGAAGCGGCCCGGGTCCGCGTGTGGCCGGTCAGATCCACCGAGGTCTACGACGTCATCGGCGGACTGGCCGGCGCCGGCCGGTATCTCCTGGCCCGTGGCGACACCGCCTTGGCTGACGTACTGTCGTTCCTGGTCGCCGCCGCCCTGGCACCGGAGTGCACCGTGGGCGGTGTCCGGGTGCCGGCGTGGTGGGTCCGGCCACCGGGCTGGCTGGAGGGGCACGTCGACCTGGGCATGGCGCACGGGATCGGAGGACCGCTGGCTCTGCTTTCGCTTGCCTGGCAGGCCGATCACCACGTCCCGGGCCACGAGGCGGCCATCGAGTCCCTGGTCGCCCTCCTCGGCCGAGGCCGCTGCGACGACGAGGTCGGCCCGCGCTGGGCCCGCCGGATGACCGCGGCACAGTATCGCGACCCGACCCTGCTGCCGCCCCGAAGCCGGGACGTCTGGTGCAACGGCGCCGCGGGCACTGCCCAAGCGGTGCGCCTGGCCGCCACCGCGCTGAACCGCCCCGCCCTGCGCGCTGACGCCGATGCCGCCGCCCACGCGGCGATCACCACTGCGGAGCGAGGCAACCTGTACGACCACAGCCTGTGCCACGGCAGGGCCGGCCTGCTGCACCTGGCGCTCGGCATCGGCGACCCGGCGGCCGACAGTCTCGCCGAACGGGTGCTGGCGGCTTTCGATCCGGCCACACCGTTCGGCTTCACGTCACGGCACCCCCGCGCGGCTCGCCCGCTGGATCGCCCTGGCTTCCTGGAGGGCGCCGCGGGCATCGCGCTCGCGCTGCATGAGTACGCCACCGCCCGTCCTCCCCGCACCTGCTGGGACGCGGCGCTGCTGGTCAGATGAGCGTGTCCCCGGCGAGGACGGCTGTCTGCTCATGCCTCCAACTGGGCGAGATGGGTACGGATGGCGACTGCGGTGACCTCGGGCTCGTCGGTGATGTCGGCGTCGGACATGCCGAGTAGATCCAGGGCGGCCTGCCAATGGATGCGAGCTTGGTCGGGATCGCTCAAGGATTGGTGGGCGTGCGCGAGCCCGTCGTGGGCGCGGACCTGGTCGGGCGGGTGGTCGAGGTCGGTGGCCAATTCGAGCGCGGCTCGGTGGTGGTCAAGTGATTCCCGGTAATTGTTGGTGGTGTGCTGTATGCGGCCAAGACACTGGTGAGCCTCGTACTGTGCGTTGCGATCAGTGGCGTCGCGGGCGCCGTCCAACGCCTGTTGGGCGTATGCGGTCGCCTGCGTGAGCCGGCCTCGGCGGTGGTGGATGTCGCCGAGACCGGTCAGCGCACTCAGTTCCGCCGGACGACTCCTGTCGGCACATGTCGCTGGTCTGGCGGCCACGGACGGTCAAGGGCCGGTCGAGAATCTCGGTGGACAGCATCGTGTCTGGTCAGCTATGCAGTAGTGCGATGGATTGTCATCAGCGTCGGCACACCACGCAGCCGCTGCACGGCGCCGTTCGCCAGCCGATTCCGTGAGAGGTGCTTGCCATGCCCGCCCCTGTGACCGTCAGGGACGACGCCGATCACGGGACACAGCCGAGGTCGGGCCTGTTGATCGGTGTGCTGGTCGTCTCGGCGTTCGTGATGATCCTCAACGAGACCATCCTCAGCGTGGCGTTACACGCCCTGACCCTCGACCTGCACGTCACCACCACGACGATTCAATGGCTGACCAGCGGATTCCTGCTGACCATGGCCGTGGTCATTCCGGTCACCGGGTTCCTACTGGAGCGTTTCACGCCGCGTCAGGTGTTCCTGGCCTCGCTGACGGCGTTCAGCGCGGGCACCCTGATCAACGCACTGGCCCCCGGCTTCGAGGTGCTGCTGGTCGGGCGGGTCGTGCAGGCCTGTGGCACGGCTGTCATGTTGCCGTTGCTGATGACCTCGGTGATGCGGCTGGTGCCACCGCGTCGCCGTGGTGCGACCATGGGCACGATCACCATCGTCATCGCCGTGGCCCCGGCGGTCGGGCCGACGATCGGTGGCGCGGTGCTGTCGTCGCTGGGCTGGCGGTGGATGTTCTGGATCGTGCTTCCGCTGGCGGTGGCCGCGCTGCTGGCGGGTGTGTCCTGGTTCCGGCTGATCGGTCGGCCTCGCCCGGTGCCGCTGGATCTGTGGTCGATGTTGCTGTCGGTCATCGGGTTCGGCGGGGTGCTCTACGGTCTGTCCGCTCTTGGTCAGTCAGCTGGCGGGGGCCGGTCGCTGCCATTGTGGATCTCGGTCTGTGTGGGTGTCGCCGCGGTCGCCGTGTTCTGCGGGCGGCAGATCCGGTTGCAGCGCGCCGACCGGGCGCTGCTGGATCTGCGACCGTTCACCCACCGCGACTTCACTGTCGCGGTGGTGGTGAGCGCGCTGCTGTTCGTGTGTCTGCTGGGCGTCGCCGCGATCATGCTGCCGCTGTATCTCCAGGTCGTGCTGCACACCAGTACGCTCGTCACCGGGCTGGCCGTGCTACCCGGTGGCCTGATACTCGGAGTTCTGGGCCGCCCGGTGGGGACACTGTTCGATCGGTTCGGGGCGCGGCCCCTGGTGATCCCGGGCGCGCTGGCCATGGCTGTGTCGTTGTGGGTGTTCGCTCTACTCGGCCCGGGCTCGTCGCTGGTCGTGGTGATCGCGGGACATGTCCTGTTCATGGCCGGCTTTGGCTTTCTGATCACGCCCTTGATGACCGCGTCGCTGGGCGCGCTGCCCGATCGGTTGTACTCGTATGGCAGCGCGATTCTGTCCACGGTGCAGCAGCTCGCCGGCGCGGTGGGCACCGCTGCCTTCGTCAGCGTCGCGACTCTGGCCAGTATCGACCCGGCCCGGGCTCCCGACGCGCACGGGATGCACATCGCGTTCCTCACCGCCGGGTTCGTCGGGGTGCTGACGCTGCTCGGGTCGCTGTTCGTCCGCTCGGTACCGGCGATCGGGAGCGCTGATTTCTGAGCCCTGTGATCACGTCGTAGTTGCCAGTGACGTGGCGACTGTGCACAGCCCGATCAGCCGGACGACCGCCCGCTCGAAGGCGGCCACATCAGCGCGGGCGTGCCGCACCAGCGTCTCCGGCACGCCCCGATTCCGGATCGTCGCTGGCGTATCGATACAGCGGATGCCGGAACCTCAGCCGCCCCCCGGGGTCGGTCAGGATGTCCCGTTCGACCAGTTGGTCGAGGGCGGCCACCACATTCTCGGTGTCCAGCGCAGACACCTGGGTGATGTGCGCGACACCGGCTGTCGAGGCCGTGGTCATTCGGACCACGGCCTTCGTCGACAACACGTCCTGGCGTGGACCTGCCCAGTGCTTCGGTGAGCCGGACGAGTTCAGACGCGCGGCCGCCCCGGAGCAGCGTCACGTGGCGAGCCGGTGGTCGACGAGCCGGATGCGACGAGCACCCACCAGCGACCACCAGATGTGTCGCCGCCCGATGGACAACGCCGCCAGCAGCTCACGCTGGCAGGCCGCGCGGACATGGGTACTGACCACCCGCATTCGACGGCGTCGGGTCAGGACGTGCGCGCGGGATGGTCACGGACGGAACGATGGCTGCGCGTTCACCGTGTCAGTCCCCTTCGGCCAACCACCGGTCCTACCTCGATGGTCAACGCCGACCACCCGCACGCACCGAACGCGAACGGTGGGTGTCTGCCACGTGTCGTCGCATCGGCTGGGTCACCCATCCGGACCCTCCCTGATTGCGCCATCGGCAGGCGGGCGGCCAAACGTCAGGGTGCGCACCCTGATGCGCCCGTGAGGGGTGCGCGGCAAGACTGCGCCGAACGACATTTTCCTGGCCGGCGTACGGGCGTCCGAAACACCCTGTGCGCGGCCGTGTCCTGTCGGGGGATCATCGAGGGGAGAACTCATGGCGCCGTCGATTCGCGAAAATGCGCCCTACGGTCGGGAAGCGACCGCGATGCAGGGGGTCCACACGATCCTCGTCACACCTCAGTGGTACGTCAATTCACTGCTGACCGATCTGCTCGACGACGACACGAACGGGCTGCGGAAAGTCAAGGTGTCGCTCAAACCCGGCGGTCCGATGTTCCTGACCGGCTCGGTGGCCGAGCTGTCCGTGCGGGTGCTGGTGCCCGGCTCGGTGGGCAAGGTCGCGTTCGCCGTGCGGTTCGAGAGCGGCACGATGGACTACAGGGACCTCACGTCGGACTCCTCGGCCGTGCTCAAGGCCGACATCTCCGGGTTGCGGATGAGTTTCCTGGTCGACCTGGCCAAGGCCGGTGTCTCCGATCTCGCCGCGGTGCCCGCGGTCGTGCGGGACCGGGCTGACGCGTTGGCGAAGTCGTTCCAGGGTGCCTTCACGATCCAGCAGCTGTTCCTGGATCTGGCCAACGCCAACCTGGCCGCGTACGACCCCGCCGGTACGACGTTCCCCGAGAAGATGTCCAGCAGTGCCATCGCCATGTTCCCGATCTACCTGGCCGCCTACCTGGAAGAGGTCCGCAAGGCCGGCGGCCACGTCCTCGGCTACGCGGTCACGGTGCCGGACTGGACCGACCCGACGCCGAGTTTCCCGCCGCACAGCATCGACTTTGTCACCAACGAGTACCGCGACGGCACCGACAAGGCCGACAACCGTGCCATGGACAGCATTCAGTACCTCATGATGACCGGCACCGCGAAGCTCCCGGCGAACCTGGCGGCCTGGTGGGGGGATTTCATCCAGCCTACCGACGGGTTCGGCAACTCCCGCTACGGCGCCGTCGCGATGGCCAGGAAGCTGTTCGTCGACGACTACCTGCTGCCCCGGCTCGCGCCGCTGGTGTGTGGGTACTGGAAGCTCGCCGACACCAGCGGCGGCCTCGACGTCGCGCGGTCCGCCGTCACGTCCGGTGACTTCGTGTCCACACCGGATGGTGGATCGTTCTCCTACGGTCCGGTCAGCTCGAAGTCCCACCAGACCAACACATTCAGCAACGACGACATGGAGTACACGTTCGCCTGGAACGTGACCCTGAAGTACGTGCCCGGCACGGCGACGGTCCGGATCGAGCGAACTGTCGACTTCCACATCAGGTACACGCACTGGTATGGAATCGACGGTCACGCGGCCAGCGCGAGCTTCGGCGTCGAGTACCACGTGCCGATGGCCATCGTGCTGACGATCCTGGGCGCGGTCGACGGCACGCTCCAGGTGAGCGCTGTCACCGAACTGCCCACGGAGGATCCCGGCACGCTGAGCGACCTGCCCCACCCCTCGTGCATCGTCGGCACCGAGGGCGACGGCGCGATGCTGGCACCGGTGTTGGACACTTTCGACTCGGCGGTCGATGCTGCCGTCGATGCCGCCCTCGCCGAGGCACTGCCGGACCGGATCGCGACCACGCTCGCGCACCAGCTCAACGTCACTCCGTTCGTGTTCCCCGGTGGCGCGCAGCTTTCCATGATCGACCCTGTCTTCAACGACCACGGCGACCTGCTCATGGGTACGTCGGCGAAGTCCTGATTCCCGTCCACCGCAAGCGAAGGGGCACGTCTTGAAGACCGCGTCGCAGTCCCAGCTCATGACCAACCACATTCCCGGCAACGTGTTGCCGGCGCAGCGCCGGGTGCGCACCGCGTACTCCACGACCCACTCACCGCTGCTGTTCTCACTCGACGCAGAGCAGCGGTTCTGGCTGACCAGACCCGACGGTGACAGCACCACCGGCTGGGCGCGGCTGGATCTCACGCGCCAGCTGACGAAACTCCCGGAGCTCGGCGAGCGGGCCGGCGTCCGGTCGTTCAACGTGTCCCAGGACGCCGACGGCAGCTTGCGGATGGTCGTCGCCGCCGTCGCCGAGCCAGGCGGTGACGCTCACGTGTACGTCAGCGCGCCCTTGGCCAACAGCGAGACGGCCACCGACTGGGCGTCGCTGCCGGCCAAGCTGACCCGCCACGCCGTGCTGCCCGGCCTGGACGCCGTGGACGTCCTGATGAGCAACGGGCCGGGGGAGACGCCGTTCGTGGTGGTCGCCGGCACGGACACCGCCGGCCAGGTGCGCTATCACCAGGTCAACCCGGACCCGGCGGGCGACTGGTCGTCGATGCCGTTGCCGTTGCCGGAGAACGCGACGTCCGTGCTGGGTGTGGCCGTCGGGCACCACCCCAAGCAGGGCCGTGGCGTGTACTCGCTGCTGCAACTGGGTGAGCTGCGGTCGCTGCTGTTCAGCACGCTGCCCAGGATCGACAGCGGCCGCACCGTCATCCACACCGTGGAACTGGACCTGCCGGCCGGCCTCAACCCGCGAACGCTGGCCACGTTGCCCGACGCGGACGGCCGCACCGCGCTGTACGTCGGCGGTGACGGCATCCACCACTTCTCGGTGCGGGCGCAGGCGACCTCTCACCTGCCAGGCGACCCGCTGGTGCCCGCGACGACGGTGCAGGGGGTGCGGGAGCTCGTGGTGGCCGCCGACCAGACCGGATCGCAGCTCGGCGTGTGGGCGCTGGACGGCCGGGATGCGTTGGTGCACCTGGAAGGCACACAGGTGCAGCCCGATGCGTACCAGTGGCAGCCGGCTGCCGTCATCGACAGCGAGGTCAGCGCCTTGTCGGCGTACCTGACCAAGCCGGCCGACACCGGCAGCGCAGGCGCCGCGATGGCGATCGGCGGCTCGGACGGCACGTTCCGGCTGGTGGTGCGCGAGCCGCGGACCGCGCTGTGGCAGCCGCAGACCGTATCGCTGCACACCACGTCGCAGGCCCTCACCCTCCAGTCCTACACGACGCGGCTGGTGGTGACCGACGACCACGACAGCCCGGTCGCGTCGGCGGACGTCACGATCGAACCGGAACGGGACTGCGCCGCGCTGGTCAACGGCCGCTACTACGCGCTGCGCGCGGGCACGGCCAAGCCCGCCAGCACCGACCAGTTCGGTGTTCTCACCGTGGTCCTGGAGACCGCGGACCTGACGGTTCCCTCGCTCACGTTCCAGGTCGGGCAGGACGCACCGATCCAGGTGGACCCAGGTGCTGACGCCAAGGCCGCGCTGCGGGGTGTGACATCGGGAGAGCAGATCGCCACAGCCGTACGCTCCGACGACAAGCCGCTGTTCGACACACCGCCGGACAAGGCGACCTGCGACGCGGCGGCCACGGCCGTGAGCCACCTCATGGTCGCGCACGACGACCTGGTGGCCCGCGCGGCCGGCCGGCCCGGCATGAGCGCGGCGCCCACGCTCCACCTGGTCCGGGATGCCGACGGGAGCTGGCAGGCGCCGCCGGCGGGCTCCCTCCTGCGGGCGGCGGACACGGACGACTGGCTGCAGGTCGCCGTCGGCGACCTGATCGCGGCGGTCACCACCGGCGTCGATGCCGTGAAGTCCCTGACCATCGACCTGGCCGACGGTGCGTGGCGACTGCTCGTGAAGTTCGGCGACTGGGCGCTGCGGTGCGCGCTGGACGCCGCGCACCATGTGGTGGCCGCCATCGACTGGGTCCTCGAGCACACGCTGGGCATCACGCTGGAGCAGATCATCGCCTGGCTCGGATTCGCCTTCAACTGGGACGACATCCTGGCCAACCACAGAGTGGTCACCAAGCTCGTCACACTGTCGTTCGACGAGGCGATCCGTCGCATGACCAGCTTCAAGACCGTCATCGACGACAGGTTCGCCGAGGTGCGCGGGCAACTCGTC
>DASUJK010000312.1:0-12128 GCA_036279295.1 Pseudonocardiaceae bacterium | reverse complement strand
ATGGCCACCCCGGACGGCTATCGCAAGGCAGCGCGGCTGCTGCGTACCGCGGCCAAGCTGAGCCTGCCGGTGATCACGTTCGTGGACACACCCGGCGCCTACCCGGGCATCGAGGCGGAGGAGCAGGGCCAGTCGGTCGCGATCGCCGACAACATCCGGTTGATGGCTGGCCTGCGGGTCCCGGTGATCACCCTGGTGACCGGCGAGGGCGGCAGCGGTGGCGCACTGGCGCTGGCGGTGGCCAACGAGGTGATGATCTGCTCCAACGGTGTCTATTCGGTGATCAGCCCTGAGGGCTGCGCCGCGATCCTGTGGCACGACCCCGGCATGGCCCCGGCCGCGGCGGAGGCACTGCGCGTGGACGCCAGGGAGTTGCTCCGCCTCGGTGTGGTCGACGGCGTCGTGGTGGAGCCCGACGGCGGCAGCCAGGCCGATCCGACGGAGGCCGCGCAACGGATCCAGGTCGCGCTGGTCGGTGCGCTGCGGCGGCTGTCCGGCGTGAGCGGCGTCGACCTGGTCGCGCGGCGGCGGGCCCGCTTCCGGTCGTTCGGCGTGGCACGTCAGGCCAACAGCGAAAAGGAGGGACGTCCGCAGCGATGACAGACGACAAAGAAGCCGCACAGCTCAACGAGTTGCTGGACCACGCGTTCCGCAACACCGCACAGCTGGCCGCCGACCTGGCGGATCACCCCAAGGCCGTGCACGTGCGGGCAGGCGATGTGTCCGTGGAGGTCGCATGGCAGGCCGGGCAGGCACCGCAGGCGGCACCGACAGCACCGACCGAGGCTCCGGCCGCGCCACCGCCCACCAAACAGGAGCCCGCTGACGATCCCGGCGTGCGGTATCTGACCGCACCTGCCGTCGGTGTGCTCTACCTGGCACCCGAACCCGGTGCCGCGCCGTTCGTCGGGGTCGGCGACACGGTCACGGCTGGCCAGCAGGTGGCGATCATCGAAGCGATGAAGTTGATGATCCCCTTCGAGGCGGAGCACGCCGGGCGGATCACCAAGGTGCTCAAGGGCAACGGTGAGGCCGTCGAGTTCGGCGAAAAAGTGTTCTCCTGCGACGAAATCGATGCGGCATGAGAGGAGGCAGGCCATGTTCGGGAAGGTGCTGATCGCGAACCGGGGCGAGATCGCCCTGCGCGTGGCGCGGGCGTGCCGTGAGCTCGGTGTCGCGGTGGTCGCGGTGTACTCGACCGAGGACCAGGACTCCGCTGTGGTGTCCTACGCCGACGAGGCGGTCCAGATCGGACCCGCGGCGGCCAAGCAGAGCTACCTCAACATTCCGGCGATCATCGAAGCCGCCAGGATGACCGGCGCCGACGCGATCCACCCCGGCTACGGCTTCCTCTCCGAGGTCGCCGACTTCGCCGAGGTCTGCCGGGACAACGACATCACCTTTATCGGGCCGCCTGCCGAGGTGATCGCCACCCTCGGCGACAAGACAACGGCACGGCAGCTGATGGCCGGTGCCGGCCTGCCGATGCTGCCCGGCAGCCTGGAGCCGCTGAACTCCGTCGAGGAGGCACAGCAGGTGGCCGACGACGCCGGCTACCCCGTGATCATCAAGGCCGCGACCGGCGGCGGTGGCCGGGGGATGGGTGTGGTGTACGAGCGTGCCGCGTTCGCCGACGCCTACGCCAAGACGAGGGCGGGTGCCCAGGCACTGTTCGGCGACTCCAGGGTCTACGTGGAGCGCTACCTGCCGGCCGGCCGGCACGTCGAGATCCAGGTCTTCGCCGACGACTTCGGCAACACGATCCACCTCGGCGAACGGGACTGCACAGTGCAGCGCAGGCACCAGAAGCTCCTTGAGGAGAGCCCGGCGCCCCGGCTGCCGGACGGGCTGGCCGAGCGGATGGGCGACGTGGCGGTGAACGGAGCGATCGCCGCGGGTTACCGGGGTGCTGGCACGTTCGAGTTCCTGTTGGCCCCGGACGGCCAGTTCTACTTCATGGAGGTCAACACCCGTATCCAGGTGGAGCACCCGGTCACCGAGATGGTCACCGGGATCGACCTGGTCGCCGAACAGCTGCGGGTCGCATCCGGCGAGCGCCTCTCCATACGGCAGCAGGACGTCGTGTCCACCGGCGCCGCCATCGAGTGCCGGATCAACGCCGAGGACCCCGAACGGGACTTCGCCCCGGCACCGGGCCTGATCGAGGAGTTCGTGCCGTCCGGCGGACCGTTCGTCCGGGTCGACACGCACGGCTTCGCCGGCTACCGGATGCCGGCGTCCTACGACTCCCTGCTGGCCAAGCTCGTGGTGTGGGCACCGACCAGGGAGCAGGCGAGGCACCGGATGGACCGGGCGCTGGCCGAGTTCCGGATCAGCGGCCCCGGCGTGCACACGACCATCGGCTTCCTACGCGAAACGATCCGCCACCCGGCGTTCGCCGCCGCCGAGCACAGCACGGCGATCGTCGAGCAGATGCTCGACGCACGTGCCGGGCAACCGGAGGTGGACCTGCCAAGCGCCGTCGCATGACAGCACCCATGAACAGCGAGAGGACAGGAGTCACTCATGTCCGAACAGCAGAAGTTGGTGGCCATGGTCACCGGCGGTACCAGCGGCATCGGCCTCGCGATCACCGAATCCCTCGCGACGCGGGGACACCAGGTGTTCATCTGCGGCCGTAACGCCGACACGCTCGAACTGACCCTGAAGCGGTTGCGGGAGAGGGGATTGGAGGTCAAGGGGACCACCTGTGACATCAGCTCCGGCGAGGACGTCAGGGCCTTCGTCGCGGCCGCCGTCGCCGAGTACGGCACCGTGGACATCCTGGTGAACAACGCGGGCCGCAGTGGCGGTGGTGTCACGGCGGACCTGCCGGAGGAGCTGTGGCTGGACGTCATCAACACCAACCTCAACGGCACCTTCATGATGACCCACGCGGTGCTCAACGCCGGTGGCATGCGGCACAAGACCAGGGGCCGCATCGTCAACATCGCGTCCACGGCAGGCAAACAGGGTGTGGTGCTCGGCGCGCCGTACTCGGCGTCCAAGCACGGCGTTGTCGGCTTCACGAAGTCGCTGGGCAACGAACTGGCCAAGAGCGGAATCACGGTGAACGCCGTGTGCCCCGGCTACGTCGAGACACCGATGGCGCAGAAGGTCCGGCAGGGCTACGCGGAGGCCTTCGACAAGACGGAGGACCAGATCCTCGATCAGTTCCAGGCGAAGATCCCGCTTGGCCGCTACTCCACGCCGCAGGAGGTCGCCGGGCTGGTCGACTACCTCGTCTCGGATTCCGCGGCGTCGATCACCGCGCAGGCCATCAATGTCTGTGGCGGTCTCGGCAACTTCTGAGCGAAGGGAGAACACCATGACACAGACCAATACATGCGTGGCTGAGCACCAGGTCGACGTGCGCGCGCCGGCCAAGGTGATCTATCAGCTCATCGCCGACGTGGCCACCTGGCCGAGGATGTTCCCGCCCACGGTGCACATCGAGTACCTCGAACGTGACGAGCGGTCCGAGCGGATCCAGATCTGGGCCACCGCCAATGGTGAGGCGAAGACGTGGATCTCCCGCCGTGAGCTGGACCCGGGCAGGATGCGGGTCGACTTCCGGCAGGAGAGCTCACAGGACCCGGTCGCCCTGATGGGCGGTACCTGGGCGATCGAGCCGATCTCGGCCGACGAGTCGCTGGTGCGGCTGCTGCACGACTACCGGGCGGTCGACGACGACCCGCGGAAGCTGGACTGGATCGGCGAGGCCGTGGACCGCAACAGCCGGTCCGAACTGGCAGCGCTGAAGGTGAACGCCGAGTTGGCCGTCGAAGCACCCGACCTGTTCCTCACCTTCGCCGACACCGTGCAGGTCAAGGGTTCCGGTCAGCACGTCTACGACTTCGTCAACGAGGCGAACCTGTGGTCCGAGCGGTTGCCGCACGTCGCTTCGGTGTCCATGGTGGAGGATTCGCCCGGCATCCAGCTGCTGGACATGGACACCATGACGAAGGACGGGTCCACGCACACCACCAGGTCGGTGCGGGTCACCTTCCCGTCGAGCCGGATCGTCTACAAGCAGATCGAGGTCCCCGCGCTGATGACATTGCACACCGGGGAATGGACGATCGAGGAGAACTCCGACGGTTCGTCGGTGACGTCCCAGCACACCGTGGCCATCAACGCGGCGAACATCGAGCAGGTGCTCGGTGCGGGCGCGAGCGTCGAGGACGCACGGAAGTTCGTCCGCAACGCACTGGGCACCAACAGCATGACCACGATGGAAGCGGCCAGGGAATACGCAGAAGGCCGTCGCTGACGACGTCCGCCATTCGAGTGCGAGTCAGGTGATCATGACAGGGAACAGCACGGACACTCAGGTTGTCGTCGTCGGTGCCGGGCCGGTCGGTCTGCTGCTGGCGGGCGAGTTGCGGCTCGGTGGAGTCGATGTCGTCGTCGTGGAGCGGTTGCTCGAACCGACCGGCGAATCACGTGCCTCACAACTGAACGCACGCACCATGGAGGTCTTCGACCAGCGAGGACTGCTGGCCAGGCTGGGTGAGACGCAGTCCGAACCCGCCGGCCACTTCGGCGGTATCGGCCTGGACGTGAGCGATGTCCCGAGCGTGCATGCCGGCTACTGGAAGGTCCCGCAGTTCCGCACCGAGGACATGCTGACCGGGTGGGCGATCGAGCTGGGCGCCGACATCCGTCGTGGACACGAGTTGACCGGTTTGACCTCGCACGCCGACCACGTCGATGTCGACGTCATCGGTGACGGCGGTCCGGTCCGATTGCGGGCCGAGTACGTCGTCGGATGCGACGGCGAGCAGAGCACCGTGCGGCAGCTGGCCGGCTTCGACTTCCCGGGCACGTCCGCGGTCCGCGAACTGATCCGTGCGGATGTCAGGGACATCGACATCCCGCCGAAGCGGTTCCAGCGGTTCGACAAGGGCCTGGCCATCGCGCAGCAGCGGGACGGTATCACCCGGGTCATGTTCCACACGTTCGGCCGTGCCGCCGGCGCTCGCACCGAGGCACCCCGGTTCGCCGAGGTGGTCGGGGAATGGGCCCGGATCACCGGTGAGGACATCAGCGGCGGCACACCGGTGTGGGTCGACGCGTTCGACGACACGAGCCGACAGGCGGCGCGGTACCGGAAGGACCGCATCCTGCTGGCCGGCGATGCCGCGCACGTGCAGATGCCGGCCGGCGGTCAGGCCCTCAATCTCGGCGTGCAGGACGTGGCCAATCTCGGCTGGAAGCTGGCCGCGCAGGTGAACGGGTGGGCACCGGACGGGCTGCTGGACAGCTACCACGACGAGCGGCACCCGGTCGGCGTCCGCATCCTGACCGACGTCCGGGCGCAGACCCAGCTGCTGCTGGGTGGGCCCGAGGTGAACGCCGTGCGCACGGTGTTCGGTGAGCTGTTGCAACTCGATGACGCGCGTGCGCACCTGGCGATCACCCTCAGCGGGGTCGACGTGCGGTACCCGGTCGGGACCGGCACGCATGCCCTGCTCGGCGCGCGCCTGCCGCACTCAGTGCTGGGCATGGATTCCGGTTCGACCAGTACGACGGAGCTGCTGCACACCGCGGACGGGGTCCTGTTGGACCTCACCGGCCGGACCACTGACGCCGCCGAACTGCGGGCCATGGCTGCGGCCTGGGAGCCCAGGGTGCGCGTCGTGCGAGCAAGGGCCGACCGTGGCAGCGCCTTGTCGAACGTCGATGCCGTCCTGGTCCGACCGGACGGTCACATCGCCTGGATCGACGGTGGCGCAACGGAACTGGACGCCGCGTTGCGCCGCTGGTTCGGCGATCCGGCAGTCCCAACACACACAGCGAAGGAGCTTTCGTGATGAACAAACTCGACAACAAGACCGCACTGGTCACCGGTTCGAGCCGGGGCATCGGCCGAGGCATCGCCGAGCGGCTCGGGCGGGACGGCGCACTGGTTGCCGTGCACTACGGGAGCAACGCCGACCTGGCCGAGCAGACCGTCAAGACGATCACCTCCGCCGGTGGCCGCGCGTTCGCGGTGCAGGCCGAACTGGGTGTGCCCGGCGACGTGGACACCCTGTTCCAAGGCCTGAACAAGGGTCTGGCGGAGCACGCCGGCAAGGTCGAGCTGGACATCCTGGTGAACTCCGCCGGCATCATGGGCGGCGTCGAGCCCGACGACATCACGCCGGAGATCTTCGACCGGCTGGTCGCGATCAACGCCAAGGCGCCGCTGTTCATCGTGCAGCGCGCCCTGTCGATCATGCCCGACGGCGGTCGCATCATCAACATCTCCTCCGGGCTGACGAAGGTCGCCAATCCGCAGGAGATCGCGTACGCCATGACCAAGGGCGCCGTGGAGATGATCAGCCTGCACTACGCCCGGCACCTCGGGCCGCGTGGCATCACGGTGAACAGCGTGGCGCCCGGTGTGACCAACAACGGCACCCCGGTGTTCGACATCCCGGAGGCCGTGGAGCAGATGTCGCGGCTGTCCGCGTTCGGCCGCGTCGGTGAGCCGTCGGACATCGCCGATGTGGTGGCGTTCCTGGCATCCGAGGACGGTCGCTGGGTGACCGGTGCCTTCATCGACGCCAGCGGTGGCTCGCTGCTCGGCTGAGTCGTCAGCGACACGACGGGACGGGGTTGGACGTGACCACACCACAGGAAGCACCGCAGGAGACCGGGGCGGGCTGGAGTCCTCGACTGTGGGGACTGCTGTTCGTGTTGTCCGGGAACATGCTCCTGGACGCACTTGAGGTGTCGGTGGTGATCGTGGCGCTGCCGTCGATCGGTCACGATCTCCACCTGTCCCCGCCCGGTGCACAGTGGATGATGAGCGGGTTCGCCCTCGGTTTCGGCGGACTGCTGCTGTTCGGCGGCCGGGTCGTCGCGCTGCTCGGCAGGCGCCGCGTGTATCTCGCGGCGCTTGCCGTGTTCGCGGTGGCGTCCCTGGTGGCCGGGCTGGTCCCGGTCGCGCCGATCCTCATCGTGACCAGGGTGGTCAAGGGCTGCTGCGCCGCGCTCACCGCACCGACCGGGCTGGCCATCATCGGCAGCACGTTCGCCGAGGGCGCCGACCGCAATCGCGCGGTGTCGGTGTACTCCCTGTTCGGTGCCGCGGGCTTCTCGGTGGGACTGGTGCTGTCCGGCCTGTTCACCCAGTTGGACTGGCGATGGGTGTTCCTGTTCCCGGCACCGATCGCCCTGCTGCTGTTCGTCTTCGGGTCCCGGCTCATTCCCCGGGACACCGGCGACGAGCACGCCCCGCGCCGCTACGACGGACCTGGCGCGCTGTGTTTCGCAGCGGCGGCCGCGCTGGTGCTGTACACGATCGTGACGGGAGCGACGGCGGGCTGGAGCGGTCCCCTCGTCATCGGCGGCGGTGCGCTGGCAGTGGCGTCGCTGGTCGCGGCCATTCACATCGAGCGACACTCGACCGCGCCGCTGATTCGCTTCGCGCTGCTGGCGCGTGGCCCACTGATTCGGTCAAGTCTCGGCGCGGGGGCGCTCAACGGCTCGTTCTGGGGCTTCCTGCTCATCGCCACCTTCCAGCTCCAGACGGCGCTGGGGTGGAGTCCGTGGCAGACCGCACTTGCTTTTCTGCCAGCCAGCATTGTACTCGCCTTTTCCGCGCCTTTCGCTGGCAAGATTGTGGGCCGGTTCGGCGCGCCCTGGCTGATCACGCTGGGTGCCCTGGCTCCGCCCATCGGGTACGTTCGCTACTTGTCGGCAGGGCCGTCACCCAGTTATGGCACGGCCATTCTGCCCACGATGTTGTTGATAGGACTGGGTTTCGTACTGGCGTTCGCCGCATTGAACATACAGGCCACCTCGGGCGTCCCCGGCCAGGAGCTACCCATGGCCATAGGGACGTACCAGACATCGGTACAGATCGGTGGCGCCGTGATGCTGGCCGCCGTGGCCGCGCTGCTCGGCATTGGTTATCGACCGGCTTTGTTACTGGTCACAGTGGTCGGCGTGGCGGGATTTCTGGTGGCACTCACCGGCGTATTTCCCCCATTCAGGGGAACGCGACCGACGTCACCCGGCACGAATTAAAAATGGCCGGTACGGGTGTGGGGCCGATCGGCCCGGGTACCCACTGAGGTATCGCCCACGACCAGTCAGGAGCACACGCATGACGAGGATCGGCATCATCATCGGCAGTACCCGCCCAGGGCGGAAGTCCGAGGTGGTCGCCAAGTGGGTGCACGATCTGGCCGGCAAACGGGACGACGCGACCTACGAACTCGTCGACCTCGCCGACTTCGACCTGCCCCACCTGGACGAGCCGGTACCGGCCGCGAAGGGCCAGGACTACACGCAGGCGCACACTCGGGCCTGGGCCAGGACGATCGCCTCCTATGACGGCTACGTCTTCGTCACGCCCGAGTACAACCACTCGACCTCCGGTGTGCTCAAGAACGCGATCGACTTCCTCTTCGTGGAGTGGCACAACAAGTCCGCCGGTTTCGTCAGCTACGGCCTGGCGGGCGGCACCCGGGCCGTGGAACACCTGCGGCTGGTCATGGGTGAGTTGCAGGTCGCCGACGTGCGGGCGCAGGTCGCGCTGTCGTTGTTCCAGGATTTCGAGAACGGTGCGGACTTCAATCCCGGCTCGCAGCACGAGGACATGCTCACCAGGCTGCTCGACCAGGTGGTCGCCTGGGCCGAAGCGCTCGCGCCGTTGCACTGAGAGGTGCGAACAACAGCAACCGTCCTAGGGAGATGGTCCAGTGGCAGCAACTGTCCAGGACTCCGGCCACGCCGACACCGGTGCTCGGCGGGCCGGCATCGCGCTGGCCGTGATCGTCGCCTGCCAGCTCATGGTGGTGCTCGACTCCACAGTGGTCAACATCGCGATTTCCCAGATCCATGCCTCGCTGCACTTCTCGACGGCCGGCCTGTCCTGGGTGATCGACGCGTACAGCCTGACCTTCGGTGGTCTCCTGCTGCTCGGCGGCCGGGCCGGCGACATGTTCGGCCGGCGCCGCATGCTGATCGTGGGGCTGGTGGTGTTCACCGCTGCCTCGTTGGCGGGTGGGCTGGCCGTGTCGTCGGCCATGCTGGTGATCGCGCGTGCCGCACAGGGTGTCGGTGCCGCCATGGCGGCGCCCAGCACCCTGTCGCTCATCGCGGCCAACTTCGAGGAGGGCAAGGCCCGTAACAAGGCCCTGGCCATCTTCTCCGCGGTGTCGGCGGGTGCCGGATCGCTGGGCCTGATCCTGGGCGGCGCGCTGACCGAGGTGTCCTGGCGGTGGGTGCTGTTCATCAACGTGCCCATCGGGCTGGCCATCATCCTGTTGGCTCCCCGGTACATCGCCGAACTGCCGCGCAAGGAAGGGCAGCTCGACCTACCGGGTGCGCTGTTGTCCACGGCCGGTCTGACCGCGCTGATCTACGGCTTCATCCGGATCGGCCAGGGCGGCGCCAGCACCGCACTGCTCATCGGCCTGTTCGTGGCCGCCGCCGTGCTGCTGGCCCTGTTCATCGTCGTGGAGGCGCGCAGTTCGTCGCCACTGATGCCACTGCACCTGATCCTCGACCGGGCGCGTGGGCTCACCTACCTGGTCATGTTCGGGATCTCGGCCGCCGTGTTCGGCATGTTCTTCTTCATCAGCCAGTACGCCCAGAACGGCCTGCACTACAGCGCACTGGTCACCGGGCTGGCATTCCTGCCGCTGACCGTCACCGTGTTCGCGCTGTCGCGGGTGATGCCCAAGGTGCTCGGCAAGACCGGGCCCCGGCCGCCGCTGCTGTGCGGTACGGCCGCCATCGTGGTCAGCCTGGTGTGGGAGGCGCGCACCCCGATGGGGGAAGGCTATCTGGCCGGCCTGTTCGGACCGTTGCTGCTGTTCGGTATCGGCGTCGGGCTGTCCTATCTGCCGATGAGTTCCACGATCCTCAGTGGTGTCGACCGCAACGACCAGGGTTCGGCGTCCGGGATCTACCAGGCCATGCAACAGATCGGCGGTTCGGTCGGCCTCGCGGTGCTGGTCAGCATTCGCGTCGGCCACAGCCAGGCAACCGCGCTGGAGACCGCGGCCGTCTTCGCCGCGGTGGCGTTCGTGCTGACCTCGGCCGCGACAGCAGGCCGACGCGACCGCGCCGAACAACACTGAGTGAAACCGATGTTCCCGACTCTTGAGAGAGGACACAGTGACCAAGCCCGAAACCGTGCCACCCGACTACCCGATGGTTCGCGGCTGCCCGTTCGATCCGCCGCCGGAACTGGCCAAGCTGCAACAGGAACGGCCGATTTCGAAGGTCCGTATCTGGGACGGCAGCACGCCGTGGCTGATCAGCCGCTACGAGGACGTGCGGGCCGTGCTGGGCGATCCTCGGGTCAGCTCCGACATCGACCTACCCGGATATCCCAGGGTCAGCGCGGGTATCGCGGCCCGACCGGACGAGTCGAAGACGTTCGTCAACCTGGACGAGCCGGAGCACGGCGCCCAGCGTCGCGCGCTCACTTCCGACTTCCGGGTCAAGAAGCTGGAGTTGTTGCGGCCCAGGATCCAGTCGCTGGTCGACGGCCTGATCGACGACATGCTGGCCGGACCGCGGCCGGCCGATCTCGTGTCGGAGTTCGCGCTGCCGCTGCCGTCCATGGTCATCTGCGAACTGCTCGGTGTGCCGTACGAGGACAGGACGTTCTTCCACAAGATCAGCAACACGATCATCTCGCGTGATTCGACGCCGGAGGAGTCCGTCCAGGCGTTCGACGACGTGCTGGCCTATCTCATCGATCTGTTGGAGCGCAAGGACGCCGACCCCGGCGACGACGTGTTCAGCCATCTCGCGGTCGAGCAGCTGCGCACCGGCAAGCTGACCCGCCGAGAGCTGGGCCCGATGGCGGCACTGCTGTTGGTCGCCGGCCACGAGACGACCGCGAGCATGATCGCGTTGGGCGTGGCGACACTGTTCGACCACCCGGACCAGCTGCGTGAGCTGCGCGAGACCGACGACCCGGCGCTGATCGCCAGCGCGGTCGAGGAACTCCTGCGCTATCTGTCCATTGTGCACGCCGGTCGGCGGCGGGTCGCCCTGGCCGACCTGGAGGTCGGTGGGCAGTTGATCCGCAAGGGCGAGGGGATCATCGCGTCGATCGACATCGCCAACCGGGACCAGGACGCGATGGCCGATCCGGATCACCTGGACATCCACCGCGGCACCCGGGATCACGTCGCGTTCGGCTACGGCGTCCACCAGTGCCTTGGTCAGCCACTGGCCCGCATCGAGCTGCAGGTCGTGTTCGGCACCCTGTTCCGCAGGATTCCCACGCTGGCCCTTGCGGTACCTGAGGACGAACTGGAATTCAAACACGAGGGTGAGGTATACGGAATGCGTGCCCTCCCGGTGAGGTGGTGAGGAAATGAAGGTCAGTATCGACAACGACCAGTGCGTCGGAGCCGGCCAGTGCGTGTTGAGCGCGCCGGAGGTCTTCGACCAGAAGGACGACGACGGCACGGTCATGCTGCTCGACGACAAGCCGGTCGAGGCCGTGCAGGACAGGGTCCGGGACGCCGTCCACCTGTGCCCGGCGGGAGTGATCGAGGTCGATGAGTAGCGTCAGCGAGAAGACGATGGCAGGCGCGTTCGAGGTGTTACGTGTCGCCGATCCCGGCGACGCGGAGGCCCTCGCCGCGGAAGTCGCGCTGATGTTCAGGCGCCTGGACCACATGTCGTCCCACGTCTACGTGAGCATCGACGGTACGGCTGTGGTGCACTGTGGCGAGTGGACGACCGATTCACCCCAGCCGCCGACCACGAACCCGGGCGACGAGTTGTTGCGGACCCTGTCGAAGGAATCCGGCGCCGAGGTCACGCAGAACTTCGTCGGCAGGCTGCTGGTCAGCATCGACGGCGCCTCGGCACCGGAACCCGCTGGTATCGCGGTGCTCGCCACGCGGCACGTCAAGGATGTCGACGCGGCCAACGCGCTCGGGGAACTGTTGGTGCAGAGCGGGGAGTGGAAACAGCACGTTCCCGGGTTCATCGGAGCGGCAGCGTATCTGAGCGGTGACGGCCGCGAATTCCTGAACTACCCGCGCTGGGTCGATGCGGCGGCCTACGAGGCATACATGGCCGACCCGAGGATCGCGGAGGGACAGAGCGCCATCTCCACGGTCGAGGAGGCGAAGCCCGAGTTCATCCGGTGCCGCAGT
>DASUJK010000311.1:0-4954 GCA_036279295.1 Pseudonocardiaceae bacterium | reverse complement strand
GCGCCCGGAGTGGACTCGTACAAGTCGACGGCCTGACGACGAAACTCCTCAGAGTAATTCTTACGGGCCATGGTCCTGATCATCTCGCTTCCCCAGCCCAAGGCTGGAATCAGCGTGTCCAAGATTCAGGGTCAGGCCCCGTATGCCCACCGACGCCCTCATAGTCGGCGCGAGAGGTCAGGAGGCAGGGCCCGTAGGCCATCGGCCGATGGGCACTGCGACGAGCGAACTCTCCGCTACCCATCAGGGACAAGGCGTTGAAGTAGGCCGACAACTGCTCGTACGGCGCGTGAGCCTCGTGATACGGCTGGACCGACACCAAACCGCCATACTCCTCGTGCGCAGCACGCAGGCGCGGGATGGCGTCTGGCGCAAGCACAGTGTCCGCGTCGAGGAACAGGAGAAGATCGGCTCGCGTCGCGTCGGCACCAACGTGACAGGCCCACGCCTTGCCGGTCCAACCGGCCGGGACCTTCGTCACCACGATCGGCTCGGCTCCGCCGGACAACGCGGCCTCGAAGGTGCCGTCCGTGGAGCCATCATCGACGACGACGACCTCCGCAACCGCAGAGGGCGCACTGTGCAACGAAGCGAGAAGTTTCGGCAAGGTCGCGGCTTCGTTCCGCGCTGGAATCACCACGGCAACCTTGTCGGCAGCACTCACTGGTGCTACATCAGTGAGGCGGCGCAGATCAGCCAGTTGTCGAGCACCGACCGATGCACCCAGCAGCAACAGAGCCAGGAGTATCGCTGCGATCACTGTTGCGGTGCTTCCAGGAGTGTCAGCTGCAGAGGCATGCCACCGCTGGGGCGTACGGCAACGTCGGCCTGCGGACTCGGGCGGCTCCAATGGCGTGGGACTTCGACCCGGTATCTGGTGAGTATACGGCTCAGTACGATCGTCATTTCGCCGAGCGCGAAGTCTCGACCGATGCACAGCCGGGGTCCCGCGCCGAACGGCAGGTAATTGCTTCGCGGGGCCGGGTCATCCAGGAAGCGCTGCGGGTGGAACCGTTCGGCAGAAGGCCACGCGTCGGGGCGGCGGTGCAGTACCCAAGGGCTGATGATGGCGACGGTTCCGGCCGGGACATCCAGGCCGCCGATGACATCGGGTTGCCGCGACTTTCGCGAGATGACCCAGGCGGGCGGGTACAGGCGCAGGGATTCATCGATGACCGCACGTGTCCATGGCAACACCGCTGGCGTACCCGTCATCGGAATCGGACCTGCGTGCCGGGTGACTTCGTTGCGCACTCGGTCCTGCGCTCCTTGGTCCTCGGCGAGCAGCATCAGGGTCCAGGCCAGCGCCGCTGCCGCTGTTTCGTGTCCTGCGATGACCATGGTGACCAGTTCGTCACGGATCGCCTGGTCGGACAGTCCCCCTTCGATGAGCAGGCCGAGCAAGTCGTCGCCGTGAGAGCCGGCGGCCCGGCGCGTTTCGATCAGCTGGAGACACAGCACGTCCAGTCTACGTCGTGTCGATGACAACCGTCGATTCAGAGCAGACGGGACCCGCTCAGGGAGGACTGATTGTCCCCGCCGTACCACGAGTCGTGCCGCTGCACTCGACGCTTCAAGCAGCCGGTGCGCCTGTTCGGAAAGATCCGCTGAGAGAATCGCGTCACCGACGACGTTCAGCGCGATGCGTAGGCTCAGATCAGCAACATCGACGATCTGCGGGCCACGCATCAGCGGCACCTCGGTCGCCAGCATCCTGTCGGTCGCTTCCGCCACGTGCAGACCGAGGTTGTCCAGCCTCTGATGATGGAACGCCGGCGCGGCGAGGCGGCGATGCTCGATCCAATCCGGCTCGGCCGAGGCGAGCAACCCAGGACCAGTCACCCTGGCGAGAGCGCGGTACTGGATGGTGTCCTTGCTCCAGGTCCGGGCTGCTGTCTGCAACACCCGGCGGACATCGACAGGGTCGCTGATCAGCAGCGCCGGAGGGCCCGGCACCGGGAATGCGACCACGTCTCCGTACCGCTCACGAGCCGCACACAGGAAACCGAGCGGGTCGGCGCGAATCGACCAGAAGTCCCTCATCATCTCCCGAGTCGTGGGCCCTGGTGCGCCGACGTCCAACGGTCCTTGCAGCAATCTGGCGCTGAAAACAGTCACGGCGACCCACCCCACCGTCGAGCGTGCTGCCCCAGCCAACCCCACACGGCACAACTGCTCAAGATCAGCGCAAAGCCGAACGCAAGGTCCTCGATCGGTGCGTAGAACACGCGGCCGTCGCCAAACCAGGTCGCGCGCGCCCCCCCGAGAATCACGTCCTTGTCGTAGCGGACGATGCCGCGGCCGGTCAACCACGCGTTGGTCAGCAGCTGGAAGGCCAGGAGGACCCCACACGCCGTCCACCACGTATGCGACGAGGTCAGACGGGTGCGCAACAGCCAACGGTCGACGGAGATGGCCACGGCCGCCGCTGTGACGGCGAGCGCCGTATAGCTCATGGGCACCTTCCACTCTGCCGCGTGTTGTTGTCTTGGTGGCGGCGGTCGTGCACACGGCGCACGGCCTCGTAGGTCAAGATCGCAGCGATCGGAATCACGACGAAGAAGGCGATCTCTTCGAGCGGCAGACCAGCAACACGCCAAGGCAGGGTCTGATGGCGGTCGAAGCGCCAATGTCCGGCGTGGGTGGCCCAGACATCCCACAGCAGAAAGGGCGAGGCAGCCAAGACAATGGTCGCCATGAGGTGAGCCGGCTGGCGCAACACCTGTGACCGGAATGCGGGGTCCAACGGAAGTGTGCCTGCCAGACAGAACACCAGCATTGGCAGGTAGGAAAGGTGCTGCGGACTCATCGGGATCCCCGGCTGCCCGGCGTTGGTCGAGTGGGCCCCGCAGGGTGATCGACACCGCGTGATCGCACCGATAGTGGTGTCGGCAACGGACCGGTGGAGCGGTCGCCACGAACTGCTTTGAGAAGGATCTCGGCGCTGATGAGGCACATGGGCAGGCCGATGCCGGGAATGGTGCTGTGCCCCGCATAGAAGAGACCGGCGACCCGTCGCGACGTGTTGCGTCCACGGAGGAATGCCGACTGCCGAGCAGTGTGCGCCAAGCCGAGCGCGCCCCCGGACCACGCGTTCACGTCGTCGGCGAAATCCTGTGGGCCGATCGTGCGACGGACAACGATCCGGTCGGCGAGGTCAGGCACACCGGCCCAGCTGGCCACCTGACGAATGGCCGCATCCGCAACGCGTTCGACGGCGAGATCACTATCGCCGTCCACGCCGCCGCGTCCCATCCCGGTGTCGGCGGGCACGGGAATGAGCATGAACAGATTTTCGTGTCCTTCGGGTGCCGCCTCCGGGTCGCTGGCGGTGGACCGGCTCACGTAGATGGACGCCGGGTCTGGGATCGGCTCACCGGATCCGTGAATCACATCAAAATGTGCTTCCCAGTGACGCGTGAAGAAAAGCGAATGGTGAGCGAGCTGCGGCACCGTGCCGTGGATCCCGAGAAGTACGAGTACAGCTCCAGTGCCTGGATCATGCCGGGACCACCACGAAGGGCGACGACTGCGTGCGGCGGCTGTCAGAAGCTGCGTCCCGACGTGATGCAGGTCCGCTGCGCCGACGACGATGTCGGCATCCGTCGTTTCTTCGCCTTGTGCAGTGCGAAAACGCACCCCGGTCACCTCCGCCGCGCGGCGGTCTCCGCTCACCCACCGGCGCGGTCGGGACCTGGTGAGGATCTTCGTGGCACGAGACGAGGTGTGGACCCGGACTCCCTCTGTCTCCGCCAGTGCGGTCAACGACTCCACCAATTTCGTGAAGCCACCGCGGGGGTAGAACACACCGTCGACGAGGTCAAGGTGACTCATGAGGTGGTAGATGCTGGGTGCACGGGACGGCGACGTCCCGAGAAATACCGCGGGATAGCCGAGCACCTGGGCCAGGCGCTGGTCTTGGACGTAGCCTGCGATGAAGCGGTCTAGCGGTTGAACGAGCAACCGAGTCAACCGTCCCAGGCGACGGACCACATCAACGCGAAGCAACGGCAGCAGCGATTCGTACGTGGTGTAGAGAAAGCGCCGGATGGCCAAGTCGTACGTCGTGCGAGCAGACTCGAGGTAGGCGCTGAGCCGCTCGCCTGCCCCCGGTTCGACCCGATCGAACGCTGCCGAGACCGCCTCTTGTCCGGAGTGCACGTCCAGCGGCTGCGGGTCGTCCTCGAAGAACACCCGGTAGGCCGGATCCAACCGAATGAGTTCCAGTTGCTCTCCTGTAGTGGAGCCCAGGAGCTGGAAGAAGTGCTCGAAGACCTCGGGCATGAGGTACCAGGAAGGTCCGGTGTCGAAGCGGAATCCAGCGTGCGCCCACTGACCGACCCGGCCGCCGAGACTTGCGTTCTTCTCGTGCAGTTCCACGTCGAAGCCCTCGCGGGCCAACAGTGTGGCCGAGGCCAGCCCTGCGACTCCGCCACCGATGACGACCACCTTGCGGGGGCCGGTCATCGTGATCTCTGCCGGACACCGGCCATGAGACCCAATCTCAGTTTCGTAGGGCCGAGGACCCGTTCCCGTCGCTGCAGAAGTTGCTCAGCTGGCGTGTTGCGGAGCCGACTGGACAGTTCCATGAACACGGCGTGTGCAGCTGAGACAGCCCAACGGCTACTGTCGGGCAGCTGGAGGACGGCGCCTGCAGCGTGGTCCAGATCAGCGTCGATCTCGTCAAGCAGGCGGTGTTTGTCCATTTCGGTGAGATGTTGCGGATCGATGCCCGGGAAATAGCAGCGTCCACGTAGTAGGTAGTCCTCTCGCAGGTCACGCAGGAAGTTCACCTTCTGGAAGGCCGCGCCCAGTCGGCGTGCTCCGATCGCCAGTTCCTCGTAGGCGGCCACAGCATTCACATGCGAGACTGCCGTGGGCTTGACCGACGCGCCGTCCTGCCCGGGCGCCGCCAGGAAGACGCGCAAGCACATCAGGCCGACCACTTCTGCCG
>DASUJK010000310.1:0-11168 GCA_036279295.1 Pseudonocardiaceae bacterium | reverse complement strand
ACAGCCGCCACGAATCCGCTTGGGCGGCCAAGGTTTATGCCGATGCCCGCGCTCGTGGTCTGGACCATCCGCACGCTGTTCGTGTCCTGGCCCGTGCCTGGATACGGGTGATCTGGCGATGCTGGGTCGATCGAACACCCTGCGACCCGAGTCGACATGGCAACGCCGTCCGGCTCGCCGCCGAACAGATTGCCGCCTGAGGTTGACACAGGGAGTGTCATGCGTCCTTCATACCCCGGCTGCGCATCACGGTCCTCGGCGAACTGGCCAGGGTCGAGGCCGATCCCTCCGACGAGTACGACCTGGTTCCGGTCGAGCCCGACGTGTACGCGACCCGGGAGCCGGGCACCGAATCGTGGAGTCCGGTCGTGTTCCACACGCTGCCCAGCGGTGTCCGCTGCATGCACCACTGGGGCCGGGCCACGCCGAAGGTGGACTGAACGCCTACCGGACGGGCAGGCTGAGCCCTGGCACGTCGAGCTGACGGTCCAGGCAGGAGATCTTGCCGGTGTTGGTCACCTCGCCACCGGAGTCCGGGAAGTTGTCGCGCCGGTTGCCGTCGGAGCTCGTCGTGCACAGCGTGTGGCCCAGCAGCACCGGGCTGGTCGGGGTTTCCAGCGGGCCGCCGTTGCGTCGGCCGGTGGTCGCGTCGACCGGGTTGCGGAAGAACTCGGTCATCGTGGCGTGCTGGTCCACGACGACGATCGCCTGGCGCTCGTTCGCGTCCACCCACACCCGGCCCGCTGCGTCCAGCGCGATGCCGTCGGCGCCGGCCAGGGCCGGGTTCTCCAGCAGCACGTCGTCCAGGCACAGCGTGTCGGCCGTGTATGTCTGGTCGCAGCCGGTCGGGCTGGTGATGCGGCCCCCGCTGTCCAGCCGGACCTGCCACAGCGCGCCGCGCGCTGTGTCGGCCACCACGATCCGGCCGTCCTGCGTGAACACGATGCCGTTCGCGACGATGTCCTGTGGGTTGGGCGTGTTCGGCGTGGTGCCCTGCTGGGTCCCGTTCTGCCGGCCGACGCCGATCGAGTTGGCCATCGGGGGCACCCGGAACGCCTCGGCGGCCGCGCCGCCCCTCGACCCGACCCGATAGACGATGCCCTGTTTGTTGTTGCCGTCGGTGGCCCACAGGTTGCCGCGCCTGTCGAACGCGATGCCGTTGGCCTGTGCCGCGCCGGTGGCGAACACCGTCGCCACCGTTGTCGCGTTGCCGGGCGTCAGCACGTCGATCTGGTCCTGCGCCGGCGCGTCGGCTCCGGTGATGTACAGCCGGCGGTCCGGGCCGAACGCGAGTCCGCTCGGCGAGCACGGCCCCGGCACGAACCCGATCTGCGTCGCGTCGCCGTTCGCCACGGCGATTCGCCAGACCGGGCACGGGTGGTCGCCGCCGCCGCGCTCGGCGACGTACACGTTGCCCCGGTTGTCGCCGGTGAGGCCTTCGATGCCGGCCTTGGTGCCGGTGAAGACCGTCGTCCAAGTCGCGTACTCGCCGACCGGCTGCGGCGATGTCGGATGGGTGGCCGCTCCGGAACTGCCCGCCCAGCTGACGATGGCGCCGGTCGTGATGCCTGCTGCCGCAAGGAGAATCACCGCGGCGCGTCGCTTGGTGCCCACAGGAGCCTCCTTGGCAGGGGCTAATGGTATGACAATAAACCAGGTCCTACCAATGCGCACTGCTCCACAAGCGGCTCCTATTTCGCGCTGATCTGCCGATCGGACCAGCCGATCCTGGTGTACGCGACGTATGCCTGGGTGTCGTTGGCCGTCAGCCCGGCCGCGGTTTCCTCGGCGTCGGGCCGGACCAGCGACCGCTCGATGGCGAGCAGGGAATCCGTCCTCGGATCCACCACCATCACGATCTTGATCCCGTGCACCGGCTGGCTCGGATCGGTGAACGCCACCCCGGCCCGCCCGAGCGGGTCGGTCACCTGGCCGAGCGAGACCAGGCCGGGCAACCCCGCGATGAGTCGGTACGCGGCCGCCCGCACGGCCGGTGGTGCCGGCAGCGTGATCAGGTCGGTGGCGTCACCGAGCAGCATCGCCGACTCCTGGGCGGCGTTCGACGGTGCGCCGATCACGCCCGCCTCCGACTTGTCGAACACCGCCCTGAGCCCGGCCGGAGTGGCGGGCAGGTGTCGCAGGTAGTCGTAGTCGGTGACGATCGTGCCGATGGTCCCGATGGTGCCGTCCGATCGATAGGTGCTCCCGGACGGAGGACCGGTGTGGCCGAGCGGCAACCCGGGCCCGTCCGGATTGCCGGGACTCGGGACCCTGCTCGGCGAGCCGGCAGCCTCCCATCTGGCCTTGTCCTGGGCGGTCCGCGGTTTCGTGGTCGCGTTGATGTTCATCACCTCGACGTTCTGGCCGCCCGGGTGCACGGCCAGCGAACTGCGCAGGCCCTCGTCGGTGGCCACCACGTACGGGCTGGCTTTCGTCCCGACCACGATCAGGGCACCGCGGTGCGACTCCGTCTGCCAGTAGGTGCCGGGGGTCTCGGGCGTGCGCTGGATCGCGGTGGCCATGTCCAGCAGCACCACTGGTCCGGTGTCCTGGCGCGGCGCTGTGCTCATGGTCGTGACCACGACGGCCGCCGCCGCCGCGACCGCGACCCCGGTGACGGGCAGCCCGATCCACCAGGCCCGCCGTCGTGGTGCCGGCTGGACGTGCCGGCTGGCCAGGATCGCTGCCAGGTCGGCCTGTTGGCGTGGTGATCCGGCCAGCCGCTCGGGGTCCAGTGCGGCAGGCCGCGCCTTGGTCAGTGTGCCGAGCAGGTCATCCGTTGGCATGATCACTCCGTGCGGCTGGGTGCGGGACAAAAGTGGCTTCGACGGCTTGTGCCAGGCGCCGCCGGGCCCGGTGCAACCGGACGGAGAGCGTGGCGGTCGAGCAGTTGAGCACGCCTGCGATCTCGCTGGTGGTCAGGCCGTGCCACGCCACCAGGGTGAGCAGTTCCCGATCGGAGTCGGACAACTCGGCCAGTGCTCGCAGTACCGCCATCCGTTCGGTCACGTCGTCGGCGAAGTCCCCGTCGTCGGCCTGCGTGCTCAGGCGCCTGCCGTCGGCGACGGCGAGCTCGTACTGCCGGGCGGACCGGCGGCGGAACTCGTGGATCAGGTTGCGGGTCACCCCGAACAGCCACGGCAGCGGGGGACTCGGCAGCTCGCCCCACCGTCGCCAGGCCACGATGAAGACCTCGCTGGTGATGTCCTCGCCGACCTGCTGGCCGACCACACTGGCGGCATAGGCCAGCACCCGTGGATAGCAGTCCTCGTACATGGCCCTGAACAGCTGGGCATCGGTCACGCGCCGTCTCCTTGTTCTCGGCCTCTCACCGATGAACTGGTCGGCCAAGGCCGATTCTTACAGGCGAGTTTCGGCGCGACGGCTGTCGGACGGGGCCATTAGAGTCCGCGCATGAGTGTTCGCTGGTACACCGTTGTGATCGACTGCCACGACGTGCGGGCGCAGGCCCGCTGGTGGGCCGAGGTGCTGAACTGGGTCGTCGCCTACGAGGCCGATGACGAGATGGTGATCGTGCCGCCCAGGGCGATGAGCGGTCAGGACATCCCGCTCGACGAGCAGGGTCCCGGCCTGGTGTTCGTGCCGGTGCCGGAGGCCAAGACGCTCAAGAACCGGTTGCACATCGACCTGGCGCCGGGTCCCGACGACGACCAGGCCGCCGAGGTCGCCCGTCTGGAACGGCTGGGTGCCAAGCGGGTCGACGTCGGCCAGGGTGAGCGGCGGTGGGTCGTGCTGGCCGACCCGGAGGGCAACGAGTTCTGCGTGCTCACGTCACGCGATTAGCGGATCTTGGCCGACCCTGCCCGGCGTACGATCACCGGGGCCGACAGCAGTTGATCAGAGGGAGGAACATGAGCCTCGACCTGGAAACCGCCCGGTCCGTGATCGCCGCGACCCGGGCGGCCGGCCGTTCGCTGGACCTGCGGCCGCTCACCGTCGTCGTGCTCGACACGGGCGGCCACCTGATCGCGGCCGAACGCGAGGACGGCTCATCGATGAGCCGGTTCGAGATCGCCCACGGCAAGGCTTACGGGGCGCTCGCATTCGGGCTCGGCTCGCGGGCACTGATGGCCAGGGCCGAGCAGCAGCCGTCCTTCATCGCCGCGGCGAGCGCCACGATCGGCGGGCGGCTCGTGCCGGTGCCCGGTGGTGTCCTGATCCGCGACGAGGCAGGCGTGCTGCTCGGCGGCATCGGTGTCTCGGGGGACAGTTCCGACCAGGACGAGAAGGCGGCGTTGGCGGGTATCGAATCGGTCCACCTGGTCGGCGATCCTGGCTGAGGCGGTCATCCGACGAGTCGCTCGCGGGCGTCCGGCCATGGTGTGCCGGTTTCGAGAGCGCTCGGCCTGCCATTACCGTGCGCGCATTGCCGATACCCGCGATACCGACAATGGTGTTGTCGCTTTCCGTACTGGTCCGACCAGACATAGTTCGCCTTGCGATAGGAACTGGCCTGGATTCCGACAACGCTGTGGCGGCTGGACCGCGAGTGCTCGATGTTGAAGATGGAGAGCCCGTGGGTGCGACGGCTGCCCGGTGAGTACATCCTCGACCACATCAGCTTCTCGACGCAGCCCGTCGAGGAGAGCCCGGACGACAAGAACGGCCTGAGTGACCTGCTCGCCTCGATCGACGGCATCGAGAACGTCCTGTGCTTCTCGACCGACTACCTCGCGGACGGCCGCTGCGCCGTCGATCCGAAACTGCGGGTCGGCGTCTATTCGTGTGAGGTCCAGGAAGGCAGGGTCATGGTCGAGGTGCCGACCAGGACCTGAGGATGCACGAAACCCGTCCGTGCGTGTGGTTTCGTTGACGCCTTTCGCCGCCCCGAGGTAGCTTCGCTGACGGGCGTGGGAGGTGCCGTGTTCGACTCCGAGAGCTACCGGGCGTGGCACGGAACCGCACCGATGGCCGATTTCTTCCGCGTTTCCGATCCGGGGATGTTCCTGGTCAGCGGCACCGACTGCACAGTGCGCGACCAGGCGGGCCGCGAATATCTGGACGCCCGGTCGTCGATGTGGAACGTCACCCTCGGCTATTCCTGCGAACCGGTCAAAGCGGCCCTGCACGCGCAGATCGACATGCTGCCGTCGGGCACGGTGATGCGCTACGAGCACCCGACGGCGATCGCGGCCGAGTACGCGAGCCGGCTCGCCGACTGCCTGCCGTCGCCACTGGACTACATCCGCTTCGGCAACACCGGCAGCCAGATGACCGAGGCCGCCGCCATGCTGTCCCGCTTCTACCGGCTGATGACCGGCGAGGCAGGCCGCGACCTGGTGATCACCGTGACCGGCAGCTACCACGGCACCGGCCCGCTGGCCACCGCGCTGACCGGGGAACCGGTCCTGCAGAAGTACTCCGGTCCGCTCGACCGGTTGGTGCGGCACGTCGACACACCACCCGAACAGGTACACGACCCCGCGCAGTGTGACGGCAGTTGTGTCGCCGAGGTGACCGACCTGATCGAGCAGTTGGGCGCGGACCAGGTCACCGCGGTCATGGTCGAGCCCGTGCTGGGCACGTTCGTGCGACCGGTGCCGCTGCACTACCTCGATCGGCTGACCGTCGAGTGCAGGGCTCGTGGTATCCACGTGATCGCCGACGAGGTGACCACCGGGGTGGGCCGGGCAGGCGGGATGACGGTCAGCGAACGTCTCACGCACACGCCGGACATGCTGGTACTGGGCAAGGGGTTGTCCGCCGGGTACTTCCCGTTGGCCGCGCTGGCGGTGTCCAGGGACATCTACACCGAGCTGGCGCGCAGCGAGCACCGGATCGGCTTCCTCAACGGGTCCACCACCGACGGGCACCCGCTGGGCATGGCCGCCGGGCTGGCCGTGCTGGAGCTGATCACCAAGCCGGACTTCTTCCCCGGCGTCCGGGAGGCCGCCGCGTACCTGCGGGACACGCTGACCGAGCGACTGGCCGACGAACCGGCGGTGGGCACGGTGGGCGGCGAGGGCATGATGCTCGGCGTGGCCCTGCATCACCCCGACGGCACCGGATGGTCGGTCAACGAGGTGAACCGGCTGCGCCTGGCGTGCCGGGACCACCGGCTGCTGACCAGTTTCTCCCTCGGGGTGCTGCCGTTGCTGCCGCCGCTGACGATCTCCAGGTCGGACTGCGGTGTGCTGGCCGACCGGCTGCGCGAGGCACTGCACGCGGTCACCGACCGGTGATCAGGCGGCTGTCCGGCGCGGTCCGGGCGCTCGTCGTCGCCAACGGCGTCACATCGTTCGGTTCCAGCGTCACCGAGTTCGCGCTGCCGCTGGTCGCGCTCGGCCTGTTGCATGCCTCGGCGACGACGGTGGCCGCGCTGTACTCGGTGTCGTTGTTCGCGCAGGCGGCGGCCAGTCTGCCGGTCGGGGTGTGGATCGACAGGACGAACCGGAAACGGGCGATGATCACCGGCCTGCTGGCCGGGGCTGCGGTGGTGCTGTGTGTGCCGGCCGCTGTCGCCACCGACCGGCTGTCGGTTGGCCTGCTGCTGTTGGTCGCGCTCGGCGCCGGACTGACCACCACGGTCGTCCAGGTGGCGGCGCAGGCGATGGTGCCATCGCTCGTCGAAGGACCGGCCCTGGTGGGGGCGAATGCGGGGCTGAGTTTCGGCCGGTCGCTCGGCACGTTCGTCGGGCCTGGCGCCGGTGGCCTGATCGTCGGGTTGCTCGGTGCCGGCAGCGCGCTGCTGTTCGACGGCGCCAGCCAGGTGCTCTCCGCGTTGCTGCTGCTCCGGCTGCCGGTGCCCGATCGGGTCCCCGGCCCGATCGAGCGGCCCCGGCGGGCGGCGAAGCTGGGGCTGCAGGCGGTGTTGCAGGACACGGTGTTGCTGCGAATCCTGATCGGCACCACGCTGTGCAACGTGGGTGGTGGCCTGATCGGGAGCCTGTACTTCCCTTATGCCTACCGAATTCTGCGGCTCACGCCGGTAGCGCTCGGCCTGGCGGCCACGATCGGCAACATCGGTCTGCTGTTGGGCAGTGCGGTGGCGGCCCGGGTGATCGGCAAACTGGGCATCGGCCGGGCGGGGCTGGTCACGATCACCGCCGGCATCGCCGCGTTCCTGCTCATCCCGGCTGCGCACTACGGCCCGCCGCTGGTGTTGTTGACGTGCTACGAGTTCGTGTTCGCGACGATGATGTCGGTGTTCCGGGTGTGCACGTCGACGTTGCGGCAGCGGCGGACCCGGCCGGAGTTGCAGGGCCGGGTGTTCAGCGTGGTGCTGCTCGGCCCGATGTTCGGCGCTCCGCTCGGCGCGGTGCTGGCCACCGGCATGGTCGCGCTCGGGTTGGGCGTGCTCGGTGCGATCGTGGTCGGCATCGGGATCTCGGCGGCCAGTCTGGCCGCCTACTGGCTACCGGGTTGGCTACCGGCCACCGCGCCGGTTGATCAGGCCGCCACGTAGGGCACCGGCCAGCGGCGCATTCGCCACGGCAGCACCAGGAACGTGCGCTCACCGCGCACCGCCAGCCCGAACTCGACGGCGTCGGCCAGTGCTGTTGTCGCCGCGGGGGAGAGGTCGGCCAGGTCCGCCACGTCGGTCAGCTCCCGGAACTGCTGTGCGCTGTCGCCGTCGATGGTCAGGTGCACCGGCGGTCCACCGGGCCGGATGTCCTTCACCGTCACGAAGTCCGGGCCCCACCGGTAGTGATACGAGCCGTATCGATAACCACCGCGCCACGCCGTCACACACTCGGCAGCCGCCGAGTCGACACCGGCGGTCGGTGGGACGAGATGCACCAGGTCCCGCTCGGCGACGAGTGGGCGCCCGGCCAACTGCCAGGCCACCCGCAGGGTCTTGCTGGTGGCCTCCCGCAGGAACCGCAGCAGCCCCAGGTCGGCATCGATGTCCTGCCCGGTCACCACCGGGCCGGTCACGACCAGCCGCTCACACCCGTCCTCGGCCGCCCGGATGGCGACATCCGGGTGCAACTCGCTCGCGTCGATCTCACGACCGAGCCCTCGGCCCGATCCCAGCGTCGTAGCGCTTGTCGTGGTCATCAACTCACCTTCACCGGTGCCGCGGTTGTTGCCAGGGCCAGGTAGCCGCCGTGCTCGGTGAACACCAGGCCCCGCGCCACCAACCAGTCGACCCACTCGGCCAGCCGCTGCTCCGTCATCGTCAACCCGGCCGCGGCCAGCCGGTCGTGTAGCGCCGGCAGGCCGCGGCCGTACTCCAGGTCGATGTAGGCGGCCATCTCGGCCGGGTCGGTCAGCACGATGTCCTCGTGCGGCCAGTTCACCCTGCGGTCCTGCAACACCAGCACACCATCGGCGTCGATCCGTTGCAGGTAGCTGTCCGTGTAGTGCTCGTGCCACGTGTCCACGGCGTCGTGCAGCGTCCCTGCCTCCGCGTCGGTCAGGCCACGCGGTGGCGTGCGGAACAGGTAGACCATGTCGGTCAGGTCCGCCTCGGGCAGCCGGTAGACGTGCCGGTAGAGGTCGGCCGTGGTGCGCTCCGGGAAGCCGAGCGCGCCGTTCTCGAAGTACGGGCTGAAGCGCTCCAACAGGATCCGCCCGGCCGCCGACGGCGGTTGCAGATGGCTCAGTGCCGGCAGCTGCCGCAGCACCTCGGTGTAGTCCGCCGCGGTCTCCTCCGGGAAGCCGTAGAGCCAGTTCCACGACACGGTCAGCCCGGCCGACTCGCAGTCCCGCAGCGTGCGGACGTTGCGCAGCCCGGACACTCCTTTGTCCATCATGGACAGTACTGGGCTGACCAGTGACTCGACACCGGGCTGCACGTGCGCGACACCGGCCCGCCGCAGCACGTCGATCTCGGCAGGCTTCAGGTTCGACTTGACCTCGTAGTGCACCCGCAGATCCCAGTCCAGCTCGGCGATCCTGGGCAGCACGGTGCGAAAGTAGGTGTTGTCGATGATGTTGTCCACCGCGATCACGTCCAACACCTGGTGCCGGCCGATCAGGTGGCCCAACTCGGCCAGCACGGTGTCGGGTGACTTGGAGCGGAACTCCATCAGTGTGCCGTTGAGCCCGCAGAACGTGCACTGGTGCGCCTGCCCCCACCAGCAGCCGCGCGCGGTCTCCACGACGAGCTTCGGTTCCAGGTAGCCACGCACGGGTGACTCGGCCAGCTGCGCGAACCAGTCGTCGAAGTCCGGCACCGGAATCCGGCCCGGCGGCAGCGGATGCGGCTGGATGTCGTTGCCGCGCGCGGTTTCCCCGTCCTGCCAACACAGTCCGGGCACGTCGGCCAGCGCGCCGTCGCCGTTGAGGGCGTGCAGCAGTGCAGGGAACGCCACCTCGCCCTCGCCACGCACGACATAGTCGATGAACGGGTAGTTGCGGTGCAGCGCGGCGCCCATCGGCCCGTCACAGTTGCCGCCGCCGAACACCAGCACCACGTCCGGCGCCAACCGTCGGATTCGCCGGGCCACCGCGAGGCTCGGCACGTTCTGCATGAACGTCGTGCTGAAGCCGACGACGTCCGGCTGGCCGGCCAGGATCTCGTCGACAGCCAGCGCCACGTAGTCGGCGGCATAGCCACGCATCCGGGTGGCCAGCGCCGTGTCGATCCCGCGTTTCGCGGCATAGGACTCGAACGCGGCAACGCCGAAGTCCGGGTCGTCGTGCAGCACACCGGTGAACACCCAGTCGCCGATGCCGTGGAACATGCCGTTCTCGGCGATGTCGGTGTACTCGGCCGGACCCAGTTCGCCGTCCGTGACGGCCATCAGGTACTCGGTCCAGCGCAGCGACCCGTGGTAGGTCCACGGCAGGCCGAGCCCGGCGTCGGCACATGCCGTGCGCAGCAGGCCCAGTGGCAGGGACGGGGATTCCAGCGACTGCCACGGCAGCGCGGTCAGGCAGATCGACCTGGGCACTTCGGCTCCTCGGCGGGAGAGGACGGCTTGGTGGGACGGCGGGCGGCCGGGCGGACCGGGAACGAGCCGCCCGGCCAGTACGGCGGCTACTTCTTGACCTCGACGCGCTTGGCACGCAGGTCGGGGTCGTGCAGGTACTTGCACACACCCACCACTGTGGACTTGAGCTCCACCTTCTTGATGGTCATCACCGATCACCTCCTTCCGGTAGTTCGACTCCCACCGCCCGCAGGCGGGTCCGGTGCCGGTGCAGGAACCACCGGTGCACCGTGTCCGGGTCCCGGCCGGCCAGGTCGGCCAGCGACCTGGCCACCCGCTCCAGGCCGGTGATCTCGATCCCGGTGGCCAGCCACTCGGCGCCGGACTCGGCCCACGCGTCCCGGCCGGCCGGTGATGCCAGTTCGCGGCACAGGTAGTTCATCCCGATCGCGATGTGGCGGATCTCGTCCTGCCGCACCAGGTGGTACAGGCGGCCAAGCGCGTCACCGTCGAACATGTCGCGCAGCAGGATGAACTCGTCGGCCGCCAGGCCTTCCAGCAGCGTGTGCACGGCCGCCTTGCCGAGGTAGGGCAGGCTGTGCAGCATGTCGTCCAGCGGTTGGGAGCGGTCCAGACACTCCTCCGGCTCGCCACCGCCGATCTTGCGGGCGTACTGGTAGAAGGCGTCCGCGTGCCGTGCCTCGTCGGCGGTCGCGGTGGCCAGGCTGAACCGCAGCGCGGCGTCGTCGGTCTGCGCGGCCAGGCTGGCCGCGGCCACGAGCCCGGCCTGTTCGGCGTAGTAGGCGCGGGATGCCAGTCGCCACGCGAGTTCGGCGCGGCTCTGGTCGCCGACGAAGGGTCCGGAGCCGATCACGTCCTCGGCCCGCCATGGCACGTTGTCCCGGCCGAGTCCGAAGATGCGGTAGGTCAGGTCGTCGGCGTCGAGGTGTTCGGGGCGTAGCAGGGTCATCCCGTGTCCTTCCAGCCGAGCACGGCTGATGCCGCGTCGACGACGTTGTCGACGGTGGGCGTGAGCACCGACTGGAGCGCCGGGCTGACCGGCGCCGGGCAGGCCGCCCCGGCCAGCACCCGCAGCCGATCCGGTGCCACCGCGCCGGCCGCCAGCAGCCGGTAGGCGGCGTCGTGCATGAGCGAGCAGTCCGGTGGTGCCTCGTCCACCAGCACCACGGCGCCGGTGTGCGCGGCCAGTTCGGCGAGCAGGTCGTGGTCCAGCGGCGCCGCCGTGCGTAGGTCGACCACCTGCGCCGCCCGTCCCCGCGCGGCCAGCAGACCGGCCGCGTCGAGCACGGTCCGCACCGTGTTGCC
>DASUJK010000309.1:0-3074 GCA_036279295.1 Pseudonocardiaceae bacterium | reverse complement strand
TTCGCCGAGTTGGTGGCTCGGGTGCGGGATGCCGACCTTGCGGTGTTCGATCACCAGGATCTGCCGTTCGACCTGTTGGTGGAGGCGGTCAATCCGACCCGTTCGACCGCGCACCACCCGTTGTTCCAGGTCATGCTGCTGGTGCAGAACAACGCCGAGGGCGATGCCGAGTTCGCCGGGCTGCGGACCGGTGACTACCCGGTCTCCGCCGGTGTGGCCAAGTTCGACCTGACGCTGGCCGCCAGGGAGCGGTTCGACGCCGAAGGCGCACCCGCCGGGCTGGCCGGTGCCATCGAGTTCGCCACCGACCTGTTCGACCGCGCCACCGTCGACGCGCTGTCCGCCCGGTTCGCTCTGCTGCTGGCCCAGCTGTCCGCGCAGCCGACCAGCCCGGTGTCCGATGTGGACGTACTGACCCTGGCCGAGCGCAGGCGGTTCGTCATCGACGCCAACGACACCGACACCGGTGAGCCCGACGTGCGGATCACCGACCTGGTCGAGCAGTGGGCCGACCGGACCCCGGACAAGGCCGCGGTGATCTTCGAGGACACCACGCTGACCTACCGCGACTGGGACTCGGCGGCCAACCAACTCGCCAGGCATCTCGCCGGCCTTGGTACCGGTCGAGGCGACCTCGTCGGCGTGCTGCTGCCCCGTGGGCTCGATCTCGCGGTCACTGTGCTCGCCGTGCTCAAGACCGGCGCCGGTTACGTGCCGCTGGACCCGGAGTTCCCGGACGAGCGGCTGATCGGCATGGCACAGGATTCCGGAATGTCGCTGCTGGTCAGCGACGCCGACCTGGCCCACAGGCTGACCGGCACGATCGAGCTACGTGTTGTCGCACCCGCCGACGGCGTCACCGAGAGCCCGGCGAACCCCCGGTTGCCCGGTGTGCCCGGTGACGCGGCCTGCCTGATGTTCACCTCCGGCTCGACAGGTCGGCCCAAGGGCGCACTCGGCTCGCACCGGTCGCTGGTGGGCACGCTGGTCGGTCAGGGCTGTCTCGACTTCGGTGCCGACCAGGTCTGGTTGCAGGCGGCGCCGATCTCCTGGGACGCGTTCGTGCTGGAGTTCTGGAGCGCGCTGCTGTCCGGTGCCACGTGTGTGTTGCAGCCGGGTCAACGGCCAGAGCCCGACCGGATGACCGAGCTGGTCGCCCGGCACGGTGTCACATCGCTGTTCCTGTCCGCAGGCCTGCTGCCGCTCGTCGTGGACGAGTACCCGCGGATGCTGGCCGGGGTGTGCCAGGTGCTGACCGGTGGCGACATGGCGTCCACCGAGCACATCGACAAGGCACTGCGCCTGTTCCCCGGCCTGCGGCTGGTCAACGGTTACGGCCCGGTGGAGAGCATGATCTTCACCCACACCTACGAGGTCACCGGCCCGACCGGAGGCACGCCGCTGCCCGTCGGCCTGCCGGCCGCCAACCGGCGCGGATACGTGCTGGACGAGCGGCTGCGGCTGGTGCCGCCCGGCGTGCCCGGTGAGCTGTACGTGGCCGGCACCGGCTTGGCCGACGGCTACCTGCACCGGGCCGGGCTGTCCGCGGAGCGCTTCGTCGCCGACCCGTTCGGCGGGCCGGGTGCCCGGATGTACCGCACCGGCGACCGGGCCAGGTGGAGCGCACGCGGCGAGGTGGAACTGCTCGGCCGCACGGACGACCAGGTCAAGATCCACGGTTTCCGGGTCGAGCCCGCCGAGGTCGAAGCGGTGCTCGCGGCACACGCGACGGTCGGCCAGGTGAGCGTGGTGCCCAGGGTCGGGCCGGAGGGTGACAAGCGCCTGGTGGCCTACGTCGTGCCGAACACCGAGATCTCCGTCGCCCGGCTGCGGGCCGACATCACGCGGGTGTTGCCCGCGCACCTCGTGCCGTCGGCGTTCGTGCTGATGGACGCCCTGCCGCTGACCGCGAACGGCAAGATCGACCGCAAGGCCCTGCCCGAACCCGACTACACGTCCGGCACGTCCGGCCGGGCCGCCCGCACGCCACGCGAACAGATCCTGTGTGACGTGTTCGCCGACGTGCTCGGCGTGCCCGAGGTGGGCATCGACGACGGCTTCTTCGATCTCGGTGGGCACTCGCTGCTGGCGGTCCGGCTGATCAGCAGGGTACGCACGGTGCTCGGTGTGGACGTGGCCATCCGCGACCTGTTCGGTGCGCCGACGGTCGCCGGCCTGGACCGGCGCATCGGTGAACTGGCCGGCCAACCGGTGCGGCCGAGCCTGGTGCCGATGGTCCGCCCGGACGTGATCCCGCTGTCCTACGCGCAGCGCAGGCTGTGGTTCCTGGCCGAACTGGCCGAGTCCAGCCGCTCCTACAACGTCTCGGTCGTGCAGCGGCTCTCCGGTGCGCTGAACGTGCCCGCCCTGGCCGCCGCACTCGGTGACGTGGTGGCCAGGCACGAGGTCCTCCGGACCGTCTTCCCGGCGGTGGACGGCGAGCCGTTCCAGGTCGTGCTGGGTATCGACGAGGCCCGGCCCAGCCTGCTGGTCGAGGACATCGGTGTCGACGCGGACCGGCTGCGGACCGCCGTGGAGTCGGCCACCGGGCACACGTTCGACCTGTCCGGGGAGATCCCGATCCGCGCCTGGCTGTTCGGTGCCGGCCCCGACGAGCACGTGCTGATCGTTCTGCTGCACCACATCGCGGGTGACGGCTGGTCGATGGGTCCGCTGCTCGGTGACCTGGCCGCTGCCTACGTGGCGCGGTGCGCCGGGAGCGCCCCGACCTGGCGGCCACTGCCGGTACAGTACGCGGACTACACGCTGTGGCAGTACGAACTGCTCGGTGAAGCGTCCGATGAGGACAGTGTGCTGGCCGGTCAGCTGGCCTTCTGGCGGGACACGCTGGCCGGTGCGCCCGACGTGATCGAGCTGCCCACCGACCGGCCCCGCCCGCCGGTTGCCGATCATGTCGGTGACCAGGTGCTGTTCGACATCGACGCGCTCACCCACGAGCGGCTGGCCCGACTGGCCGCGTCCAGTGGCGCGACGCTGTTCATGGTGGTGCAGGCCGCGTTCGCGCTGCTGTTGTCCCGGTTGGGTGCCGGCACCGACATTCCCATCGGTACGGC
>DASUJK010000308.1:0-4428 GCA_036279295.1 Pseudonocardiaceae bacterium | reverse complement strand
TTGATCGGACACCTGGGTCAGCAGGGCCAGCACGTGCGGTTGACCGAGCTCGGGTCGCGGTCGGTGCGGGACGACACGCGCTACGTGCGCAAGGAGGCCAGGCAGCAGCTGCTGTTCGACGGTGTCACCATGGCGCCGCTGCCGAGGGAGTACTACACGGGTGACGTCGTCGTGCTGGAGCGGCCCGAGTATCAGGTGCAGGGCGGGGTCCCGTTCCAGGCGCTGAACGCGGGTGTGGTCGGTGGGGCGTGGGAATTCCGGCCGGATGCCCTGCGACAGCTGGTGGAGCGGCCGGACCGGGAACGGTTCAACCTGCCGCACGACCTGTTGGCCACCGAGATCGTCGCGATCAGCCAGGTGTACCTGCCGGTCTACCTCGTGGACACGCTGCAGCCGGACCGGCAGCGGCGGTTCGTCGCGTTCAGCCAGGTGGCCGGCGACCGGGACCGGTTGATCGAACGGTTGGCCACCGACACACCGGCCATCCGCAGGGCACTGGAAGCCGAGGACCCGGCGGACCCGGCCACGGTGTGCGGGCGGTGGCTGGAGCGCAACGGCCTACCGGCGGCAGCGCTGACCAGGCTGCCCAACGGCACGTGGCGGGCCGTGCTGCCGGCATCCGACTTCGGCGACGACCGCGGGTTGCGACTGTTCCAACTCGGCTCGTTCGAGGTTTCCCAGCGATACTTCTTCCAGCTGTGGTGCGACGACCCGGCGATCCGCAGGCGAACCGTGCTGACCCGCGCGCTGGGCATCGTGCAGCGCAAGGACGTCGACACTCAGGCGGAACTGCTCGGCAGGCTCGCTGTGTTGTCCCGTCAACTGGAGATCGACCCGGTCGGTGTGCCGGAACTACGCGCGTACGCCGACCGGACCGGTCAACAGGACCGGCTGGACACCATCGACAGCCTGGAGTGAGTCGACCCGCGACCAGGGCAGTTCCGCCCCTCGCTTGCTGCTGAACTGGGCGATGCAGATGTCTATCCACCTCATCAGCTCGTCGTGCCAGCGCCAACTGGCGGCGTAGGTCAGTTCATGCGTCGAAGCAGCTGCGAGCGCGGCCTGGTAACCCTTGAAGTAGGCGAGTTGGCGAGCAGCGCTGGTGTCGCCTTCCAATTGCCAGAAGTAGGCACGCACGAAATGCCGCACGACCTCTCGGAAGCTTGCCGTGGTCGGCCACGGACACACCAGCCACAGGCCCGGCTGGTCGGGGTCCGGGATGCCGCCGGTCGGTTGGCTGGGGGCTGCCATATCGCATTCTCCTCACTACCCGGACCCTCAGGAACATGTTCCGTCCTGACAGGAACATGTTACCAATGGAATTGGATACCACAAGCCATGAGATTCAACAGAACAGGTGACAATTGAAGCTGGTGCCCAATGTGCCACCGGCGACGACTACCGTCTGCGACACCAACAGGAAGGGACAACGACGTGCAGGTGACCTTCGGCCGCCAGGTGGCGCGCAGAGTGCTGCGCTACGAACTGGACCGGCTGTGTGAGCAAGCTGGGAAGACGCACACGCAGGCAGGCGAACGGCTGGGCATGTCGCGCGTGGGGTTCACCCACCTGGTCAGCGGCAAGAACCTCCCATCGCGGCCTGCGCTGGAGATTCTGATGGAGTTCCTCGGCCGACCCGACCGGCTGCCGCTGATGCTGGAACTGCTGACCGTCGCCAAGCTGAAGCCGGACCAGCAGAGCACGATGCGGCAGCATGGCGGGTCGCTCTCGTCAATGAACGACTTCGAGTTGGCAGTCGGGCTGGAGGCGGTCGCCACCGGAATCGAGGTCTTCGATCCCGAGATCGTCAACGGGCTGTTGCAGACCGAGGCGTACGCCCGCGAACTGATCGCCTACCACGCCTCGATCACCCAGGGCGTCGACATCGAGGCCAGCGTGGCACTACGGATGCAGCGACAGACCGTCATCACACGCGACGCGGGCCCGGCCGAGCTGTGGTCGGTCATCGAGGAGCAGGCCCTGCGCCGGCCGGTCGGCGGGCCCGCGGTGATGGCTGGCCAACTCGATCACCTGCTGGACATCACCAAGCGCCCCGACGTCAACCTCCAGGTGATCCCGCAGGAGGTTGGCGTGCACCCAGCGCTTCAGGGCGCGTTCTTCCTGCTCAGGTTCGAGGACGACTGGCGCGTGGCCTACGAGGAAACCCGGCGATCGGCCTACTACTACGACAGTCCCGAAGCCGTGGAAGACTACGAGAAGGTGATGAATCATCTTCGCCACCTGGCGCTCGACCCGAAGCGGTCGCGCGCGTTGATCGCCAAGGTGAGAAAGGCAGTCCAGTGATCGAGAACTGGCGCAAGGCCACCCACAGTGCCAACAACGCGTCATGCGTCGAGACGGGCCGGGCGGCCGGCACCGTCGGCTATCGCGACACCAAGCAGGCCGCGCTGCCCGAGAACGCGCGGCCGACGCTGGTGTTCGGTGAGACCGCGGCACGCGCGTTCCTGAACATGATCAAGTCCGACGGTCTGGACTGAGTCAACGCGCCACCGGCCGCACCACCCGGCCCTCGTCCCACACCGCCGAGTCCGCTTCGGACACCACACCGTCGGACCGGAACACCAGGAACCGGTCGAACGATCGCGCGAACCACCGGTCGTGGGTCACCGCGAGCACGGTGCCGGTGAACTCGGCCAGCGCGTCCTGCAACGCCTGCGCCGACGTCAGATCGAGGTTGTCGGTCGGCTCGTCGAGCAGCAGCAGCGTGGCACCGGACAGTTCCAGCAGCAGCACCTGGAACCTGGCCTGCTGGCCACCGGACAGCGTCTCGAACCGCTGGTCCCCCGCTGCCGCGAGGCCGTACCGGCTCAACGCCGCCATCGCCTTGCCTCTGTCCACTCCGGACCGGTCGCCGTCGCCGTGCCAGAGCACGTCGACCAACGTCCTGCCGATCCACTCCGGGTGCGCGTGGGTCTGGGCGAACAGGCCGGGCACCACGCGCGAACCGAGGCGCCACGAACCCGTGTGGTCGACGGGTTCGCCGGCCAGCAGCCGCAGGAAATGGCTCTTGCCGGAACCGTTGGCACCCAGCACCGCCACCCGGTCGCCGAAGAAGATCTCGACGTCGAACGGCCGCATCAGACCGGTCAGCTCCAGGTCGGCACACGTGATCGCACGCACCGCCGTCCTGGATCCGCGCAGCCTCGGCCGCACCGTGTGCTCACGCGGGATCTCCGGCGGTGGCCCTGCCTCCTCGAACTTGCGCAGCCTGGTCTGCGCCGCCGCGTACCGGGAGGCCATGACGTCGCTCATCGTCGCCGCGCGTTGCAGCGACCGAACCAGCTCCCGCAGCTTCTCGTGTTCCTCGTCCCACCTGCGGTGCAGCTCGGCCATCCGGTCGATGCGGGCTTCCCGCGCCGCCTGCCACGTGCCGAAGCCGCCGCCGTGCACCCAAGCGGTGTGCCCCTCCAGCGTGACGACGTGGGTGGCCGCGTTGGCCAGCAGCTCCCGGTCGTGGCTGACCAGCAGCACGGCCTTGGGTGTCTCGGCCAGCCGCTGCTCCAGCCAGCGTTTGCCGGGCACGTCCAGATAGTTGTCCGGTTCGTCCAGCAGCAGCACCTGTTCCTGGCCGCGCAGCAGCACCTCCAGCACCAGCCGCTTCTGCTCACCGCCGGACAGCGTGCGCACCTGCCGGTGCTTCGCGATGTCGTAGGGCACGCCGAACGCGGCCACGGTCACCGTGTCCCACAGCACTTCCAGGTCGTAGCCGCCCGCCTCGCCCCAGCCGGCCAACGCGCTGGCGTAGCGCAACTGGGTCGGCTCGTCGTCGGTGTCCATCAGCAGCAGCTCGACGGCGTCCAGCTCGGCGGCCGCCGCCCGTGCCCGTGGCGGCGCCACGGCGAGCAGCAGGTCCCGCACGATCGTCTCGTCCCGGACCGACCCGACGAACTGCGGCATCACGCCGAGACCGCCCTCGACCCGGACCCCACCGTCGTTGGTGGGCAGTTCGCCGGCCAGCATCCGCAGCAGCGTCGTCTTGCCGGCGCCGTTGGCACCGACGACGGCGACCACACTGCCGGCGCCGGCCCGGAACGACACGTCGCGGAACAGCAACCTGCCGTCCGCCAACGTGTGTGCCAGGCCGCTGGCCTCAAGAATGCCCATGACAGGCAATGCTCCCTCGTGACCTTCGGTGAGGCGAGCGGATTTCCCTTCGGGCATAGTCGGTGACATGCCGTTGATCCCGCCGCACCTGCGTCGGCCCGCCGCGTTCGTCGCGCTGGGCTGTTGGGTCCTGGCAGCGTCGCTGGGTGCCTGGTACGCAGGCGATCAGCGGCCGGGCCGGTTCGACAGCGCGGTGGCCGACGTGGTGTACCGCGCGGTCGGCGAAGGCAGCATGTTCGCCCGGTTTCTCACCGGACCGACTCATCCGATCGTGGTGTATCCGGTGATCGCGCTGGTGATCGG
>DASUJK010000307.1:0-25006 GCA_036279295.1 Pseudonocardiaceae bacterium | reverse complement strand
GTCGGGGTACGGGGGTCAATCAGCGCATGGGCAGCGGATCGGGCTCCGCGGGCAACCCGGAGCAGGCAGCAGGTCATGGGCGACACAGGCGAGCGGAGTCGGCGGGCACGTGGCCGCCGACGGATGTAGCGAAACCGTTGGCAGGCAAGGGTTTGCTGAGCCGACGAGGACGCGGCAACAGTCGGTCCGGTGACCGGGGCCGTGGTGGGACCGGCCGAATCACCCGGCACAACCGACCCGAGGCAGCCCCCGTCAACTCCCCCGGCACGGTGCCAGCACCGGCTGCGCCATCGTCAACCACAAGGCCGGTTGGCACGGCATCGGCGGCAACGGCATCCGCGGCAGCAACGGCAGCAACGGCAGCAACGGCAGCAACGGCAGTGTCACCGGCGTCAGCAGTGTCACCGGCGGTTGACGCTCCGCGAACGGTCGACACACCCGCCCGAGCGGTCGACACACCGGCGTGGCCGGTCGAATCGGCCAGCCCGAGGGCCGACACACGCACCCGGTCGGTCGGACCGGCAGCGCCAACAGCCGACACACCAGCCCGGGAAGTCGGCTCGGCCGCGCCAGCAGTCGACACGCCCGCCTGGGAGGTCGACACACCCGCGCAGGGGGTCGGCTCGGCCGCGCACGGGGTCGACACGCCGAGCGCAACCGGCCGTGCCCGGCCGCTGACCGATCCGGTGTCCGATACCGGCCCGATCGGGCTCCGTATGTTCAACCTGGGCACGATCCCAGCATCGGTCACCCCGCCGCGCAGTTGGCGGCGGGCTGCCTGGTTCACCGTTGCCGCATCCGTCGCGGCGCTGGCCGGCCTGCTCATCCTCGGCGCCCTCCTGGTCGGCCCCACCCGCGACACCGACCAGATCACCTCGATGCCGTACTTCCCGGACGGCTCCCCGCTCGCCACCATCGGCGACGGCCCCGACGATCTGAGTGGCACCGTGGATCCGACGCCAGGCAGCCAGCGCTCAGCCGTCCTGCCAGCCGCGTCCAGTTCCGATGCCGATGCCGGCCCCACCACCCGATCGTGGACCTGGCCCAACAGCCACCACCCGGCGCCGACCAGGCGGAAGGCGCCCAGCACCCCGCCGCCGGTGGTCGGCACGCTGCCGGACGTACCCACCGTCACGACCGTCGGCGACCCAGTGGTGGATCCCGCGAAGCTGATCCGGCGCACGCAGACGTTCTTCGCCGAGGTGACGACCAACGCCAAGGCCGCCGCCGACCTGACCACCGGCACCCTGCACGACGACGCCACCGCGCTGATTCGCCAAAAGTACGGCGACATCTCGTCGATTCAGATCCAGAGCATCTCGCTCGATCCGACAACCGGACTGGCCATCAGCGTGTTGCGTCTCGCGAACAAGGACGGCACGACACAAACACAACGCACGACCCTGCAATTCACGCTTTCGGGCGATCCCAAGATCACTAATCCGGGCGGCTGATCAAGAGCTCACCAAGAACGGGCCAAGTGCGCGGCCGGGCCAGGCGTCCGACCAGCTTATGCAGGCGGATTGCTCCAACCGAGTGACAGGGTACGACCGTTTGTCGCCACAAAAGTGTGATCCGTCGACAGGCACTGGCATCGAGCATTCGCTACACGGTACGAGTTGCCCCGAGCACAACACGCACGGAGGCAATCGCGTGGATCGTCCGAGCAACGGACACCGGCGGCACGACGCCGGGTCGATCACGGTCGTGGATCTGATCAGGCGCCAACAGGCCGGCCCGATCCGCATCCCGTCCGCTGATGAGGCTGCGACCGTCCAGTTCATGGACGACCTGCTCGGCGGCATCGACACCGCCGAGCACGCGGACCACCGGCGCAGCTGGCTGGCCAAGGGCGCCAAGCTGGCCGGGCTCGCGCTGGGGTCGCTCGCGCTGTGCGGCTCGGTCTACGCGGCGTCGACCCTGACGCAGCACCGGCCGCAGGCCACCGCCACCACCTCGGACACCGCCGTGCTGACCGGCGTCGGGGCACTGCGCCCGGACACCGTTGCCGCACAGCTGTCCGGCAGCGCCACACCGCCCACGACGAAAGCCAGGCCGGGCATCGCGACCGGCCGCGCCACCGGCACCGTCGTCGGCAAGGCGGCAGCACCACCCGCCACGACCGCACCGCAGCAGGACGCTCTGCCGCCGCGTGCCGGCCTGGTGTCCGCGGCTGATGTGGTCCGGGCCTTCTACCGGCTGGTGGCGACCGACCCGAGTCTGGCCCAGCAACTGATCTCGCCCGCCCTGCTCTCCACCGACAACAGCGGTTTCGACCGCGCGTGGAGTTCGCTGGGCAAAATCGACATCGAAAGTGTGCGGCAGACCTCGGCCAACACGGCGGAGGCCGTGGTCCGGATGCTCGAACCGGATGGCACGTGGCTCCGCGTGGTCGAGCTCGTGCATGTGACGGACGGTGACGAACCCCTCATCAACGGTGCTGAGCTGCTCTCCGCCCAACGCGGCTGACGAGTCCGGTAACCTGGCGACCCCAAGCAGCTAGACCATCCGGGCGAGTCTGGGGTAGTAACTCGGGCACAGTGGGTAAACCAATACTCTGTTCGACGTGACTCAACCGGGTACCTGTCACGCGGCTGGCCGTGGTGGCTGGCCGTCGGTGGACACTTGCCGGCGCGATTCACGACCTCGTTGGGGGCTCTCGGGTGACCTCTGAAGAAGGACGCATCGTCGGTGGCCGGTACCGCCTGGACAGGCGGATCGGCAGTGGCGCCATGGGCGTCGTATGGCAGGCCTACGACGAGCGCCTCCGACGCAACGTCGCCGTCAAGCAACTGCGCCTGGAACCCGGCCTGGACCCGGAAGACGCCCTGGAGGCCACCGAGCGCGCCATGCGGGAGGGCCGGATCGCGGCTCGCCTGCACCACCCCAACGCGGTGAGCGTGTTCGATGTCGTGGACGAGGACGACGCGCCGTGGCTGGTCATGGAGTATGTGCCGTCCCGCAGTCTGGCCGCCGAGATGGCCGAACGTGGTGTGTTGCAGCCGGACGAGGTCGGCCGGATCGGCGCCCAGGTGGCGCACGCACTGGTCGCCGCGCACCAGGCCGGCATCGTGCACCGGGACATCAAACCGGCGAACGTGCTGCTCGGCGAGAACGGCAACGTGAAGATCACCGACTTCGGGATCTCACGCGCCACCGGTGACGTCGCCGTCACCAAGACCGGCCTCATCGCCGGCACCCCCGCCTACCTCGCGCCCGAGGTCGCGTACGGCCGTCCACCGGAAGCGCCCGCCGACGTGTTCTCGCTCGGTTCCACGCTGTACGCGGCGGTCGAGGGTGAGCCGCCGTTCGGCATGAGCGAGAACACCCTTGGCCTGCTGCATGCCGTGGCGGCGGGCCGGATCAACCCGCCGCAACAGGCCGGCATCCTCACCGAGGTCCTGATCGAACTGCTCAACGCCGATCCCGACACGCGGCCGACGGCGATCACGGCCGCTCGCTGGCTGGACGCGGTGGCCAGGGGCCAACGGCCGGACATCGCGCCGGTCGGGCCGGGCACGCTGGCCGGGATGGCGACGACGGCGCTGCCACCGGCCGGAGCCGCCGACCGGACCAGGGCGGTGACCACGGTCGGGCCGTACGGGGGCACCCGGGGCGGCACGGTGATCCGACCGGACGGCACGGTTCGGCCGGCCGCGTACGCGGAGCCGAAAAGCAGCAAGCGCCCGATGGTGCTGACCGGGATCGGCCTGGCGGCGGTCGCCGTGCTGGCCGCGATACTGCTGTGGTCCGGCGCCTTCGACCACACGACGCCCCCGACCCAGCGGACCGTGAACGACACGAACCCGACGCAGCCCAGCTTCCTGCAGGTGCCGCCGCAGTCGAACTCGTTCACGACCCCACCGCCGACCGAGGTGCACACGCGGGTGACCACCACGGCACCCAAGCCGACCACACAGACGACCACCACCCCGCCACCGCCGACCACCACAACGCCGCCACCGCCCACGACCACTGACACCACGACGGTGGACACCACGGTGGCGACAACGGATACATCGCCGACGTCGGCCGGCGGCCAGGCCCAGAACGTCAAGCCGTGAACTCCGAGCTACCGCCCGTCACGTTCAGCTCACCCGTTAGTGTGCAACCTTGCTACGTCCACCAAAGTCGGGAGCCCTGGTGAGTGAGGTAGGTCGGCTGATCGCCGACCGTTACCGGTTGACCGAACACATCGGTAGCGGGGCGATGGGCGTGGTCTGGCAGGCGCACGATGAGCGTCTGCACCGCACGGTCGCGCTCAAGCAACTCCTGCTGCAGCCCGGTCTCTCCGCCGCCGAGGCGCACGAGGCCCGGGAGCGGGCCATGCGGGAGGGCCGGATCGCGGCCCGGTTGCAGCATCCGAACGCGGTCGCCGTGTACGACGTGGTCGAGGACGCCGGTCAGCCCGTGCTGATCATGGAGTATGTGCCGTCCAAGAGCCTGTCGGCGGTGCTGGACCAGCGTGGCCCGCTGCCCCCGCAGGAGGTCGCCAGGATCGGCGCGCAGGTGGCGACCGCGCTGACCGCCGCACACCTGGCCGGCATCGTGCACCGGGACATCAAGCCGGGCAACGTGCTGTTGACCGACGACGGCATCGTCAAGATCACCGACTTCGGCATCTCGCGGGCCACCGGCGACGTCACCGTGACCGCGACCGGCATGCTCGCCGGCACGCCCGCCTATCTGGCCCCCGAGGTGGCCAAGGGCGAGAACCCCGGCCCGCCGTCGGACGTGTTCTCGCTGGCCTCCACCGTCTACGCGGCCGTCGAAGGCCACCCGCCGTTCGGCACCGGCGAGAACACCTTGGCGCTGCTGCACCTGGTGGCCGCCTGCCGGACCATCCCGCCGCGCCAGGCCGGCCCGCTGACCGCACTGCTGATGCAGATGCTGCGGGCCAACCCGAACGACCGGCCGACGATGAGTGAGGTCAGCAAGGCGTTCGCCGCCGTGGCCGCCGGTCAGTCGGCGCTCACGCCGAACCTCGGGCCGAGCACCGGGCCGACCCTGCTGGCCGAGCAGGGGCCGATGACTCCGCCCCGGCCGGACATCATGACCGAGCCGTCCACCGTCCGTACCTGGCAGCCGCAGCAGCAGATGCACGCGCCGCCGCCGACGCCGCCCCGCGCCTACCAGGTCGGGCCGGGCGGCTATCCGGGCGCCAGGCCAGCGCCTGCTGCGCCGGTGTGGCGCAAGCGTGTGCTGACCGCGGTGGCCATCATCGTGGCCGCGCTGGTCGGCATCCTGGTGGCCAACACGTTCGTGGACACATCCGGCAACAACGACAGTGCGGCGACCCCGCTCGGCGACGCGTCGACGCCGGACCCGTCAGTCGTCAACGCGCCGCTGCCGACCCCCCAGGCGACGTTCACCACCCAGCCTCCGATCACGGTGACGACGACGGACGCGCCCCCCGGGCCGCTGAACGGCACACCGACCGTGCGAGGGATGCTGGCGACACTGCACACCTACGTCGGCCTGCTCCCGGTGCATACCGGCCGGGCGTTCGGCCTGCTCACCGCGAAAGAGCAGGCCAAGAGCGGCGGGCTGGCCGGTTTCCAGCAGAGCTGGAGCAGTGTGAAGGACATCCAACTGGGCGACGCGGTGCCGCACGGGAGCGGTTCGATCGTGGCCCGGATCCGGATCAGCCCGAAGCAGGGCAACGCCACGAACGACGCGTACAACTTCCAGTTCGTCGAACAGAACGGCACCGTGCTGATCGACAACGTGACGGTCGTCAGCAGGACCCGGCACGACTAACGGTTCACACCACGGCGGCCGCGGCGGTGCGCAGCGCATCGACCATGCCCCGCACGGCAGGCTGGTCGGCGACGCCTTCGGCCACGGCCGCGTAGATCGCCCGCACCGGCGACGGGTTGCCCATCGGCCGCACGACCACTCCCGGATGCACCGAGCCGAGACCCAGCGCCGGCACCATCGCCACGCCGAGACCAGCGGCGACAAATCCCTGGGCAGTCGGGTAGTCGTCCGACTCGACCACGAAGTTCGGCGCGAAGCCCGCTGCCGCGAACGCGTCCAGCAGGATCTCGCGGCACACCCCGGGCGGGAACTCGTTGTCCACCCATGGGTCGTCGGCGAGGTCGGTCAGCTCGACTGTCTGCCGGTCGGCGAACCGATGCCCGCGCGGCAGGACCACGTGGTAGACATCGTTCAACAAATGAACAAGTGAAACCGAGGATGTTTGACTGCCTGTATCGTCCGGTCGTAGTACGACGAGCTGGATGTCGGCCTCGCCGGTGGTCACCTGGTCGGCGCTGTGGGCGGGTTCGTGCAGCCGCAGGTCCAGCCGGACACCGGGATAGTGGCTGGTGAACGCGGCGACGGCAGGTGGCACCAGAGCGGCACCCGCGCTGGCGAAGTAGTGCACCCGCAGCCTGCCGGTGCGTCCGGCGCGCAGGTCGGCCAGTTCGTTCTCGGCGACGGTCAACCGGCTCATGATCTCGTCGGCATGCCTGGCCAGCAGCCGACCGGCCACGGTCGGCCGAACACCTCGCCCCGCCTTCTCCAACAGTCGGATGCCGGCCTCACGCTCCAGCACGCCGATCTGCTGGCTCACAGCGGATGGCGTGTAGCCGAGATTGGCGGCCGCCGCGCTGATGGAACCGCTGGTCACGACCGATCTGAGCACCCTGAGCCTGCGTACGTCCAACATGTCGTGAACCTACAGCGCTGCTTAAGCTTTCCCAAGTAGATGTCGCTTGTCCTTACGCTTTGGCGGACGCACAGTGGGCCTCATGCGGTCATGGGGCAGCGTGGTGCGGTTCGGCACCCTGGCGTTGGTGTGGGGTTCCAGTTTTCTCTGGATCAAGATGGCGCTGGGCGGACTGTCGCCGATCCAGATCACGCTGGTCAGGATGGCCCTGGGTGCCGCGGTGATCATCGGGTTGGCGATCGTCACCCGCACCAAACTGCCGGCGGACCGGGGCACCTGGGCCAAGATGCTGGTGCCGGCACTGTTCGGCACGGCGTTGCCGTTCACCCTGTTCGCGGTCGGTGAGCGCAGCGTGGATTCGGGTGTGGCGGGCGTGCTGAACGCGACGACCCCGTTGTGGGCACTGCTGATCACCCTGATCATCGGCCCTGAACGCGATCTCGGCGCCGTCCGGACGATCGGCCTGATACTCGGCTTCGCAGGCACCTTGTTGATCTTCGCACCGTGGCACGCGGCCGGCCTGGCCAGTTGGGGCGCCCTGGCGTGCCTGCTGGCCGCGATGAGCTACGCCGTGAGCTACGCCTTCATCGGCCGCCACCTGTCCGGGAAGATGTCGCCCGTCGCGCTGTCCAGCTCGCAACTCGGTGGCGGCGTGGTGCTGGTGGCGGTCGCGCTGCCGTTCACCGGCGGCCTGGAGACGGTCCGGTTCGGCGTCGCCCCCTTGATCGCGGTGTCCATCCTTGGAATTGCCGGAACTGGGATTGCCCTGGTGTTGAACAATCGACTGATCGCCGACGAGGGCGTCACCACAGCCACCTCGGTGGGCTACCTGCTGCCGGTGGTCTCGGTACTGCTGGGCGCACTGTTCCTGGACGAGCAGTTGAACGTGCGCATCCTGATCGGCATGGTCGTGGTGCTGGTCGGGGTGGCGCTCTCCCGCAGGCGGGCGGTGAGCCCGACCCAGCAGACGGTCGACACGCGGCTGGTCGAACGTTGAGTCCACTATGGACCGTCAAGGTCTCGGAACGGCCGCGATCCCGCCCCGGCTGCGGCCACCTGGGTGGATATGGACCGAATTCGTTGTTCCTGCCGCATGTCCGGGCGCAGCCTGGAAGGCATGGGGGACGGGGTCAGTTTCTGGGATCGGTTAGGGCCGGACGAGCGCGTGGCGCTGGTGGGTGCCGGGGTGCGCCGCGGCTACCCGGCCGGTGCCGCGCTGTGTCACCAGGGTGACGAGACCCACCACGTGCTGGTCCTGCTGTCCGGGCACGTCCGGGTCACCAGGGTCGCGATGGACGGCCGCGAGATCGTGGCCGGCGTGCGCGGGCCCGGCGACGTGCTCGGCGAACTGGCGGCCGTGGACCCACAGCCCAGGATGGCCACGGTCCGGGCGCTGGTCGACGTGCACACCCTGACCATTCCCGGCAAGCGGTTCGCAGCGCTGTGCCAGACCCAGCCCAGGATCGCGTGGGTGCTGCTCGGCGTCGTCGCCGACCGATTACGCGAGTCCGGCCGGCAATGGGCCGAGTTCGGCGGTGGGCACACCGCACAGCGGGTCGCGGCGCTCCTGCTGGAACTGGCCGTACGGCAGGGCAAACCGACCGGGGACGCCGTGGAGATCACGCTGTGGACCGGCCAGCGCGAACTTGCCGAGGCCGCCGCCACGTCCCGCGAGTCGGTCGCGCGAGCCCTGCGCACACTGCGCGAACAGGGCCTGGTCAGCACCCGCCGTGGCCACGTCACGATCCACGACGTGGCAGGCCTGCGCCGGCTGGCCAGTTGACCTCGAACTGTCCAGTGGTTCTGTGTCATCTGACGCAACCGCATGACCGCTGCGCCGCTAAACCTGGTGTATCCCACCAGAAGGAGCGGACCAGATGTTCACCACCGAACTGGACGTCGACACGAAGCCCGTGCTGACCGGCTACCGTCGGGAGTTCTACCTCACCGTGTTGATCATCGGGTTCAGCATGGTGCAGATCTGGGCGTTCATGGTCGTGCTGACCACCGTGCACCCGAGTGGCGCGGCCTTCAGCGCGCTGGCCGTGACCCTGGCCGGCGCACTGATCGCCATGATCAACGGCTGGCGCTACATCCTCCGGCGCTCCAGGACCCACATCGACCGGTTGGACCGGATCTGATCTAGACCAGACGGCGGTCGGTGGCCCAGCGGGACAACTCGTAGCGGTTGGACAGCTGGGTCTTCCGGAGCACGCTGGACACGTGGGTCTCCACGGTCTTCACCGAGATGAACAGCTCGGCGGCGATCTCCTTGTACGCGTAACCACGGGCCAGTAAACGCAGGACATCGCGCTCGCGCGGCGTCAACAGGTCCAGTTCCGGGTCGCTGATCGGGGCCGCGCCCGGTCGGTCGGCGAACGCGTCGAGCACGAAGCCGGCCAGCCGGGGCGAGAACACCGGGTCGCCGAGAGCCACCCTGGCGATCGCGGTGACCAGTTCCCGGCTGGAGATCGTCTTGGTGACGTAGCCTCGGGCACCCGCCCGGATGACCGCGATGACGTCCTCGGCCGCGTCGGACACGGACAGCGCGAGGAACACCACGTCGGGCAGTTCGGGCCGGATGCGCCGGAGCACCTCGGCACCGCCGCCGTCGGGCATGTGCACGTCCAGCAGCACGACATCGGGCCTGACGTGCGTGATGCCGACGACCGCCTCACCGACCGAGCCCGCCTCACCCACCAGGTCCACGTCCTCGGTGAGCGACGCCAGTTCCGCCCGCACACCGGCGCGGAACAGCGCGTGGTCGTCGACCAGGTACACCCGCACCGGCCGCTGGGCGCCCGACTCGTCGTCCGCCATCAGTTCCCGCTCCTCGTGCTCACCGTTGTCCTCGGCATGGTCAGCTGGACCTCGGTACCTTCGCCGACCGTGGTGCGCAGCTTCACCGAACCGCCGTGCCTGTCCATCCTGCCCCGGATCGAGTCGGCCAGCCCATGCCGGTCGTCCGGCACGGCGTCCGGGTCGAAGCCCTTGCCCCGGTCGCGTACGAACACAGTGACGCTGTCCGGTTCGACCTCCGCGTACACGCTGATCTCGTCGGCTCCGGAGTGCTTGGCCGCGTTGACCGTGGCCTCCCTGGTCGCCTGGGCCAGCGCGGCGAGGTCCTTGTCCATCGGGCAGTCACCGACCACCACGGGCCGGACGGCGATGGCGAACGTGTCCTCCACCTCACCGCACGCCTCCGCGATGGCCTGGGACAGCGTGGTCGGGCCGGGTACGCCGCCGCGTTCCGCGCCGTAGCCGTCCGGGCCGTACAGCCAGCTGCGCAGCTGGCGCTCCTGGCCTCTGGCCAGCCGCAGCACCTCACGCGAGGCCTCCGGCTGCTTCTGGATGAGCGCAAGCGTTTGCAACACGGAGTCGTGCAGGTGGGCCGCGATCTCGGCACGCTCCTCGGTGCGGATTCTGGCCCGCCGCTCGTCACCGAGGTCCCGGACCAGCCGGATCCACCATGGCACGGTCAGCACGGCGACACCGACGAGTGTGGCCAGCACGGCGGCCAGCGCGAACTGCACCTGGCCGAAGCTGGTGCTGCGCAGCAGCACGGCACCGATGCCGACCAGCACCAACACCGCTCCGGTGAGCACTCGCGTGACGGCCGTCCAGCCGCCACCGCCGTACAGCGCCCCGGACACCCCCGAGCGGGCGCCGTCCACCCAGCGGCGCCGCTGGGCCGCGTCCGCCTCGCGCCACACCACCGCGGCACCGACCAGCGCGACACCGGTCGGCACAGCGACCCAGGTGCTGATGGCGCCGGACAGCGAGCCGATCGCCACCGCCAGGCCGATACCCAGCGCGATCAGGCCGAACGCCTGCTGGCGCTCCTTCTGCGTCGGCCGGGCCTCGGCCGCCGATGCCGACTCCTGCGGGACGAACACCCACAGCATCGCGTAGGCGACAACGCCGGCCCCGGCACAGGCCGCGAGCAGGGCAAACGCGGCCCGCACCCACAGCACGTTCATGCCGAGGTGGTCGGCCAGCCCACTGGCCACGCCACCGACGACCCGGCCGTCCCGGTGCCGGCGCATCACCGGCGTGCCGTCCGGCCGCGCGCTCAACGTGGCCGCGCGCCACCGGCGGCCCGATGCCACCTTCCCGTCACTCACCCCTACAGGGTCACATGCGTGAGCCCGGGAATCATCCGGGATCGCCCGGAACGAACCAGGGCATGTCTCCGGGGCGTCCCGGATGTCCGGTGACCGGCCGCCGGGCGATGCTTCATCCCGTGAGTGCGAATCAGAAGTGCTCGACCGAGAGCGTCGAGGAGACGATCAAGGATTTCGTGGCGACCCGGCCTCGCCGCCCTCGATCCGGGCGCATGGTCGCTGGTGTCGCCGCAGGCATCGGCAGGCGCTACGGGATCGACCCGGTGATCGTGCGGGTCGCGTTCGTGGTCGGCGCCATCTACGGCGGTGCGGGGGTGCTCGCCTATCTGCTCGGCTGGCTGCTGCTGGCCGCGGACGACGACGAGGTGTCGGGCATCGAGGCGCTGGTGGGGCGTGGCCGCAGCAGCATGTCCAGGGGGCTCACGCTGGTGCTCGGCATCGCGCTGATCCCATCGGCCAGCTTCGTGTTCGGCGGCCACTACAGCACGCTGGCGGGGGTCATCGTGCTGGCCGGAGCCCTCTATCTGCTGCACAGGTACCGGGGTGACCAGGGCCAGATCGTGACGGGCCTGGGGCAAACACGAGGGGGAACAACTGGAATGACCGACAGCACACCGACCGACGCCGTGCCCACGGACGCGGTTCCGTCGGACGGCAGGCCGACCGACGCGACACCGACCGACGCGATACCGACGGACACCGTGCCGAACCAGCCACCGGCGTGGGACCCGCTCGGCGCGGCCCCGTTCGCCTGGGACCTGCCCGAGCCCACTCCGGCAGCGCCGGCACCGCCGCCGCCGGTCCGCGCTCGGCGCCGCAAGTCGAGGATCGGTCTGGCCACGGTCGGCGTGATCTTCGTGACCGGTGCGGTACTGGCGGCGCTCGCCCCGTCCGACGGCGGCTGGCTGGACGCCGGTCACATCGTCGGCATCCTGGCCGCGATCGCGGGTGTCGGCTTGGTGGCAGCGGCGTTCGCCCATGCCGGGCGTGGCCTGATCTGGATGGCGGCACTGCTGTCCGTCGTCGGGTTCGGCCTCACGTCGACGCACTACACGACGTGGCACGGCGCCGGTGACGCCCAGTTCCGGCCGACGACGGTCGCTGATGTGCAGCCGCTCTACCAGCAGTCGCTCGGCAATCTGGACCTGGATCTGACCGGGCTGCCGGCCAGTGGCACGGTGCACACCGAGGTGCAGGTGTCCGGGGGCGACATCACCGTCGAGGTCCCGCCGAACGCACAGGTGCAGGCCGCGTGTTCGTCCAGTCTCGGCAACGTGGACTGTCTCGACCAGCACCATTCCGGACCGGGCGGCCGGACACTGCGCGCCACCCAGACGGCGACGCAGGGCGACAAGCTGACCATCGTGCTGGACGTGCACGGCGCTCTGGGCAATGTGGAGGTGACCAGCAATGGCTGAGTGGGACGAGACGACCGAACAGGTGGCGATCGACGACGAGCCGCGTCACCGCTGGCCGGATCCGCTGAACCTGATCGCAGGACTGATCACGCTGGGCGTGGCGGCCTACGCGGTCACCGATGGCAGGGTGGCCCTGCACGGCGTGGATCCGAAGTGGATCATCGCGGCGGGTGCGCTACTGGTCGGCGTCCTGATGCTCGGTGCATCACTGCGACCAGGCCGACGGCGCTAGCGAGTGGGGTCACTCCCACTCGATCGTGCCCGGCGGTTTGCTCGTCACATCAAGTACCACCCGATTGACATCGGCCACCTCGTTGGTGATCCGCGTCGAAATCCGTTCCAGCACGTCGTACGGCAGCCGCGTCCAGTCGGCCGTCATCGCGTCCTCGCTGGACACCGGCCGGAGCACCACGGGGTGGCCGTACGTTCGCCCGTCGCCCTGCACACCGACACTGCGCACGTCGGCCAGCAGCACCACAGGGCACTGCCAGATGTCCCGGTCCAGGCCGGCGCCGGTCAACTCCTCGCGGGCGATGCCGTCGGCGGCCCGCAGGATGGCCAGCCGCGCGGCGGTCACCTCGCCGATGATCCGGATGCCGAGGCCGGGGCCGGGGAACGGCTGCCGGTGCACGATCGTCTCGGGCAGTCCGAGTTCGGTGCCGACCCTGCGGACCTCGTCCTTGAACAGCGCCCGCAGCGGCTCCACCAGTAGGAACTTCAGGTCCTCCGGCAGGCCGCCGACGTTGTGGTGGCTCTTGATGTTCGCGGCGCCGGTACCACCGCCGCTCTCCACCACGTCCGGGTAGAGCGTGCCCTGCACGAGGAATTCGTAGTGCTCACCGTGCGCACCGGCCTCGGCCTGCAGGTCACGGGCGGCCTGTTCGAAGGACCGGATGAACTCCCGGCCGATGATCTTGCGCTTGGCCTCCGGGTCGGTCACGCCGGCCAGCGCGTCCAGGAACGTGCGCTGCGCGTCGACCGTGACCAGCCGGACGCCGGTCGCGGCGACGAAGTCCCGCTCCACCTGGGCGCGCTCACCGGCCCGCAACAGGCCGTGGTCGACGAACACGCAGGTCAGCCGGTCACCGATGGCACGCTGGACCAGTGCGGCCGCGACTGCCGAGTCGACACCGCCGGACAGCCCGCAGATGGCCCGGCCACTGCCGACCAGTTCACGTACCGCCGCCACCTGTTCATCCACAATAGACGAAGTCGTCCACTTCGGACGGATGCCTGCGATGTCCCGCAGGAACCGCCGCAGCACCTCTTGCCCGTGCGGCGAGTGGCCCACTTCGGGGTGGTACTGCACACCGGCCAGCCGCCGGTCGACGTTCTCGAACGCGGCCACCGGGGCACCGCTGCTGCCAGCGGTCACGGTGAAGCCGGCTGGGGCCTCGGTGACGCTGTCACCGTGGCTCATCCACACCGGATGGCGGGCGGGCAGTTCGGTGTGCAGGACGCCACCCGGCCCGCTCAGGCCCAGTTCGGTACGGCCGAACTCGCGGTCCCCGGTGTGTGCCACAGTGCCGCCGAGCGCCTGTGCCATCGCCTGGAACCCATAGCAGATACCGAAAACCGGCACACCGGCGTCGAAGAGGGCGGGATCGACGGCGGGCGCGCCATCGGCGTACACACTGGACGGTCCACCGGACAGCACGATGGCGGCCGGCTTACGGGCGACCAGTTCGGCGACACTTGCCGTGTGCGGCACGACTTCCGAGTAGACCTGGGCCTCTCGGATCCGCCGTGCGATCAACTGTGCGTACTGGGCGCCGAAGTCGACCACCAGTACCGGTCCTGGCCTTGCGTCGGTGACGTGCTGCTCGGTCATGGGCCGGCCGGTCCTCCCCTACGATTCGCTGTCCGAAATGATACCGGCAGGTCAGCGACGGCCGGCACCGCATGCGTCGACGGTGCCGGCTAACGTGGCGTGGTGAGCGATCTGGACGCCATCGAAGTCCGACCCCGACCGTGTTGGATCGCCGGTCGAGCTGAGCAGGGCGAACGAATCCTGACGGTCCGCCATCCCCACGACGGTACCGAGGTCGCGGACGTCGCCGTGCCGAGCGCGGCGCAGGTCGACCGTGCCGTGGCCGCGGCGCACGACGTCGCACGGGAGTTCGCCGCGCTGCACGCGCGGACGCGGGCGGCCGTGTTGAGCGATGCCGCCGAGTTGATCACGGACCGGGCCGAGGAGATCGCGGAGACGATCACCGCGGAGAACGGCAAACCGCTCAGTCGGGCGCACGCCGAGGTGCGGGACGCCGTGGCCGCTTTCCGGTTCGCGGCGCAGGAGGCAGGCCAGCTGGACGGCGTGGCAGGTGAACTGCTGCGGCCGGGGTTGGCCGTGGTGCGGCGCCGGCCCCGTGGCCCGGTGCTCGCCATCACACCGAGTACGTTCCCGTTGCGGCTGGTCGCCCACCACGTGGCCGCCGCGATCGCGGTGGGCGCACCGGTGCTGGTCAAGCCGTCGTCGGCCACGCCGATGACCGCGCTGCTGCTGGGCGAGATCCTGGCCGAGACGGTGCTGCCGGCCGGCGCGCTGTCGGTACTGCCGGTGGCCGGGTCGGACATGGCACCGCTGGTCGCGGACGATCGGCTGCCCGTGGTCACGTTCACCGGCTCGGCTTCGGCGGGCTGGTCGATCGTGGATGCGCTGCCGCGCAAGCACGTTGTGGCGGCGCTCGACGGCGGGAGCACGGTTGTCGTGTGCCAGGACTGGGCATCCGACACCGATCTGGACAACGCGGCCGGCCGGATCGCGAACGACGGCGGGGTGCGGTGGGTGGTCGTGGCCTCCGCGGTGGCCGACCGGTTCGCGCCGAGGCTGGTGAACGCCGTTTCCGCCTTGCGTACCGGTGATCCGCACGACCCGGATGTCGACGTCTCCGTGGCGCCCACCGTGCTGTTGGACGGGGCGACCGGTGCCGGACCGACGATCTCCGTGTCCGTTGTGGACGGTGCCGTCTTCGCCGGGGTGACCGGTCAGCGGGTTGGCGTGTTCACCCACGACCTGACAACGGCGTTCGATGCGGCAGCGCTCGTCGACGCCGCCGATCTCGTGATCGGGGGCGTGCCACCGGCCATCGACCGGCAGCACGTCCGCGCGACCATGGTGGAGCTGACCGTGGAGCAGGCGCTCAGGATTGGTTGACCGCCTGGGCGAATGTGAAGACACGCTCCGGGTCGTAGCGCCGCGCCACCGTGCGCAGCTTGGTCAGGTTGGCGCCGTAGTAGGCGTGTGCCCAGTCCGGCATGGTGGCGTCGATGTAGTTCACGTACGCGCCGCTGCCCACGATCGGCGCCAACGCGTCCCGCACGGCACTCACCTGGCGGGCAGCCGCTGCCCGGCCGCCGACCGTGGTCTTCAGGTAGATCTGCACGCTCGCCTCGGCCGACCGGTGCGGAAACGCGGTGGCCGACCCCGCTACGCGACCGACCGCGCCGCCGAGGCCGTCGATGATCAGGTGCAGGTCGGGGCGACCGTCGGCCAACGACACGAGCCCGGCCGGGTTGGCGACCGGCGTCGTGATCATTCGGGACGACGCCACAAACGCCTCCCGATTCCATTGCGCGCCACGGGTTTCCGCCTGGCACGTGGACATCGGCTTGCTGGCGCAGCCCGCGAAGTAGCGCATGGTGTCCAGGTAGCTCTTGCCCGACACGGTCCGCCTGCCCGGCTGGTGGCCGATCCGGCTGACCAGCGTGTTCAGCATCGGGCTGAGCGCATTCACCGAACCGACGAAACAGCCCGCGATCGTGCACGTGGACCGGCCGGCCGCACCGGTCACGTTGAAGTTGGACCACATCTCGTCCGGCGCCGCCCTGATCCACGGCTGCCACGCGCCGAACGCGTCCGCGACCGCGCCGGCCGGGTAGGCGAGTTGGAACGTCGTCAACCGGGGAGCTGGGATTGTTGAAAAAGTGAACGATGTGACAATCCCGAAATTCCCGCCGCCACCGCCGCGCAACGCCCAGAACAGATCCGGCTGGGCGCTCGCGGACACCGTGCGGGCCCAGCCGTCGGCCGTGACCACGGTGGCGCCGACGAGCCGGTCGCAGGTCAGGCCGTACTTCCTTGCCAGCACACCGATTCCGCCGCCCAGCGTCAGCCCGGCGACACCGACCGACGGGCACGACCCGGCCGGCAACGCACGACCGGCTGCGGCGAGCGCGGCGTACACGTCGATCAGCCGGGTACCGGCGCCGACCACCGCGTCGGTGCCGCTCAACCGCACACCCGACAGGCCGGCCAGGTCCACCACCAGGGCTTTGTCCGGAGTGGAGTAGCCGGCGTAGCTGTGGCCACCGGAGCGTGCGGCGATCGGCGTGTGCGACGCGGCGGCGGCTGACACGCAGGCCTGCACGTCCTCCGTCCTCGCGCAGAGCGCCACGGCGGCCGGGCGGTGATTGTCGAACAGCGGATTGTAGGAGCGACTGGCCAGCGAGTAACCCGCCGACGCCGGGATGAGCAGGTGACCGGACAGCTTCTTGGCCAGTGCGGCGTAGTCGATCGGGACCGGCCCGGTCGCCGTGGTGGCGGATGTGGGCGGCGGTGCGGTCGGCGCTGTGGTCGTGGTCGTCGTCGGTGCCAGCGCAGACGTCGTCGTCGAACACGCGGCGACCGCGGCTGCCGTCGCCCCCAGGCCCGTTGCCACCAGGAACGATCTCCTGCTGATCCCCATGATCCGACCTTCCCGTAAAGCGCCACCCCTCGCACGCTGGAGGACGCGCGAGGGATGGCCGGGGTTGGTCGGGGTCGGTGTTGGACAGCGTCAGGACACGTTGACCGCCGTGTCGTCCACGACGAACGACGTCTGGAGCTTCGTACCCTCGGTGCCGGTGAACTTCACCGTGATCGTCTGGCCCGCGAAGCTCGCCAGGCTGAACGACCGCTGGGTGAAGCCGGCCGCAGCGTTCACATTGCTGAACGCACCCACAGTGGACAATACTGTTCCCGAATTGTTCAACACTTGAACCTTCAGAGTGTCGAACACCGTGGTTCCGGTCTCGGCGGTGTCGATGTGCAGGAAGAAGCTGAAGTTGGCCGTCGTGCACGTGGCCGGGATGGTGACCGTCTGGGTCAGCGTGTCGGTGTGGGTCGTGCCGTAGCCGTCCAGCCAGGCCACGAACGAGCCGGTGTGCGCCGGTTCCTTGGCACCGCTGAAGATCACGCTGGGCGTGGTCACCCAGGGTGCCGCCGTCCCGGTTTCAAAGCCGGGATTGCCCAACAGTTGAGCAGCCGCACAGCCCGTGCCGGCTGTGGAGACCGTCCAGGTGAACGACGTGGTGCCCGCGGTGCCGCCGGTGTCGGTCGCGGTGACCGTCACCGTGCTGGTGCCGTTCGTGGTCACCGTGCCGGAGATGAGGCCGGTGGTCCGGTTGATCGTCAGACCGGCCGGCAGCCCGTTGGCCGCGTAGGTCAGGCTGCCGCCGGCGTTGTCGGTCGCGCTGATCGGCAGGCTGACCGCCGTGCCGTTGGCCGTCGCCTGGTTACCGGGGTTGGCCACCGTGACGCCGCCCGCCGAGCCGCTGCTGCCCTGCGCCAGCCATGCCGTTGCGTTCAGGCCGAGCGCCGCGTTGTTCGCGGTCGGGTCGGCCCAACCGACGAACAGGGTGTTGCCTGCCTGGCCGGTGCCGTCGTCGATCGGGGAACTGTCATCCCAGAACGCCACCCGGCCGAGGCCGAACGTGCTGGTCACGAACGTCGCGTTGGTGTTGCCCGGGGTCGCGGTGCTCAGGTACAGCAGACCGGCCACGTTGGGATTGTCGGCCGGCTTCAGCGTGAACGTGGTGCCGTCCGCGATGAGGCTGTGCGTGACCGTGCCGAACGAGCCGTGCAGCACCGGATTGGTCGGCGCGTTGACGGCCACCGGGTGGTCGCTGGCGATGTCCTTGAGGTCCACCGAGAGGCCGAACGGGTCTGTGGAGTCGACGCTGTTGTTGGTCATCAGGTCGTTCGCGATGTCCACGGCGTCGGCACCGTCGTTGTTGCGGTCGCTGCCGGTGTGGTCGGTGATGAAGAACAGGCCGCCACCGCCCTGCACGAACTTCATCACCGCGGTCTTCTCGGCGGCGCTGAGCAGCACGTTCGGCTCTGGCAGCACGAGCACGTCGAAGTTGGACAGGTCCAGCGCGTTGGCCGTGCCGAACGTGATGGTGTTGCCGGGCGGCAGCGTGTCCAGCTGGTACTGCCCGGTCTTCTGCAGGGCGACGCCCCACGAGGACAGGGCGCCGGTCCAGTCGGTCTCGTTCACCGGGGCCGCGTCCTGCTTGGTCGGGTCCGGCATGCTCGTGCTGATGATCCAGTCGGCGTTGCCGGCGGTCTCCGCCTTGGTGTCGTCGAACAGCACCCGGTGCAGGCCGGTGGCGTGCGGCGTCATCGCGGCCGGACGAGCCGTGGCGGCGGCCACCGGCATCGCCGCGGCGACACCCATGCCCACCAGGCCACCGCACGCGACCAGCGCGAGCGCGGTTGTTCGGAAGCGCATTGTCCCTCCCTGTCTGATCAAGACGGGTCAAGACTGACCGGGAATCAACCACGCGCCTAGCTCAGAAAGGCGGAACAATTCGTTAACAATTGACCTGAACTAACCGCTGCCAGTTATTGTCACGATGGGTAGGCGTAATGCGGCGGGCGCAGTGGACGGCACGGCGGGCCGTTGCGGCGCAACCGGAGTAACCCGCTGGTAGCCAGCACCTTGGGTCGGCCGAGGGTCCGGCTCACCCTTGTTCGGCCACAACGCGAAGGCGCGTTCGGCTTGTGCCGTAATCGTCAACGCGGGATTCACACCCAGGTTCGCCGAAATGGCCGAGCCGTCGACGACTGAAATACCGGGATAATTGTGCACCCGGTGGTAGGCGTCGATGACGCCGTGCTCGGCATCCGAGCCGATCGGGCAGCCGCCGATGAAGTGCGCTGTCAGTGGGATGTCGGCCAGTTCGCCCCAGGTGCCGCCTGCCACCCCGCCGATGTGCTCGGCGGTCAGCTGGTTGGCGTGGTGGCCGGCCGGGATGAACGCCGGGTTCGGCTCACCGTGGCCCTGTCGGGACGCGAACGTGCGCCTGCCGAACATGCCGGGCCGGGTGTACGTGGTGATCGAGTTGTCCAGGCTCTGCATCACCAGCAGGATCACGGTCCGCTCGCTCCACCGGTACGTGGACAGCAGGCCGGCGGTAAGCAGCGGATGGGTCACCATGAACTTCAGCGCCTGCTTCCAGCGCGGCATCGGCAGGCTGCCGTCGGTCGCCACGGTCTGCAGCAGCCCCATGGCGTTGCTGCCCTTGCCGTAGCGGACCGGTTCGATGTGGGTTGTCGCGTCCGGGTGGATCGAGGACGTGATCGCGACGCCCCTGCTGAAGTCCCGCTCCGGGTCGACGCGCAGCCGGCCGGCACCGATGATCGCCTCCGAGTTGGTCCTGGTCAGCTCGCCGAGCCTGGGCGACAGGTGCGGCATGTCCCCGCTGTCGCGCATCGCGTGCAGCAGATGCTGGGTGCCCCAGGTGCCGGCGGCCAGCACCACCCGGCCGGCACGAACCGTGGTCGTGGTGCGCTTGCCGGTCCGACGCAGCTGGAGCTCGAACGCGCCGTCGTCGTGCCTGCGCAGCCGGGTGACCGTGGTCATCGGGATGACCTTCGCGCCGGCCCGCTCGGCCAGGTAGAGGTAGTTCTTCACCAGGGTGTTCTTCGCGCCGACCCGGCAGCCGGTCATGCAGGAGCCACACTCCGTGCAACCGGTGCGCTCCGGGCCCGCCCCACCGAAGAACGGGTCGGCAGCCCGCCTGCCCGGCTCGCCGAAGAACACGCCGACCGGGGTCGGGTGATACGTGTCCTCGATGTTCATGTCCTTGGCCACCTGCCGCATCACCTCGTCGGCTGGGGTGACCGTCGGATTGGTGACCACACCGAGCATCGCGCCGGCCTGGTCGTAGTAGGGCGCCAGTTCCTCGGCCCAGTCGGTGATGTGCGCCCACTGCGGGTCCGCGTAGAAGGGCGGCAGCGGCCGGTACAGCGTGTTCGCGTAGTTCAACGAGCCGCCACCGACACCAGCCCCGGCGAGGACAATCACATTGTTCAACAAATGAATCCGTTGAATGCCGAAACACCCGATCGCGGGCGCCCACAGGTAGCGGCGCAGATCCCAGGACGTCGTGGCGAACTCGTCGTCGGCGAACCGGCGGCCTGCTTCGACGACCGCGACGCGGTACCCCTTCTCGGTCAACCGGAGGGCGGCCACGCTGCCGCCGAAGCCGGAGCCGACCACCACCACGTCGTACTCACTCATGGCTCGCAAGAGTAGTGCCGCGGCTATGTTCCTGACCAGTAGTAAGTTGCTCAGCCGCGGACCGTGAGGCCGACCTTCTGGAACTCCTTCAGGTCGGAGTAGCCGGTCTTCGCCATGGCCCTGCGCAGCGCGCCGAACAGGTTCACCCTGCCGTCCGGGTCGCTGGCCGGACCGAACAGCAGCGTCCGCAGGTCCACCTGGGAGTCCGGGTCCGACCCGAGCTGCACCCGGCTGCGCGGCAGCGACGGGTGCGCCGCCGCGGCCGTCCAGTACAGGCCCCGACCCGGCATCTCGGCCGCCATGGACAGCGGCTCACCGAGCATCACGGCGTCCGCGCCACACGCGATCGACTTGGCCAGATCACCGCTGACGTGTACTCCGCCGTCCGCGATCACGTGCACGTACCGGCCGCCGGTCTCGTCCAGGTAGTCCCGTCGAGCCGCGGCCGCGTCCACGATCGCCGTGGCCATCGGCACCCCGATGCCGAGCACGGCGTCGGTGCTGGTCACGCCGATGCTGTGGCCGTGGCCCACGATGACACCGGCCGCGCCGGTGCGCATCAGGTGCATGGCCGTCCGGTAGTCGGCCACCCCGCCTGCGATCACCGGCACGTCGAGGTCGGCGATGAACCGCTTGAGGTTCAACGGTTCCTCGTCATCGGTGGCCACGTGTTCCGCCGACACGATGGTGCCCTGCACGACCAGGATCTCCACCCCGGCGGCCAGCAGCTCGGGAGTCAGCTCGACGGCCCGCTGCGGGCTGACCCGCACCGCCACCGTGGCCGCTCCGGAGTCCCGGATGCGCTTGATCGACTCGGCGAGCAGGTCCGGCTGGATCGGGGCGGCGTGCAGTTCCTGCAGCATCCGGATCAGCGCGGTCGGATCGTCCTCGTCGTTGGCCGTGGCCGCCAACCGGTCCAACGCCTCGGCCACGTTGGAGTGCCGTGCCCACAGGCCTTCCGCGTTCAGCACACCCAACCCGCCCAGTTCGCCGACCGCGACCGCGGTGTCCGGCGACACGAGAGCGTCGGTCGGGTGGGTGATCAGCGGGATGTCGAAGCGGTAGGCGTCGATCTGCCATGCGGTCGAAACCACCTGCGACGATCGTGTCCGCCGGGACGGCACGATCTCGATGTCGTCCAGTTCGTACGCCTGCCGCGCGGTGCGACCCATCCCGATCTCGACAAGGTCGCGCACGGCGTCCCTTCCTGAAGTGCTGGCCACGATGGCGTTCGGGTCAGCGGGTGACGGTGTAGTTGGGGGCTTCGACGGTCATGGTGATGTCGTGCGGGTGGCTCTCCTTCAGGCCGGCCGCGGTGATCCGCACCAGCGACGCCTCCTGGAGTTCCGCGATGGTCCGCGCGCCCGCGAAGCCCATGCCGGCGCGCAGGCCACCGACCAGTTGGTGCACCACCGTGGCCAACGGTCCACGGAACGGCACCCGGCCCTCGATGCCCTGCGGCACCAGCTCGTCCTCGGACAGCACGTCGTCCTGGCCGTAGCGGTCCTTGGAGTAGGACCTGCTGCCCTCGCCACGCGACCGCATCGCGCCCAGCGAACCCATGCCCCGGTAGGTCTTGAACTGCTTGCCACCGACCAGGATCAGCTCACCGGGCGACTCGGCGGTGCCGGACAGCAGGCTGCCCAGCATCACCGAACTGGCACCGGCCGCGATGGCCTTGGCGATGTCCCCGGAGAACTGGATGCCGCCGTCGCCGATCACGGGCACGCCGTGCGGGCGGCAGGCCAGGTCCGCCTCGTAGATCGCGCTGATCTGCGGCACGCCGACACCGGCGACCACGCGGGTCGTGCAGATCGAGCCCGGACCGACCCCGACCTTCACCGCGTCGGCACCCGCTTCGACGAGTGCCTGGGCGCCGGCCCTGGTGGCCACGTTGCCGCCGATCACGTCGACCGTGTCGCCAAGCTCACGCTTGAGCCGCGACACCATGTCCACCACATGCCGGGAATGGCCGTGCGCGGTGTCCACCACGATGACGTCCACACCGGCCTCGACCAGACTCATCGAGCGCTGGAACGCGTCGGCACCGACGCCGACGGCGGCGCCGCACAGCAGCCTGCCGTCCGGGTCCTTGGTGGCCATCGGGTACTGCTCGGTCTTGACGAAGTCCTTGACGGTGATCAGGCCGCGCAGCTTGTTCGCGCCGTCCACCAGGGGCAGCTTCTCCACCTTGTGCCGACGCAGCAGGCCGAGCGCCGCTTCGGCGGTCACGCCGACCTGGGCGGTGATCAGCGGCGCCTTGGTCATCACCTCGCGCACCGAGCGGGTGTGGTCCATCTCGAACCGCATGTCCCGGTTGGTGATGATGCCCACCAGCGTGCCGTCCGCATCGGTCACCGGGACGCCGGAGATCCGGAACCGTGCGCACAGCGCGTCCACCTCGGCCAGCGTGTCCTCCGGCGAGCACGTCACCGGGTCGGTCACCATGCCGGCCTCGGACCGTTTCACGGTCTCCGCCTGCCGGGTCTGTTCGTCGATGGACAGGTTGCGCTGCAGGATGCCGATGCCACCCTGGCGGGCCATCGCGATGGCCATTCGTGATTCGGTCACCGTGTCCATCGCGGCGGACAGGAGTGGGACGCGCAGGGTGACGTTGCGCGAGAGGCGGGTGCTCGTGTCGGCCTGGCTCGGGATGATGTCCGATTCGGCGGGCAGCAGCAGGACATCGTCGAAGGTCAGGCCGAGCATGGCGAACTTGGCAGGCATCGAGGCGCCGACGAACTCGGTCGCGGGGCCGGTTGCCGGGTCGAGCACCGTTCCAGTCATGGTGTGACGACAAGCCTTCCTGGCCGGAGATGGCACCGGTGCGGTCGACATCGGCGCAGGCAGCACGGGTGACGTGGGTTCACACCCATGGTATCGAGTGTCAGACCGGCCGTGGCCGGGTACCGTGCCGGCGTGCCCCAAGAAGCGCTGCCGCCTGATCCGTTCGCGAACGACCCGGACGATCCGACCCGGGAACTGCGGGATGGCGACGAGGAACAAGACCAACCGATCACGGACACGGAGCGCGAAGAACTGGTCGAGGACCTGGCCGACCTGGCCGTCTACCAGGTCCTGCTGGAGCCGCGGGGCGTGCGCGGCATCGTGGTGGACTGCGCCGACTGCGACGAACCGCACTACCACGACTGGGCGTTGCTGCGAGCCAGCCTGGAGCAGCTGCTCAACGATGGCCGGATGCGGCCGCACGAGCCTGCCTTCGACCCGAACCCGCGCAACTACGTGACGTGGGAGTACTGCCGTGGTTTCGCGGACGGCGTAACCGCAACGGAAAGCGCCCGCTGACCCTGGGTCAGCGGGCGCTGTTCGCGGTCCTGGAACTGACTACCGACCTCGAACTGCTTGCCGGCCTCAACCTAGTTGCCGGCCGCGGTGCCGGTGCCGGTGCTGCTGCTGTCGCCGGCACTGCCCGGATCGAACTGCTGCGCGGGCGGATCGTTCACCGGTTGCGCCGGAGCGTTGCCGACCGTGCCGCTCTGCGGCGCCGTCGGGGGGTCCGTCGTCGTGGGCGGCGGTTCGTTCGTCGTGATGTCCGGCGTTGTCGTCGGCGGTGGCTGATCGGTCGTGGTGTCCGGCGGAGTCGTCTGCTGCTGCGTCGGCTGTGTCGTGGTCTGCGGCGGTGCCGTCGTGGTCGGCAGGCCGGACGAGCCCGTGGTGGCCAGCACCGGCGGGATCGCTGTGGTGTTGTCCAACTGACTGAGCAGGTTCAGTTGCTGTGCCTGGAGATTCGCCTTGCCGTCCTCGTTGTCCACCGACGGCAGTGAGGCCTGCGCCTGCACGAGCGCGCTCCTGGCCTCGTCGAAGTGGCCCTGCTCCAGCGCCTCGCTGGCGTGGTGCAGGTCGCTGCGGACCGACGCGGCTGCTTCGACGGAGCGCGCGTGGTCGGAGTAGAGCATCTGCGAGATACCCCACAGCGGGTCGCCCGGTTCCGCGTTGCGGGCGGCCAGACCCATGCCGGTAAAGACGACCACCAGCACAGCGGCTGCCGACGCGAGCGGCACCAGGTAACGAGGCTTGCGCTTGCGGATCCGCGCACCGACGGCGATGGTCGCCATCGCGGTGTCGGTGTCCACCAGATCCGGGAAATTCTCGGTGTCCACGTCCAGTCGCCAGGACGACAGGAGTGCCTTCAGCTCCGGGTCCTGATTCGGCTCGCCCATCGAACTGCGGAACGACCCGCCGAGGGCCGTTAACAGTTCGTCATCTGCACGCAGGGCGGACAGGTCCACCGGACCGTCCTGCTCCTCGTCGTCCAATCCGTTCATGGGCAGCACTCCGAATCGCTTGGTGTGCTGGCCGTCCTGGTCGTCCAGAAAGTCGTAGGTGTGATCGCCGACACGTTCGTTGCCGGTGCCGCCGCCGTTCCCGCCTGGTACGGCGGAGAACACGGCTGTCTCATCGGCGGGTTCCCCATTCGCACCCGTCGACGGGACCAGCGGTTCGTCCGGGGTCCGTGCCGGCAGGTTTCTCCACTCCAGACCGCCG
>DASUJK010000306.1:0-3095 GCA_036279295.1 Pseudonocardiaceae bacterium | reverse complement strand
AGGCGGATATTCGGGTGGCCGGGCATCTTGGCCACCACGATGGCCTTGGAGATGACGTCGGCCGCGAGGACGAAGACGGCCACCGCGAGCAGCAGCCCTACGCGGCGCGGACGCGCGGCATTCATGAGCAGAGAGCTTATACGCTGGGTCGGTGCCGGGATTCCAGCCGCTCCCCGCGCAGGTCGACCTGCCCGCGCTCGAGCAAGAGATACTCGCCCGCTGGCAGGACGCGGGGATATTCGAGCGGTCGCTGAAGCAGACCGCCGACGGCCCCGCGTGGGTCTTCTACGAAGGGCCGCCGACCGCCAACGGGATGCCGGGTGCGCACCACGTGGAGGCGCGCACCTTCAAGGACCTGTTCCCCCGGTTCAAGACCATGCGGGGATACCACGTCCCGCGCAAGGGCGGCTGGGACTGCCACGGGCTGCCGGTCGAGGTCGCGGTGGAGAAGGAACTCGGCCTGACCGGCAAGCGGGACATCGAGGCGTACGGGGTGGCCGCCTTCAACGCGCGCTGCCGCGAGTCGGTGCTCAGGCACGTCGACGCGTGGCTGGAGATGTCGCGGCGGATGGGCTACTGGGCCGACACCGACAACGCCTACAAGACCATGGACTCCAGCTACGTCGAGTCGGTGTGGTGGTCCCTGAAGCAGGTCTACGAGCAGGGCCTGCTGGTCCGCGACCACCGGATCAGCCCGTACTGCCCGCGCTGCGGCACCCCGCTCTCCGACCACGAGATGGGCCAGCCGGACGTCTACCAGACGATCTCGGACCCGGCCGTCACGGTCAGGTTCAGGCTGCGCACGCTGCCCGCGGGCGCGCCGGCCGGGCTGGAAGGCGCCGACATGCTCGTCTGGACGACCACGCCGTGGACGCTGGTGTCCAACACGGCGGTGGCGGTGCACCCGGACGCGACCTACGTGCTTGCCCGCCGGTCCTCCGACGGGGACCGGGTCGTCGTCGCCGAGGACCTGTTCGCCCGGGTGCTCGGGGACGGATGGCACGTGGCGGCCAGGTTCGCTGGCAGCGCGATAGTCGGGGCGAGTTACGCACGCCCGTTCGGCTTCATAGAGATCCCTGACGCCCACGTGGTCATTCCAGGGTCATTCGTGACCACGGAAGATGGCACCGGTCTGGTCCATCTGGCGCCGGCGTTCGGCGCCGACGACATGGAGGCGTCGCGCGCGCACGGCCTGCCCGTGGTCAACCCGGTCAAGCCGGACGGTCATTTCGACGACGGCGTGCCGCTGGTCGGCGGGCTGTTCTTCAAGGATGCCGACCGGCGCCTGATCGAGGACCTCGACGACCGCGGCCTGCTGTTCCGGTCCGAGCGGCACGTGCACAGCTACCCCCACTGCTGGCGGTGCGGCACCTTGCTCCTCTATTACGCGGTGCCGTCGTGGTACATCAGGACCACCGCGGTCAAGGACAAGCTGCTGGCCGAGAACGAGCGGACGAACTGGTACCCGGCGACGGTCAAGACCGGCCGGTACGGCGAGTGGCTGCGGAACAACGTGGACTGGGCGCTGTCGCGGACCAGGTACTGGGGCACGCCACTGCCGCTGTGGGTGTGCGCGGAGTCGCACGTGACCCCGGTCGGCTCGCTGGCCGAGCTGTCGGAACGAGCCGGGAGGGACCTGACCGGGCTCGATCCGCACCGGCCGTTCGTGGACGAGGTCACGTTCAGCTGCCCGTCGTGCGACGGGCTGACGCGGCGCGTCCCCGAGGTGATCGACGTGTGGTACGACTCCGGCTCGATGCCGTTCGCCCAGTTCGGCGCGCCGTGGCAGGGTATGGCCGAGTTCGAGGCCTCGTATCCGGCCCAGTTCATCTGCGAGGCCCTCGACCAGACCAGGGGCTGGTTTTACTCGCTGATGGCCGTGGGGACGATGGTGTTCGGGCGGTCGGCTTACGAGAACGTGGTGTGCGTGGGGCTGCTCGTCGACGAGACCGGCCGCAAGATGAGCAAGCACCTGGGTAACGTGCTCGAGCCCATACCGCTGATGGACAGGCACGGCGCCGACGCGCTGCGCTGGTTCTTCGCGGCCTCCGGCTCGCCCTGGGGAGCGCGGCGGGTGGGCCACGACGTGCTCAGCGAGATCGTCAGGAAGGTCCTGCTGACCTACTGGAACACGGCGTCGTTCCTGGTCTTGTACGCGAACGCGGGCGGCTGGACGCCCGGTGACGCGCCCGCCGAGCGTCCGCTGCTCGACCGGTGGATGCGGAGCGAACTGCACGCCGTGGTGCGGGACGTCACCGTCTCGCTGGAGGATTTCGACACGGCGGCGGCCGGGCGGCGGCTCGCGACGTTCATCGACGACCTGTCCAACTGGTACGTGCGCCGGTCGCGGCGGCGGTTCTGGGACGGGCCCTCGTCAGCCGACGGGACGTCGGCCTTCGCCACGCTGTACGAGTGCGTCAGGACGCTGACGCTGCTGCTGGCGCCGTTCGTCCCGTTCGTGACGGACTATGTCTGGGGCGCGCTGCGACGGGCCGGGGAACCGGAGTCCGTGCACCTGGCGTCGTGGCCGGCCTTCGACGCCGCGCTCATCGACCAGGAACTCTCCGCGCAGATGGCGCTGGCCCGGCGGCTGACCGAACTGGGCCGCTCGGCGCGGTCGGGAGCGTCGGTCCGGACCAGGCAGCCGCTCCGGCAGGCCCTCATCGGGGCGGCGGGTTTCGACCGGCTCCCCGCTGAGCTGCGGTCCCTGATCGTCGCGGAACTGAACGTGGGCTCGCTCGAGCCGCTGGGCGGCGAGGCGGGCGAGCTCGTCGACTACGCGGTCAAGCCGAACTTCCGGTCACTGGGCCGGCGGTTCGGGTCCAGCACCCCCGCGGTGGCCGCGGCCGTCGCCGCGGCCCCGGCCGCGGTCATCGCGACGGCGGTGCTGGCGGGCGGCTCGATCCAGGTCACGGTGCCCGGCCGGCCGGCGGTCACGGTGAGCGCGGACGACGTGGTGGTGACGCAGACGCCGCGGGCGGGCTGGGCGGTGGCCACCGACGCGGGCGAGACCGTGGCGATCGATACCGCCGTCACGCCGGAACTACGGCGCGAGGGACTCGCCCGCGAGGTCATCCGGCTGGTCCAGGAGGCCC
>DASUJK010000305.1:0-14191 GCA_036279295.1 Pseudonocardiaceae bacterium | reverse complement strand
TCGGGGCTCACGGCGGTCCTGACGCTGCCGCCGCTGCTGTGATCGCTGGGCGTGGTGTTCGGGCAGGAGCTGGTCAGCGCGGCCGGCGAGAGCGCGAGCTTCCTCCACTGCTCGTACGCCGCGGTGTCGGCCTTCGCCGGTGGTGTGGGGTAGTTGTTCGCTTCGAGTTGCCCGGTGGTGGCGGTCAGCGGGTTGAAGCCTCTGGCGGGCTTGGTGGTGATCGCCCAGATACCGCCGGGGCAGGCGGTACGGATGATTGTGGGGGCGGCGGCGTTCGCCGCGAGCGCCGCCGACGCGGGCTGGACCGCGGCGACACTCGCCGTGGCCGTGAGCGCGGCGGCGGCAGCCAGCGTCAGGATGGTTCTGGGTCGAGGGGCCACGGTTCCTCCTGGGGATCGGGACACCTGAACGTTCGGGGGCACTGCCCGTGGGACTTCGTTGGTGTAGACGTGCGCGCATCAACCCGGGCAAGCTACAAGCTACCGATACAACACACGATAATGTGCTTAAACCGCCTAACACGGTCTTGCTGGGGTCGTGTCCGAAGGGAGAGAGCCGTGGACTGCCAAGGCACGTCGTAAACGTCGTGTCCTGACAGGCTCGGCATTCGGGTCCGGGGTGCGGACCAAGGAACCCGGCACCGCGAAACGCGCACGACAGCGACGGTGAAGTCCTTCTGCGTTCGGCGATGCCGGGCCGATCGGGCTCCCCAGTGGCGCACGCGAAAGGGCGTGGGGGAGCGGTGTCACCCGGGGGCCTACCGGGCCACCCGTCGGCGGTGCCCACGGCATCGCGCACGGGTTCCGACCCGCTCAACCAGGTCTCGTACCAAAGACAGCGAGCGGTCGCAGGGTCGAGACGGCCGCGGCAACGGTAGCCGCCAGCGACCGGGGCGTCAGTCGCCCTGGAACTCCTCGGTGTGCACGGCGGTGAGGAACGCGGTCCACGCGGTGGGGGTGAAGGTCAGGGCGGGGCCGGTGGGGTTCTTGCTGTCCCGGGCGGCCACCCGGTCACCCACGAACGCGACCTCCACGCAGTTGGACTCACTGCCGCTGTAGCTGGACTTGCGCCAGTGCGCGCCGGACAGATCCATGCCACCTCACCGCTCGTACTCGTCGGCCACGGCGAGGAGGAGCTTCTCCGACGCGGCCGGATCCAGGGCTGCCTCGGTCAGCGTAGCGGTGGCGGTCAGGAACGGTTCCACGTCTTTTGGGTCGTCCACGAACACCCCGGAGCGCAGGTGCTCCATGTGCACGATCGTCCCTGCCTTGGCGAACTCCAGGACCACGAACGGGCCGTTCACCCCGATGTGCCCACCGCGCTCGAACGGGATCACTCGGACCGTGACGTTCGGGCGTTCGGACACCCGGACCATGTGCCGGAGCTGGTCGGTCATGACCTTCCGGCCGCCCACCGGCCGGCGCAACACGGCCTCGTCCACAATGGCCAGTAGCTCGGGTGGTTCCGGCCGGCTGAGGATGACCTGCCGGCCCATCCGGGTGGCTACCCGGGTTTCGGCATTTGGTGACGGTATCCGGCTGCATTCCATCACGGCTCGGGCGTAGTCAGGCGTCTGCAACAGGCCGGGCACCAGAACGGTGGACATGTCAGTGATGCGGACGGCGTGGGACTCGAAACCGACCAGGGCGGTCAACTGGGACGGCAGGTCGGGGCGGGCGGTCTCCCACCAGCCCGGCTGGTCGGCTTCCCGGGAGAGGTCCAGCAATCGGTCCCGCTCGGCGCCGGTGACGCCGTAGACCACCAGCAGCGCGGCGATCTCCTCGACCTTCGGCGGGCGCAACCCGGTCTCGACCCGGTTCAGCGTGCTGGGCGACCAGCCGAGGCGTTCGGCAACCGCCCGGGTGCTCAGCCTGGTCTTGGCGCGTAGTTCCTTCAGTTCGGCACCAAGACTGCGGGCTCGGGCCGTCGAGTGCCCCTTCGGCATGTGTGACCTCCTTGATCGGCTCGCATCACCATCCCAGATTCAGCTTCGGACGACATCACCCGATCGAATGATTGAAGCCGTCTCAGAAACATGGCAACGTCTCAGCCCTCTACAGGACACGACGTTGTCGAGGTGCGAAATGGCCGTTCGGTCGGGGGTTGTGGTAGTTGCGATGACGGAGGAGGAGTTCGCGGCGGAACTACGGGACCTGTGCGTGGACACCGCGCCGAGCCGGTTCGCGCTGTGTGCGGTGTGCGGCGAACACGACGACGGCATCGTGGTCGGCTGGGGCCTTGCCCTGCCCGGCCGAGCGGTGGTGTGCAACGCGCTCGGCGGCGGGCTGGGTCATTTCCGCTCCGCCGAGACCGCCCACCGCCTGTTCTCCCGCCGTGGAACCGTCCGCCTGATCTGGATCGACCCGGCGCCAGCCCCCGCCGCCCCAGATGAGACGGATGAGCCCGACGAGCCGGATGACGACTGACGGTGGCCAACCACCAACCCAGAACCGTTGCACCGGCGATTCCGGGCCAGCCACAGAGTCGATCAGGTCTGATGAATTGACGACCTCCCCGGTCTGGTCGCAGGGTCGGGTTCGGGAAGCAGAAAGGGAAACAGTGCACTTCCTACTGGTTCCCACCCTTCAACGATTTCTCCAAGTGCATGAGCAGGAGGAACGGGCGCAACTCGTTGGCGTTCTTGCGCCACCGCAGGCCCTTGAGCCCATACTTCAACGCGATCGAGGGCGGTATCGCTGCGCCGAGCAGATCCCACAGCACTTCGTCCGCAGCTTCCGACATCGCCGCCGGCCGGAAGTACTCGCGCGAGATGTCGCGGTATCGCGCCATGAGATCCATGGCGATCGCCTGAGGCGTCATGACCGGGTCGAGTCCGCGTGACACGGCGATCAGCGAGTCGTCGAGGAGCTGCCGGAAGCCCTGGCCATGCCGTCTGCACTGATCGACCTGCTCCGGGGTCAGCGCCGCCAGCGAGCCGACCTGAAGCTGCGCGACCACTTCGCGCACCACGGCCATCCGAAAGCTGGCCATGCCCGACCGGAACCTGTTCATCAGGGTGGTCCGGGTGGCGGGGTTGGTCAGCAGTCCGTCCTGGTTCAGCTCGGATGAGATGAGCAGCGATGCGAGCTGGCTGCGCAGCCCGACGATCTCGGCGGTGCCCTGCCGGAGTTTCGTGCCCGCGTGCTCTGCCGAGTCACGATACGCGTCCTCCCGGACCGCACGCATGAACTCGTCCATCTCGCTCAGGCTGTTGCCCAGATCCTCCTGGACGACAACCAGGTCGGCGTGGCGTCCCACGCCGGCCTGGTTCGTCGGGTCCCGGGCGTAGCCAGCGTCATCAACCTCGTATTCATGCGCCCAGAGTCGGATGAACCCCTGCTCCCGCAGGGCATCGACCTTCCAGTCGATCTCGTCGCCACTGTATCCGCGACCTGCGACCGTCTCGTACGACGCCCGGACGGCAATCGAGTCGGCGAAGAATATGATGGCCTGCAGAATGCGATCCAGTGAAGTGCTGTCGAGAACGCCTCCGTCGAGCAAACTTAGACTACGGTTCATCGGAGCCTCGCCAGATACGTTAGGTAGTCGATTTCATACAGATGTGCGCTCCACATGTGGTACGTCACAACAGAATCCCGCGCACCGAGATCGAGTGCCAGGTCGTTCGTCAGACGCGCAAAGGTCAGGAGCTCGGGCACGAATCCGACCCAGATGTCCACACTACGTGCGGACAGAAGCAAATTGAGGGTTCCGCCCACCAGTCGGAAACAGCCGCCGACCGGGGAAACCGGATATTTCGCGCCAAAGTCCTCCGTCGGCTGCCATGTACTGAAGACCGCCGATCTCGTCGTCGACTGGGTTTTCAGCAGTTCCCGGATGCCATCCATCTGATTGAACGTGCCGCCCGCACCGTCCGGCCATTCGGTCAGCCGGCGGTAGAACAGCGACTTGTTCTGCTGCGCGCCGAAGAGACGTTCGCGGTAGTCAGACACCAGTTCGGGATAGGCGTACCCTTCGGGAATCGTCAGGTCGCCGGGCGTGGTCAGCCGCACGGTGAGACCCGGGATATCGAACGATATCCCGTGCCGGGTTGCGATTCGTACAGGGCTCTCTTCGAGGAACAGCGAAAGAATCTGCCGCCATCCGCTGCTGATGGTGGCGATGCTCAACTCCATAACAGTCCGTCCGGCTCGAATCCTAGAGCCTTCCGGTTTCACGCAGCCAGTCGAAGATCAACCTGTCCACGGGCGACGACTTCTCTCGGCCCGAGTAGTCCAGCCACACCATCTCTTCGATCTCCGCCGCCGGCGCGAGTTCGCCCTCGTAGTCTGCCCAGTAGCAGGTCATGCGGACGACGATACCCTCGGACTTGCCGTGCGCCTGGGCCTCGAACGTCCCGGCGTGCACGAGTGACGACGGCACGAGCTTGACACTCAGTTCCTCCTGGATCTCCCGGGTCAGCGCCTCGCGATCGGACTCGTTTCCCTCCCGTTTGCCGCCGGGGATGTAGTAGGCGTCCTTACCGATGGAGCGGGTGCTCAGGATTCGACCGTCCTCGACACGCAACCACGCCAGCTTGTCGATCAGTTTCGTCATGATGTCGATGTCTCCCAAGGTGTCATTGTGATTGACAGGTAGTCTCTCTGTGCGATTCGCACAGTGCTCGTACGGAGTCGGTTCCATTATTCAGGTCGATACTTGACGCCGCATCATACACGGTGCTGGTTACCTCCCACGGCAGCACGCCCCAGCACGGCAGTGAGTTCAGGAAGTCCGCTTTCGAACCCGCAAAGAGTCCCTTGCCCGTCTTGGCAAAAATGTGACGTCGTAGTTCGCTTGGCTGCGAATCAAATAACCTGACGCTGGCGGTCCAGTATTCGCACAGGGCGGCGGTATGTTCGTTGGGTGTGAAACCGCGAACGCCGCCGTCATAGACAAGACAACGCTCCAACAGGCTGACGGGATTCTGGAGCGAATAGGTCATGAACTCTGGGGAAACGACTCCGCCGACTCTGATGAAGTCTGTTTTGTCAAGATGGTAGGGTAGGTTCTGCTGTGCCCGGTAGATTCCGAAGGCGCCTTCCATCAGGACGACACGGAGGTTCAGCCGGTCACCGGTACAGGTGCTACGGATCTGCCGGACCGTCTCGTCCAACGATCGCAGTGCGGCGATCGAGCCCACTGTGACGATCACGATATCGGACGGAGTGGCCGCTGCCGAGTCGTTGTCAAGCAGCACGTGCCGCAGCGCGTTGCCCAGTGTCTGACCCGTAGCCGCAATATCGGCGATCAACAAGACCGAGGCCTGCGACAGAGCGAATTTCCGGTACCTGTCGTTCGTGATCCGCACGGCGCCGTCGACGACTGATCTCTCACTGGTCATGAAGCTCACGATGGCTGGGACTGAGGTCAGCTTTTCGCACGCATCCTGACCACGGAAGTTGAGCCCGCCTCGCAGAATGTTCAGGACGGTGGCCGGTGCGGAGTGCAGTTTCGCGGAGAATGCCGAATCGAGCGTGTCGAGCATTCGTAATGCCTCATACACCGCTGAGCCGAGCTTATCCTGGAATCGGACTCCGACGGCGGTAGCGTCACAGAGCACCTCCCTGCTCTCCTTGGTCGACAGCACATATGCGGAGATGGCTGCGTCATCCCACTTAACCTCGTAACCACCAGGATAGCCTGTCTGGTACAGGAGCATCGCGGTCACCACTTCTGGGCCGGAGACGGTAGGGGCTTGTTGTCTCTGTCGGCAAGCATTCGCCGGAAACCGACGACGTTCTCACTTCCGGTGTCGATGTCGGCGGGCGTGGGCAGCCTCTCGGCGTCGGTGACAACCAAACGAAGGACGCCGACGCCGCCGATTTCGCGCATCGCGTCGTCGACTTCGGGCACGGTGGTTGCCTGGGCGTAGGCCAGACCGTGTGCGGCGCAGAGCAGGTCCCAGCGCAGCGGGTAGGACAGGGTGGGGAGGCCGCCGGCCGATTCCAGGATCGTGTTGTCCAGTATCACCGCCAGGAACCGTCCGACTAGGTGCCGGCAGGCCGCCAGTGTGACCAGGCCGTGCACGCCGAACAGGAACGAACCGTCGCCCTCCATCGATAGGACGTTTCGGTCGGACGACGGTCCGTATGCTACGCTCAGCCCGATCGCTGTGGGTAGGACGTCTCCGAGAGCGTCGAGAATGAGGACCGATCGTCCCCAGAGTTCCCGTGCGCACCACGCGGACCGACCGAGACCGGCAACCACAATCACGTCGTCGGGTACGTGCCGCTGAACCGCCGCGGTGGCGTCGATCGACTTCATCCGCTACACACCGTCCATCGCCGCCGGATCGATCGACAGTACGACTGAGCGGTTGCGCGTCCGCACCTGAGAGAGTCCGCGGTGGATGCACAGACCTATTTCCTCGGCCGACTTCACCTCGACGTAGCCGAGGCCGAAGGTTCTCGCAATCTCCTCGGCGTGCCGAGAGTGGTATTGCGCCCACCAGTTCGGATCACCGAACCCGCCTCGGCCGGACACCAGGAAGAGCAGGTGGATCTGGTGCAGGACCACCAGTCGGCCGATCGATTCGGCAGCCGACCGGAGCCCGGAGTTCTCCATCACGACAAGTGGTCGCCGCCCGGCCAGTGACAGGCCGGCGGCCAGGCCCACCGCCTGTGCTTCATGCACAACCTGGATGTACTGGAGCCGCGGATGAGCGATGACGCGCCGAATCAGAGGAGTCAGGATCGAGTCTGGTAGAGCGATGACGAAGTCCACATCGGCTGGAAACAACGCGGTCACCGGCGCTATGATCGCAGGTTTGCCGTCCTGATCAGGTCTACCCACCGGGCACTCCACGCGGCGCGTCGGCGTTGTTGACCATATAGGCCAGCGTGCCGGAACCGTAGGTCGCCACATTGGATACCGATGGTTTGTTGGGGCCGCGGCCACAGACGCACAGGTGCCGCGCAGTCGCCCGCACGAAAGCGCCCTTCGCGCCGACATGCCGCATCAGGTCGTCGCAGAGGTCCTTCACCAGATGCTCTTGGATCTGGAATCTCCTGGCGCGCATCTCGGCGAAACGGGGCAGTTTACCGATGCCGACGATCATTCGCCCGGGTTGGTAGACCATGTCGATGGTGCCGAAGAACGGCAGAAAGTGGTGAATGCACAGCGAGAAGAATGGTATGTCCAGTGCGGCTACGGTGCCGGAGTGCTCGGTTGCCTCGTCGAGGTCGACAGTGATCTTTGCCAGCGTCTGCGGTGTCGTGAGATAGCCGGACAGCATTTCACGGTAGGCGGCGGAGATACGTCCAGGTGATTCATCGATAGCCAGCTTCAGCGCGTCGGCAATCTGGTCCTGCTCTGGATGCAGAGCGGAAACCCAGTCCAGCAGGCTGCTCTCACCGAAGGAATCGGTCACGGTTGGTCCAGGAATTCAATCACGATATTCTGGTAGACTTCTGTACCCTTGTTGACCAGCCGGTGTCCGGGGTCAGCACGTCGTCGGACGGCCGTCCCCACAGTGTCGTCCTGTGGCTCGATGCGTCCGTCGATGTACTCGGTCTGAGTCTGGCCAGCACGCATGGTCACGTACATGTATTCACACGTGTGCCGGTGCCATCCGGAACTTTCGCCTGGCTGTAACTCAAGAAGCCATACCCGGGTGGACACGTCCTCGTATAGTACTCGTGACCCGACTTGTTCGGTTAGTTCCCAATCCGGACCATCGACACTACGCTGTGACACGATTCAATCGTCCTATCAATTGACTCGGGATCTCCAGTTGTCATCGTTCGCCCGGAGTGTCAGCTCACGGCGGCTTGGCGAAGCAGGTTAGCGACGGTGCCGAGTTCAGGGGTATCACCACTTCTGCCATTAGTGACCGTTGCCATGATCCATTCCGTCAGATCGGCCACGGTGTTTGTGGAAAGTGACCCATTAATGTGCATGGACGGTAGCTCGCCAACCGTTGAACCCACCCAGCAGTAGATAAATGCCAGACAGTAGGCGGCACTGGGTACGGCGAACTTCGCGTTGAAATTCCTGTCGGCCGTCGTCGGTATATGCACCACTTCTCCGCGTGCAAGGGAGTCGCGCATGCTGGAGGTTACTTGGCTGAGACTCTGGGCTTGGTCCGCGTTCATCACGGACCAGGCGATCTGCCGCTGCATGGACAGTTCCGTCGCTGCTTCGACCACTGTCATACATGTGCGGTGGTCGATGTGCGCACGACGTCGAAACCTCATGAGCGAATCTCCGGAAGCGGGTCGTGCATCTCGAACTGCTCATCCCGAAGACGCATCACGTGCGGTTCCCAGAGCAGGTAACGAGTGATCGGCTCTTCGACCACGCGAACCCGCCGAATGCGGAATCCGCATTCGGCGATCTTTCGATGGTCGTCGGTGATGCTGTCCACCCAGAGGTGGCGGTCGAAGTCCTGGCGATAGGCGTCCAACGGCATCCGCTCGCCGGAGGCGCCTTCGAGGAGGTCATGCATCGAGAATGTCCTTCTTCGCGGCGATGATCGTGTCACGGGGGATGATGACCAACCGTTCGTGCGCGTCCGCGTTCACACCGGTCGGGAGCCGTGACCGGTAGGACGTGGTGAGGTCTTGCCCGATGACCGCGATGTCCCGTTGTGCAACTCCCAGATGTCGGGACAGTTTGCCTCCTGGCTGGTCTGTCCGAGTTCGTGGGACGACTTGCCGAGTCGTCGCAGCGATGTGGAAGAGTCTGCCTCCCACCTCTTGTCAGCCATGTTGTACCTCCCTGTGAACGCTTGATAATATATAGTGTACAGCGAAACACTGTCAGTCGATACGATGCGCCGAGGGTCGAGTGTGCTTGGCTTTGGTCACGGCGTGTTGGGTGGTGGGGTCGGGCGGGACGCCAGGGTGTCGGCGAGGGCGGTGAACTCGGTCAGGGCGGCCTGGAGGTCCTCGACTATTTCCTGGGCGATGATCTCCGGGGGGAGCAGGTCGTCGGCGTTGTCGGCCGACGGGTCGGCCAGCCAGGTGATGTCGAGGTTGGCCTTGTCGCGGGAGGCAAGTTCGTCGTAGTCGAACGCGCGGAACCGCTCGGTCTCGACCCGTTCGGACCGGTCGGCGCCGGGGCGGTAACAGTCCACGAAGTCGGCAAGGTGTTCGCGGCGCAGCGGGTTCTGCTTGAGGGTGAAGTGCGCCCCGGTGCGCAGGTCGTACACCCACAGCCGGGTGGTCCACGGGTGTTCGGCGGCCGGCCGGCGGTCGAAGAACAGCACGTTGGCCTTCACCCCGCCGGCGTAGAAGATGCCGGTGGGCAGCCGCAGCAGGGTGTGCATGTCGTACTCCCGCAGCAGCCGGCGGCGGATCTGCTCGCCGGCCCCACCCTCGAACAGCACATTGTCGGGCACCACCACGGCGGCCCGGCCGTTGATGGTCAGCAGCGAGGCGATGTGCTGCACGAAGTTGAGCTGCTTGTTCGTGGTGGTGGTCCAGAAATCGCTGCGGGCGTAGGCGATGTCCTCCCGGCTGGCCCGGCCGTCCGCCCCGACCACGGTGACCGACGACTTGCGGCCGAACGGCGGGTTGGCCAGCACCACGCTGGCGTGCCGGGTCGGCTTGGTCGCCAGCGCGTCGCCGACGTCCACCAACTGGTCGCCGTCGGGGCGGCCGATGCCGTGCAGCAGCAGGTTCATCTGGGCCAGCCGGGCGGTGCCGTCGACCAGTTCCACGCCCCGGATCGCGCCGGTGCGCAGGTGCGCCCGCTGCTCGCGGGTCAGCTCGGCGCCGTGGTGGCCGGTGATGTACTCGTAGGCGGCGAGCAGGAACCCGCCGGTGCCGCAGGCCGGGTCGATCACGGTGTCGGCCGGGCCGGGGCCGACGCAGTCGGTCATGGCCCGGGTGAGCGCGCGCGGGGTGAAGTACTGGCCGGCGCCGGACTTGACGTCCTCGGCGCTGCGTTCCAACAGTTCCTCGTAGGCGTCGCCCTTGACGTCCACGTCGGCCGACGACCAGCGCTCCTTGTCGATCAGATCGACCACGAGCCGTTTGAGCTTGGCCGGGTCCTGGATCCGGTTCTGCGCCTTGCGGAAGATCACGCCCAGGGTGCCGGGCTGCTTGCCCAGGCTGTCCAGGATCTCCAGGTACTTGGCTTCCAGGTCCCGGCCGTCGGCGGCCAGCAGCGCCAGCCAGTCCAGGCCCTCGGGCACGATCCGGACCGGGTTGAGCGTGCCGCCGGCCCGCTCGTCGGCCATCTTGAGGAACAGCAGGAACGTCAACTGCTCCACGTAGTCGATCGACGAAACACCGTCGTCGCGCAGCACATCGCAGTAGTTCCACAGCTTCCCGACCAACCGCCGCGACTCAGCCGTACTCACGACAACTCCTCCTGTACCGGCCGTGCCGGTCCTGCCTTCCGGGTACGCCGCCCCGGCCCAGCCTTCGCCCGCTCCACCCTGATCCGCCCAAGCAGTTCCGAAGCCGGCTCATCACCGGGATCCTGCGGAACCAACCGCCCCGAGAATGCCTCGGCGAGCAGGGAACGACGCAGGCTCGATGCTCGGCTCCTCGCGGTTGTGGCAAGTGTTCGACCAACCGTCAATAATTGCGATTGCTCAGAAATTCTCGCCACAATTGCACGCTGATCCTCCATCGTTGGCACGGGAATAAGAATTCGTTCGATAATGCGCTGATTGATCTTGTAGATACCGGCGGTGGTCCGAGCTGATCCCTCGATCTGTGCGCGTACTCGGCGTGAGTTCCATACCAAGTTGAGAAACTCCGGCAACAGCACATCATCACGGATGCGGACTCTGATCAACGTGTCAGGAAAGGCGACTGGATCAGGGGTCTCGTCCAGCAGGGCACCTCGTCCGACTAGGGATAACGATCCATTGCCGCGACTGACGAAGTAATCGCCCCGACGCACCAGATAGGACGAAGCCTCGTCGGCGGACCATGCGCCATCCTTGCGCTCGGAGAGGTCCAACCGGTCTCCGCGCAACGCAGTCAGCCGCAGAACCGGAAAACCACCAGGCCCGGTCGGTACAGACCGACCGTTCGTCAGCGGCTCACGAAGGAACAATCCCAATTGGACAGCTTCGTGGGCGTGAACATCAACCTCATTCGCGATCAGCACGTCTCGCGCTCTGCCGGCCCTCAAGCTCGCTCGCTCAAGGTCAGCCGTTGCCCCGACGAGGCGGGCGAGGTGGTCTTCGAGGGTGGCGACGATGCGGCGCTGCTCCGCCAGCGGCGGCACTGGGACGGGAAGCCGGCGTAGTTGCTCCTGTGGAAGATGTTTTATCGTGCTTCCCGTCGAATACGCGAGAAGTGTTCCTGTCATGCTGAGATGCTCGAACAAATAGCTAAGATATCCCGGTTCTATTCCGCCATATGGTCTGATGCGATGTATGGCCTTCTGGAAGGCCATGTAGTCATGACTTCCCGGCCAGATCGCGCAGCGTCCGATCTCCCCGCCCTCGCAGACGAGGACATCGCCTGGCATGAGGCGGAAGTATTCACGCTCGTCCAGCGGGATGTCCATGGTATTGACATCGGCGAGATCGATGTGTCCCCAGTGTACATTGCTGTTACGAAGGTACGGTGCTGGGCATGCTGCAACGGACTTCCCGCGGTCCAACATCTTGCCAAGCGCGGTCGCGCTGATTTCGCCGAGCGTGGACCATTCCCAACCCTGGGGTAAGTCGGTCATGCGGTGAGGTCCTGGTCGAGTTCGGTGAGGAGGGACGCGGCGCGGTCACCGAAGGCCCGTTCGAATCCGAGGGAGCCGCCCCGGTCGGTGAACGGGGACTCGTCCAGGTCGGCGCGTTCCACCTCGGCGCTGCTCGCCACCACTTCCACGATCCTCTCCAACCACCACATCTGATCGGGCGTGAACCGTACCCCGGCATGCTCCTGCCGTGACAACCACGCTCCGAAGCGTTCGGCCACCACGCTGCCGTAGGGCCGCAACTGTTCGTCCAGCCCCAACTCGAACCGCATCAGCGACACCAACTCGCTCGCCCCGTGCCGCACACCGGGCCGGTCGGTCGCCTTGCCCAACGTCAGGTAGGCGTCCCACAACTGGTCCGGCGTCCAAGCGTGCGGTGGGCGGGCGATCCGATCGGCCAGGTCCTTCAAAAGCGCGTACGAGCCCCGTCCGCCGCGCCGGGCGTTCACCACCTCCAGCGCGGCGATGTCGTCCCGGTGGTCGGCCAGGTAGTTGTGCCAGTGCCGCACCGTCTGGCGGGCCAACTCCACCCGGGGCACCGCGCGGGCCTCGATCAACCGGTCCCGGTTCACCTCGTCGTAGGTGATGTCGTAGGCCCGCCTGATCTCCAGCACCCGCTCCCGCAGCGCCGGGTTCGCCGTCAGCGGCGCCACCGAGGTGAGCACCAGATCGCGCACGGCTGGATCCCCTCCGTCCAGCCGGGCGCGCTCCAGTGCCTCCGGGTCGACCGCGTCGACCATGCCGCGGACGATCTCCGGCAGCGGCCGGCCGGCCAATCTGGCCAACTCGCCGCGCTCGGCGTCGGTGATCTGCCGGTCCAACCGGGCCAGCCGGGACGCCAGCGTGGCCGTCTCCTCGACCGAGATCGCCCGGGTCGCGGTCCGGTCCAGCAGTTGGGCCAGGCTGACCTGCCGCTCGGTGTGCTGCGCCAGCGGCGCGGCCTCGGGCAGGTCGGTGTCGGTCACCCCGACCGGGTCGACGATCACGAACCGGTCCTTGGTCCGCGCGTCCGGGGTCACCGCCTGGAACTCGGTCGGGTCGATGGTGCGCGACCCGCGGCCCTTCATCTGCTCGAAATAGGACCGGGTGCGCACCTGGCGGAAGAACATCACGCACTCGATCGGCCGCACGTCGGTGCCGGTGGAGATCATGTCCACCGTCACCGCGATTCGCAACGCCGGATCGTTGCGGAAAGCCTGGATCAGCGCCTCGGGGGTCCGGCCCTCCCGGTGCGAGGTGTAGGTGATCTTCGCGGCGAAGTCGTTGCCCCGGTCGAACACCTCCCGGGCGATCCGCACGATGTCCTCGGCGTGGTTGTCGTTCACCGCGAAGATCAGCGTCTTGGGCACGGTCGAGCGGCCCGGGAAGATCTCGGTGAACAGGTTGTCGCGGAACGTGCCGAGCACCAACCGGATCTGGTCCTCGGCGATGATGTCCCGCCCCAGGTTCTTGCCGGCGTAGCTCAGGTCGTCGCCGAGTTCCTCGTACCGCTGCCGGCGGGTGCGCGGATCCCGGCGGGGCACCACGATCCCGGCCGGGATGTGCCCGCCCCGCTCGGTGATCTCGGTGCGGATCCGGTACACGTCGAAGTCCACGTTCACCCCGTCGGCGACCGCCTGCTCGTAGGTGTAGGAGGACACCAGGTTCTGGTGGAAGAACGCGAACGTCTGCGCCACCGGGGTGGCGGTCAGCCCGACTACGAACGCGTCGAAGTACTCCAACACCGGCCGCCAGGTGCCGTAGATCGACCGGTGGCACTCGTCCACGATGACCAGGTCGAACGCCTCCGGCGGCACCGCCGGGTTGTAGCCCACCTCCACCGGCCGGTCCCGCCGGTAGTCGTCGAACGCCGGGTCGTCGTTCTCACCGTCGGGCACCGGCTCGCCGCGCAGCAGCGCGTACATCCGCTGGATGGTGCAGATCACCACCTTCGAGGAGTCCAGCGCGGTCCCGCCGGTCAGCCGCTCGGTGTTGTACAACTCGGTGAACTTCCGGCCGTCGTCGGGGGTCTCGTAGTTGCGGAACTCCGCCAGCGCCTGCCCGCCCAGGTTGTTGCGGTCCACCAGGAACAGCACCCGGCCGGCGTTCGCCCGGCTCAACAGCCGGTAGGACAGGGTCACCGCGGCATAGGTCTTGCCCGCGCCGGTGGCCATCTGCACCAGCGCCTCGGCCCGGTCGGCGGCCAGCGACGCCTCGATCCCGCGCACCGCGTCGACCTGCGCCGGGCGCAGCCGGTCGTCGTCCAGCCCCGGCAGCAGCCGCAGCCGGGCCCGCAGCGTCGGCGCGGCCGGGTTCCCGCCCGCCTCGCGCATCCACCGGGCCACCGTGTCCGGGCGGTGGAAGGAGAACACCGGCCGGGACCGCGGGTGCGGGTCCAGCGCGTTGGTGAAGTGCGTCTCGGCGCCGGTCGACTCGTACCGGAACGGCACCGGCACCCCGGCCCGCCACAGCGCCAGGGTGTGCGAGCGGGGCAGCGCGGCGGCGTACCGGGTGGTCTGTGCCTCCACACCCGACAGTGGCGTGCCCTCCC
>DASUJK010000304.1:0-9371 GCA_036279295.1 Pseudonocardiaceae bacterium | reverse complement strand
GAACGCAGCGTGGCGATCCGTTCTTCCAAGTGCTCGACGGAAGCCATGGCCGTCGGCGGACCACCACAAACCCGACGAAGTTCACCGTGGATCTGACCGTGCGCCTTGCCGGTGCGGTGGTGGTAGATCCCGACCAGCGTGTTCAGCTCCTTGCGCAGCTCGCCCAGTCGCTCGGACACCGAGAGTGAACGCCGTTCGGTCTGGACGGTGCCGGACGCGGCCTTGGCCCGCGCCGACGCGGCCGACATCTGCCGGTCCTGCCGTTCCCGCAGCAGGGCCCGCACCTGGTCGGGTTCGAGCAGGCCGGGCAGCCCCAGGTACTCCTGCTCCTCGTCGGTGCCGGGACCGGCCGCGCTGCCGTAGGACGACCCGTCGTAGATCACCTGGTCCAGCTCGGCGGACGCGCCCAACGACGTGAACGCGGACTCCTCCTCGCCCAGTTCGTCCTTGGTCCGGTTGGCGTCGGCGAGCAGTTCGTCGTCCCAGCCGTCCTTCTCCCGGTGCGGCTTGCCGAGCACGTGGTCCCGCTCGGCCTCCATCTGGCTGGCCAGTTCCAGCAGCACCGGCACGCTGGGCAGGAACACACTCGCCGTCTCGCCGGTCTTGCGGGCCCGGACGAACCGGCCGATCGCCTGCGCGAAGAACAGCGGGGTGGACGCGCTGGTCGCGTAGACACCGACGGCGAGCCGGGGCACGTCGACGCCCTCACTGACCATCCGGACCGCGACCAGCCAGCGTTCCGTGGTCGCCGCGAACTCGGCGATCCGGCCGGACGCCTTCGGGTCGTCGGACAGCACGACGGTCGGCTGCTGCCCGCTGATCTCCGCGATCAGCTTCGCGTAGGACTTGGCTGTGTCGTGGTCGGACGCGATCACCAGCGCACCCGCGTCCGGGATGCCGGCCGAGCGCAGCTGGGTCAGCCGCTTGTCCGCGGCCCGCAGCACCGACGGGATCCACTCTCCCGTCGGGTCCAGCGCCGTCCGCCACGCCCGCGCGGTCTGCTCCTGGGTGAGCGGTTCGCCAAGCCGAGCGGTGAACTCCTCGCCCGCACTGGTCCGCCAGCTCGCCTCACCGGAGTAGGCCAGGAAGATCACCGGCCGGACCACACCGTCGCGCAGCGCCTGCGCGTAGCCGTAGGAGTGGTCGGCCCTGCTGCGCTGGAAGCCGGCCGGATCGGGCTCGTAGGTGACGAACGGGATCGGCGAGTCGTCGCTGCGGAACGGTGTGCCGGTCAGCGCCAACCGCCGGACCGCCGGCATGAAGGCCTCGCGAATCGCGTCACCCCAGGACTTCGCGTCGCCGCCGTGGTGGATCTCGTCCAGGATGACCAGCGTCTTGCGGTTCTCGGTGCGCACCCGGTGCAGCGTCGGATGGGCGGCCACCTGCGCGTAGGTCACGGCGACACCCCGGTAGTCCCGGGAGGTGGCGCCGTGCGTGTTGCGGAAGTTCGAGTCGATCGGGATGCCGACCTCGCGCGCGGCCACCGCCCACTGGTGCTTCAGGTGCTCGGTCGGCGTGACGATCGTGATCGTCTCGATGGTGCGGTCGGCCAGCAGTTCGGCGGCCACCCGCAGGCCGAACGTCGTCTTGCCGGCACCAGGTGTCGCGACGGCGAGGAAGTCCTTCGGCTTGGCGGCCAGGTAGCGGGTCAGCGCCCGCCGCTGCCAGTCACGCAGCGGCCGCATCAGCACGGATGGCGGTTCTTTCGCACGTTCAGCGACGTCAAGGGAGTCGGGCTGTGCCACGGACTCCCCTCCCTTCCCCACGATCGGTGCCCCGAGAGTCTAACCGGTCGGCGCACACGGCCCGGCCTGCGACGCGATCAACATCGCATGCACCATGCTTGTCCGCACCATGAGTGCACAGCCGACCGAGGACAACCAGCCCCAGCGCAAGGGCGCGTGGCCGCTGGTCAAGCGGACGTTGGCCAAGGCGTGGCACGGCAACATCTTCTCCGAGGCGGCGGAGGCCGCCTACTGGCAGACGCTGTCCCTGCCGCCGCTGCTGCTGGGCCTGCTCGGCTGTGTCGGCTTCCTCGGCGACTGGTTCGGCCCCAACCTCGTCACATCGGTCGAGGACAACATCATCGCGTTCACCCGCACCGTGTTCAGCACGAATGTGGTCGACACCATCATTCAACCGACCGTGTCCGACATTCTGACCAAGGCGCAGGCCGAGGTCGCCTCGATCGGCTTCCTGATCTCACTGTGGGCCGGCTCGTCGGCGATGGCATCGTTCGTGGACGCCATCACGGTCGCGTACGGCCAGTACGGCGTCCGCCACGACGTCTGGCAGCGCTTGTTCGCGCTGTTGCTGTACCTGGTCGGCCTGATCCTCGCCGTGATCGGCCTGCCCGTGCTGGCGCTCGGCCCCGACCTGCTGCCCAAGGTGTTCCCGCCGTCCTGGCGGGACAACATCTCAGCCGTCATCGGCACGTTCTACTACCCGGTCGTCGGTGTCCTGCTGGTCGTGGCGCTGTGCACGCTGTACAAGGTCGCGCTGCCCAGGAAACTGCCGTGGCACCGTGGCCTGCCCGGCGCGGTACTCGCGATGGGCGTGTTCCTGCTGGCCAGCGTCGGCATCCGGATCTACCTGATCGCCATCGGCCGCACGGGCTACACGTACGGCGCGCTGGCGGCCCCGATCGCGTTCCTGCTGTTCACGTTCTTCATCGGCCTGGCCATCGTCATCGGCGCCCACTTCAACAGCGCCATCCAGGAGATGTGGCCGGCCAAGATGACGTCGCGGCAACGCAGGTGGCGCCGTCTGGAGATGTACAAGCGCAACGAGGCAGGCCAACAACTCACCCTGGACCTGGGCCCCGAAATCGCCGTAGCCGACGACTCTCCCCCGGTCACACCACCCGGACCGGACACTTGAGCCCACTGGCCCGCGACAACCGGGCGTCCGTGGTGAGCAAGGTCGCATTACGGAGTTCAGCGGCCGCCACATAGGCGGCGTCGTACGGGGTCACGTTGTGGCGCAGTTCCCATATCCGCTCAAGGAGATCATTGATTGACACGGGCACCACAGACAGCTGCCCGAGTGTGTCGATCGCCTGCCGTGCACGACTTTCCGTCACCTTGCCACCGAGCAACATGCCACGTACCGACGAAACGACCTCTACTTTCCAATATTCCGGCGCTGCCCAGTGCTCGTCTGCCGCCAGCGCGGCTCGTACAGCAGCTTTCTGGGCGCCTTCACCGGCGAGTGCAAATGCCATGACCGATGGGTCCACGACAATCAACTGGCCGCGTTCCTCTCGTCCCGCTCTGCCCGTGCCTGGTCCAGGGCCTCCAACACGTCTGCCGGGTCGGTCACTCCGCCGCCAAGCCCGTCAAGCCGGTCGAGCAGGGCGAGATTCCTGGCGAACCGGGCCTCCTGCTCGACCAGCGCCAGGAGGAACGCCTGCAGCGACTGGCCACGCTTGCGGGCCATCTCGGCCAGCACGTCCCGGACCTCCTCCGGCACGTCCCGGATCTGTAGCGCAACACTCATGCATGCATTTTACATGAGTCGAGGTCAGCGGGCCAAGCGGCCTGACTTGACGCCGACCAGCAGGGTTGCCAGATCGGCACGCAGCATCGGGCCGGTTGGGTTCTTCGAGTCCCGGACCAGGACGCCGTCTTCGCTCACCGCCAGCTGCACACAGTTCTCGCCGTTGCTGCTCCGGCTGGAGGTCCGCCACCGAAGGCGGTCCGGGGTCGTCATGACTACCCCTCCAAGATCTTGTCCAAGCGATCGAGCCGGTCGGCGATCAGCACCTCGGAATCGGCTTCCGACAGCGCGGTCGTGCACAACCGGTTGGCGGTCAGAGCATACAGCTCGACCTGGTCCTGATCCTGGACGTATATGGCGCCATTCGGGTACTCGATGTAGCCGATGCTTTGCGCCTCAACGAAATCCAACAACAAGAACTCGCCGTCCAGCCCGTCGTGCACGGTCGTGCTGACCGGCATGACGTGCAGCTCGACGTTGTCCCGTTCCATCAGCCGGAGCAGGTGCCGCAACTGCGCTCGCATCACCGCCGGGCCGCCGACGACCCGATCAAGGACGTACTCCTCGATCACCGCCCGGAACCGCAGCGGCTCGTCGTCCGCCAGCCGCTGGCGAGCCATCCGCCCGCGCACCACCTGATTGACCTCCATCGGCGGCACGCGGAGGTTGCCGACCAGCAGCGCGGTCGCGTAGTCCTCGGTCTGCAACTGGCCGGGCAGCAGCAACGGCTCATACATGAACTCCGCAGCGGCCAGCCCTTCCAGGCCGACGAAGGTCTTGAACCAGTTGGGCAGCACGTCGGTGAACGAAGCCCACCAGGTGCCCTGGTCAGCCCGGCCGGCCAACGACGCCATCCGATCCACGTGGGCCACGTCGGCGCCGTAGGCCCGGAGCAGCGCGGTGACCTCGTCCGGGCGTTGCTGGGTCTTGCCGGTCTCCAGGTAGACGATCTTCGAGTGGCTGCACCCGATGACCTTGCCGGCCACCACCTGGGTCATGCCGGCCCGTTCGCGGGTCGCCCGCAGGTCGTGACCGATCAGAAAGCGCAGTGCGGACGGGTCCCCACGGTGGTCGACCAACGCATACCTCCAAGTCAGGGCGACGGCCGCGCCAGTCTCGCAGATGGCCCCACCTGGGTATATCCATCTCACTCGATCGAATGACATGACTATGCACATGTGCAGTCACTAGGCCACAGTCATGCCCATGACAACGTGCAACGAACCAGCCATGACCCAGGACGACCTGTTCCAGGAACTCGACGTGCAGGCGCACGCGCTCCGTCCGCGACTGTTCGCCGTCTACGGCTGCCACGGCACCGGGCTCAACCCGTTCCTCGGCTGGGGCATGGAGTTCACCGACGAGAACCAGGCACTGTTCTACGCGCCGGACAACCGCGAGGTCTGGCAGTCGTCATCAGCCCAGCAGGTGCTGGCCACCCACAACCGGCTCGGCGACGCGCGCCTGACCTGGCTCGATCAGCCCTGACCCGACTTGGGCCGCCACTCGATCACAGGTCGGCTGCTGATCGTGCTCAGCCAGTCCATTCCCGAAGCACCGACGCGATCGTCGACAGGTCATCCTCGTCGGCCCCGGCCACAGCGAGTACGAAATCGGTGGCCCGGTCGACGTCGGGCACGAAGCCCGCGCCGTTGAGGATCAGGAAGGTGCAGCACGCCACCCAGGCCAGCCGCTTGTTGCCGTCCACCAGTGGATGGTTGCGCAGGATCGAATGCAACAGGGCCGCAGCCTTCAGATGGAGATCGGGATATGCGTCCTGCCCGAAGATACTGGCCGTCGGCCGATGCGCGGCCGAGTCGATCAGGCCGACATCGCGGATCAGCGGATTCCCATCCATCACGGTGTTGGCGATCGCCAACAGATCGCGAGTCGTGAGATATCTGGTCACGCAGTCGCCAGTCGGTGCAGGATCTCCGCGTCTCGCTCGATGACGCCACGAGCAATGGCCATGACGGACTCGTGGTGCAGCTCCTCCAGACGCTCCTTGATCGCCTCGACCACAAAGTTGTTGATCGAGACGTGAGCGCCCTCAGCGGCCGCGCGCAGATCGGCGTCGAGGTCGTCGGGGAGCCGAAGTGTCATCGTGGTCACCACGCCATGCTACCAAGCCGTGGTGGCATGAAGCGATGGCACAAGCGTAGTCACCGAGGGGGATCGGACTTACTCGCCTGGCTTCATGCGCTCGTAGATGCGCTTGCAGTCCGGGCACACCGGGGAGCCCGGTTTGGGTGATTTCGTGACCGGAAACACCTCGCCGCACAGCGCCACCACGTGCGTGCCCAGCACGGCGCTCTCCGCGATCTTTTCCTTGCGCACGTAGTGGAACATCTTGGGCGCGTCGTCGCCGGTGGTTTCTGTGCCTTCCGGCCTGGTGTCCACCTCGGGCAGCGTCTGCGTACTCACGCCCACCATGATGCCATTGTGACGACACGCGTATCCGACGAAGTTGCCGACGCTCTGGCCGGCGGCCGGCCGGTGGTCGCCCTGGAGAGCACCCTCCTGGCCCACGGCCTGCCACCGGGCCGCAACCAGCAGGTCGGCGAACGGCTGGAACGGACCGTCCGGGAGCACGGTGCCGTCCCGGCGACGATCGCCGTGCTGGACGGCCACCCGGTGATCGGGCTGACTGCCGACGAGCTGAAGCGGGTCTGCGACCCGGCCGCCGAGCTGGTCAAGCTGTCCCGACGCGATCTGGCTCCCGCGGCCGCACTGGGCCGCAGCGGTGCCACGACGGTCGCCGCGACCGCGACACTGGCGGCAGAGCAAGGCATCCGTGTCTTCGCCACCGGCGGTCTCGGCGGCGTGCACCGCGGTGCACGGGACACCTGGGACGTGAGCGCAGACCTGGACGTCCTTGCCGACACGCCGATCCTGGTGGTGTGCTCCGGCGTGAAGTCGGTGCTGGACATCGGCGCCACGCTCGAACTGCTGGAGACCCGGTCCGTGCCGGTGCTCGGCTACCGCACCGACCGCTTCCCAGCCTTCTACCTACGGGAGTCCGACTACGACGTGCCATGGCGGGTGGACGACCCGGCAATGGCAGCCGCGGTGTGCACGGCCCATCGGCCCTACGGCGGCGGTGTCGTGCTGGCCAACCCCGTCCCGGCCGAGCACGAACTGGACCGGGATATGCACGACCGCCTGCTCGCCGGCGGGCTGGACATGCTGGCCACCGAGCGCGTCAGCGGCAAGGAGGTCACCCCGGCGCTGCTGGAGCATTTCCACACCGCCAGCGGGGGCGCCAGCCTGGACGCGAACGAGGAACTCGTGGTGGCCAACTCGGCACTGGCCGCCGAGGTGGCGGTAGCACTCAGCCGTGGCTAACCCGATCGTGGTCGTCGGTGACACCGCTGTCGACGTGCTCGCCCGTTATGCGGGCGACGTCCTGCCCGGTGGCGACCAGAAGGCCGGCATCCACACCGCGCTCGGTGGCGCGGGTGCGAACACCGCTGCTTGGCTGGCGCATCTCGGTGCGCCGACGGTCCTGGTCGGCCGGGTCGGCGACGACCCGGCCGGGCGCCAGGCGGTCGCCGAACTGACCGAGGCGGGTGTCCGCTGCGCGCACGTGGTCGACCCGACAGCGCCGACCTCCTGCGTCGTCGTGCTCGTGGACGGCCATGGCCAGCGCTCGATGCTGTCCGACCGGGGTGCCGGCGGTCACCTGCAACCCACCGACCTGCCGACGACACTGCTGGACGACGCCGCTCACCTGCACCTGTCCGGCTACGTGCTGCTCGACGAGTCGTCCCGGACTGCCGGCGTTGCGATGCTGGCCGCGGCCCAGGAGGCCGGCCTGACCACGTCGGTGGACCCACAGGTGGCCGCACCGCTGCACGGGTTCATCGACCTCGTGCGTGGTGTCGACCTGTTGCTGCCGAACACGGACGAACTGGCCGCGCTGACCGGGACGCGGGACCCGGAGTCGGCGGTCGCCCTACTGGACGCCGTCGATGCCGTCGCGGTGACGATGGGCGCTGCCGGCGCGTGCTGGGTGGACCGGGACGGCGTGGTCACCGTGCCCACCGAACAGGTCGAGTGCGTCGACTCGACCGGCGCCGGGGACGCGTTCAACGCGGCGACGCTGATCACCTGGCTGGCCGGCGAAGCACCGGTGGACGTACTGCGGGCAGGCGTACGAGCCGGCACGACCGCCGTGCGACAGGTCGGTGCGCAGCCGGTCAGGAGTCGATGACCGGGTGCTCCACGCGTTCCAGTTCGTGGGCATCGGTCCGCCGCCGGTACCGGTGCACGTCCTCTTTCTTGCGGGCCGGGCGATCGTTCGCGATCAGCACCGCGACCCACGGCAGCGGAATGGAGATCAGCACGAGAATGACTGCCAGCCACCACGTCTCGTGGAACACGCCGGCCAGGACGAGGAACGGGATCCGCATCAGCATCATGATGATGTACCTGCGTTTGCGGGCGGCCTGCTGATCGTCATTCGAAGGGACGGCTTCGGTGATCAACACTGGAGTGCTGTCCCACTCGGAACCCTTCACGACACCACCTCCGTGTTCATCGTCTCACCGCACGTACGGGATTGACAGCAGCACCCCACGCTAACCCTGGTCACCGACCGGTAGATCACGCCATACCACCACGGCCCGCGCGGCAGCGGCCCGAATCTCCCCCGCGTCCAGTTCGGTGTAGGTCTCCGCGATACCCTCCACCGGCCAGTCGGCGACCAGTGTGAGCCTCCCCTTGGGCGGCAACGGCCAGAGGTAGAACTCCCAGTGCCGGTGAAACCGACCACCGCCGCCGATGGTGGGCCGCAACACCAGACCGTCCGTGCCCCGCTCGGCCGACCGCCGACCGGGCGGGAACTCGCCGATGGCAACCCGGCGTCGGTCGGCGTACCGCACACCGAACCGGAACGACCAGTCGTCGGCGGGCTTGCCGTCCCGCCGGGGCCGGTCGAACCTACGGGTCCGGCACATGAGCCGCACGTCCAACGAGACACCGTCGGGCCAGCAGCGGAGCCCGACCAGCGCGATCCTGGCGTTCTCCGAGCGGCCCAGCAGCCGGACCGCCGGCAGCACGGTCGGCAGCACCCAACCCTCCGGCGGACCGAGGTGGGCCGGATTGACCGTCTGGAGTTCGGGCGTGCTGGGGCGGTTGTCGGTCAGCAGAACGTCGTCGAAGAACCCCATCGCACCTCCACCTGTACCCGATCGAGTGACAGCCTGGCACGTTCGGTCACAAGCCGACACAGCCGGTCGCCCACCGAGACGGCACGGCACAGAGCACCTGCGAACATGGCCGCCATGCGTGCTGTCGTCGCCAGGGTCACCAGGGCCAGCGTCACGGTCGACGGCGAGATCGTCGGCGCCATCGCCGAGCCGGGTCTGCTCGTGCTGCTGGGTGTGCACACCGACGACACCGATGCACACGCCGAGACGATGGCGCGCAAAGTTCACGAACTGCGGATCCTGCACGACGAACAGTCCTGCGCGACGACGGGCGCACCCCTACTCGTGGTCAGCCAGTTCACGTTGTACGGCGACACCGGGAAAGGCCGGCGTCCATCGTGGACAACCGCGGCCCGGCCGGAGATCGCGGAGCCGTTGGTGGACACGGTGGTTGCGCGGTTGCGGGCGCGCGGCGCCGTCGTGGCCACGGGTCGCTTCGGCGCCATGATGGCGGTCGAAAGTGTGAACGACGGACCGTTCACAGTGCTCGTCGAGGTGTGAGGGCAGCCGCGCTGCGCACGAGTTTTGGGCCGCCGCGGGCGGGGTAACCACCCCTGGAATCCGGTCACCGGCCCCAAGGACGGGCACGGTGGGGCGCTTCTCAGCGAAAGCTCAGGTTTGATCGAGCAACCGGGGGGACAGCCGTGACGTCATCACCTGTAG
>DASUJK010000303.1:0-29377 GCA_036279295.1 Pseudonocardiaceae bacterium | reverse complement strand
CGTTAGTGCGTGTGTTGTTGTCGACGTACGGGTCACGAGGGGATGTCGAACCCATGGCGGCGCTCGCGGAGTCACTGCGTGCGCTCGGCGTCGAGGTACGGATGTGCGAGGCGGTTGTCGCGGCCGCCGACGGATGTGACGTGGTGGTGGCGACGGGTCTACCGCCAGCCGTGGCGACGGCGGCCCTCGTGATTGATCCGACGGTGCTGGCCGGCAGGATCCGCACGGATGGCGCGGCGGCGGTGGCTCGGCGGTTAATGGACGAGGTCCGGCCGGGCTACGAGGCGGAATTGCGGTCCGAACAGGTTTATGTGACCGGGCTGTACGCGCAGCTCGATGCCGAACGCGCGCGGGTGAAGCGTGCCTACGAAGCGTCGTTGGCCGGTACCGGCGGGACACCCATGGAGCGGGATGTCGAGGTGCGGGCGCTGGGCAGGGAGGTGAAGCGGCTGAACGTGGCCGATGCCGGGCTGTGTTTCGGCCGGTTGGACACGTTGTCGGATGAGCATTCCTATATCGGAAAAATCGGCTTGTTCAACGAGGAAAATGAGTACGATCCGGTATTGCTCGATTGGCGGGCACCTGCATCGCGCGCCTTTTATGTGGCCACCGCGGCGAATCCGGAAAACATGCGTCGGCGCCGCCAGTTCCATTCACGCGGCCGGCAGGTGGTCGAATTCACCGACGAGGTGTTCGGTCACCCGGGTGGCGCGGAGCGGGGTGACGCGGCCCTGCTGGCGGCGGTGAACGCGCCGCGCGGCGAGGGCATGCGGGACATCGTGGCGACGATCCAGGCCGAGCAGGACGAGATCATCCGACTCGATCACCCGGGTGTGCTGGTGATCGAGGGTGGTCCGGGAACCGGGAAGACGGTCGTGGCGCTGCATCGGGTGGCGTATCTGCTGTACACGCAGCGGGAGCGGATGGAGCGCCACGGGGTGCTCGTGGTCGGGCCGAATCCGATGTTCCTGAACCACATCAGCCGGGTGTTGCCGTCGCTGGGCGAGTCCGACGTCGTGTTCATGACCGCAGGCGATCTGGTGCCGGGGCTGCGGGTCACGGTGGAGGACACGCCGGCGGCAGCACAGCTCAAGGGTTCCCTGAAGATCCTGGACGTGTTGGCCGCGGCGGTCGCCGACCGGCAGCGCCTGCCGGAGCGGCCGGTGCCGATCGAGCTGGGTGACGTGACGGTACGGATCGACGCGGAGACCGCGGAATGGGCCAGGGAGGAGGCGCGGGCGAGTGGGTTGCCGCACAACGAGGCGCGTGCGGTGTTCACGGAGATCGTCACGTGGGTGCTCACCGAGCGGGCGATCGGCAGGATCGGCAAGGGTTGGTTGACGCGGTCGGACAAGGCGGGTTGGGAGAGCCTGCGATCGGAGTTGTTCAAGGAGTTGGCCGAGGATGCCGCGTTCATCGCGGCGCTTGACGAACTGTGGCCGATCCTGACGCCGGAGGGCTTGTTGGGGCCGTTGTACGCGTCGCCGGAGCGGTTGCGGGCGGCGGGTGCGGATCCGGCGTTGGCGAGGGCTGATGGTGAGGCGTGGACGGTGTCGGATGTGCCGTTGCTGGACGAGTTGGTTGATCTGCTGGGCCGGGACAAGGTGGCGGACCGGGCGGCGGAGCAGGCGGCCGAGCGGGAGCGGCAGGCGGAGGCGGAGTACGCGGCCGGCGCGCTGGATCTGCTTGTCGACCGCAAGGATTCGATGGACGACGAGGATCATTTGTTCGCCACGGATTTGCTGTACGCGGAGGACCTGGCGGACCGTTTCGTCGAGTTGGACACGCGTGAGCTGGTGGAGCGTGCGGCGGCGGACCGGGACTGGACGTATCGGCATGTAGTGGTGGACGAGGCACAGGAACTGTCCGAAATGGACTGGCGGGTGTTGATGCGGCGCTGCCCGGGCCGGTCGTTCACGGTGGTTGGTGACTTGGCGCAGCGCGGGTCGGTGGCGGGAGCGACGGCGTGGTCCACGGTGTTGGAGCCGTATGTGCCCGGCCGGTGGGTGTACCGGTCGTTGACGGTGAACTACCGCACGCCCGCGGAGATCATGGCGGTGGCCGGGGCGCTGTTGGCCGAGTTCGCGCCGGGTGTGCAGCCGCCGGAGTCGGTGCGGGCGTGCGGGGTGCGGCCGTGGTCGAAGTGGGTCACGGAGTTGTCGCTGCCGGGTGAGGTGGCGGAGTTCGTGCGTGCGGAGGAGGATCGGGTCGGCACCAGTGTGGTGATCGGGCCGCCGGATGTGCCGGGGGCGGTGCTGCCGTCGGAGACAAAGGGCCTGGAGTTCGACGCGGTGTTGGTGGTGGAGCCGGAGCGGATCCTCGCGGCCGGCCCGAGAGGCGCGGCGGAGTTGTACGTGGCGTTGACGCGGGCAACCCAGCGGCTGGGTGTGTTGCACAAGGCGCCGTTGCCGGCGGTGCTGAGCGGCTTGGCCGAAGTCGGGGACGAGACGCCGTCAACCCGGGCCGATGCCGAGGTCCCGGCGACGACGTAGCAGCACCCGCCAGAGGTCGACTCGCGCGCCCGAGGGGTCGACACGTCCGGGGCGAACCCGCGAAGAGTCGGCACGCGCTCGCGAATGGTCGACACGCGCACCCAGCGACCCTGCCGCGTGTCGACCGTTCAGCCCGCACGAGCCGACCTCATGTGGCGCGTGTCGATCTCAGGTCGCGCGTGTCGACCCTTGGCGCGCGTGTCGACCTTTCGGGCGGGTGTGTCGACCACTCGCGTCGCGGCGTGTCGACCGCTCGGGAAATGCGCGCTAGTTTCTTGGGGGCAGGAATTCCATGAACAACTGGCGTAGTACCGCCAGAGCCTCCGGGGAGATCTCGTCCAGGCGGCGGTCTTTGTGCATGCTTTCGATCAGCTCGTCAAGCTGCGCGGCCATCTTGCGCACGTTCTGCTCGACTGCGGTCAGTCGGCTCGGCACGTCGTTGTCGGAAACAATCTCGCGCTCGTCGGGCCTCGGCGGCTCCAACCCGTCCCGCACTGCCGCCAGATGTTGGCGATTCCAGCCCAGCGCGGCCGACAACCTCTCCAACGTGCCGGGATTGCGCTCTCGCTGCGCACTATTCCGACACAACTCACCGATGATCGCCCTCGACACCTTCGCCTTCACCTTCAGCGCCTCCTGGGACATGCCCAGTTCATCCATGCGCTCGACCAACGCCCGAGAGACAGCCGCCCAGTCCTCTGTCACCCATTCCTCCGCGCTTCAGGTCGGCCCCGAGAGTAGCGCGAAGACAATTCCACCGAGCGGTACGACCCAAATGAACAACATTAGCCCGAAATGCTGGCCAACATCAAACAATCAGCTTTCCCGGGTTCATGACATTCGTTGGGTCCAGCGTCTTCTTCACCGCCGCCAGCACCTCGACACCCAGGTCGCCCACCTCGCCGGCCAGATAAGGCGCGTGGTCCACACCCACCCCGTGGTGGTGCGTGATCGTGCCCAGCCCCGTGATCGCCGAACACGCCGCCGCTTTTGCCCGCTGCCACTGGCCTACCGGATCATCACCATCCCGCGCCGCCAACACCGTGAAATACAGCGACGCACCCGTTTCATACGCGTGCGACACGTGGCACATCACTATTGCGCGCTGACCCAATTCACTCTGCAACGCCGACCGCACCGCATCCCGCAAATCACTCAACTTCGACCAATAGCCGGCCGTCTCCAACGTTTCAACGCACACTCCGACATCCAGCAACCCGTCACGCTGTCGAGGCCCACCGAATCGCCCATGCCGCCACGCCTCACCCGGCGCCCTACCCAACATTACCGGCCGGAATTGCCGCAATACCCGCCGGGAAGCCGCCCGAGCATGAGCCAATTCACGCCCACCACCAGCCTCCCAACCCAGCACCAGCAAACACGGTTCCCGCACCCCGCGCACCCGCAGATACGACCCCAACACCCCGCCGCTGGACGACGACATCAACGCCACCGACGTCTCCGCCACATCGGACAGCCGCGTCACGGTTGCCGCCACCCGATGCTGCGCCAACGCCCGCACGGCGGCCACACCGCGCTCCCACCCGTCGAACGCGTACGCCTCATACCGCCGATGCGTCGGCCCCGGCCGCACCCGCACGGTGACCTCCGTGATGATGCCGAACGCGCCCTCGCTACCGACCACCAACGCCCGCAGGTCCGGCCCTGCCGCCGATGCCGGCGCCACACCCAACCGCCACTCGCCGCGTGGCGTCGCCACCCGCAGCCCGACGACCATGTCCTCGAACCTGCCGTAGCCGGACGACGCCTGACCCGCTGACCGCGTCGCGGCGAATCCCCCGATCGTGGCTCTCTCGAACGACTGAGGGACATGACCGAGCGTGCAGCCGTGCGCCGCCAGCAACCGCTCCGCCGCCGGGCCACGCACGCCCGCCTGGAACACCGCCAGCCGCGACACCGGGTCCACCGACACCAACTGATCGAGCCGCACCAGGTCGAGAGCGACAACCGCCGGCAACGCACCCCGCAACGCGCTCACCCCGCCGACCACCGACGTGCCACCGCCGAACGGCACCACCCCGATCCCCAGCCGCGCACACAACGACACCACCGCGGCGACCTCGTCCGGATCGGCCGGCAGCACCACCGCATCGGGCACCGCCAACTCGCCGACACCCCGGTACCGAACCAGGTCCAGGTAGGACAGTCCGCCCGACCGGCCAAGCCGAGACTCGTCGTCCACCAACACGTTCGATGATCCGACGAGATCAGCAAGCTCGGCAACCAGATCAGCTGACAATGACGACGGGGGCACCGCAAGGACCGACGCCGGCACCGCGGGCGTTGCCACCTCGGCAAGTCCCGTCATCGCTCGCAGCTTGCGCAGCAGCCGGGGCGACAGCGGGTGCGGTTCGGCCGTCCAGCTGCCCCGCACGGTGTGGGCAATCAGCTCAGTCATCGGTACAGTGTGACACGTGACGTCAAAACGTAACAGTGATCCACTCCTGGACGCCGCCCGGGAGTGTGTGCTGTCGGTCGGCGTCGGACGCACCACGCTGACCGACATCGCCAAGCGCGCCGGCACCAGCCGGATGACCGTCTACCGCCGCTACCCCGGCGTCACCAGCGTGGTCGCGGCCCTGATGACCAGGGAATTCGGCGAACTGCTCGCCAACATCGACAACAGGGCAACCACGGCCAGGCGACGCCTGGTGGACGCCGCCGTCGAGGCCGCCCGCCTGCTCATCGCCGACCCGCTCATGCGCAGCGTGCTGGACCGGGACGCCGAACTGCTGCTGCCCTACCTCGTGCAGCGCATCGGCAGTACCCAACGCCTGGCCGAGAAGTTCGTCGACGAACAGCTGACCGCCGGTCACGCCGACGGCTCGGTCCGCCGGGGCCACACCGAGGCCCAGGCCAGGATGTTGTTCCTCACCGTGCAGGCCGTCGTGGTCTCGCACCGGCCCGCCACGTCCGACATCGCCGACGGCGACCTGCTCGACGAACTCGCCATCTGCCTGGACCACAGCCTCCGACCGGAAACGCCATGACATCCACCTCGCTCAACCAGAACCGCCGCCGAGCGGAACTGGAGCAGATCGCCAACGGCGAACACGTCGACCTGCTCGTCGTCGGCGGTGGTGTGACCGGCACCGGCGCCGCACTCGACGCCGCGGCGCGCGGCCTGAGTGTCTGTCTCATCGACGCCCACGACCTGGCCTTCGGCACCTCCCGCTGGTCCAGCAAGCTCGTGCACGGCGGGCTGCGCTACCTGGCCAAGGGCGATGTCGGCCTCGCCTACGAGAGCGCGGCCGAACGCGGCATCCTCATGTCCACGGTCGCACCACACCTGACCCGCGCCCTGCCGCAGCTGATTCCGGTGTACCGCAACCAGAACCTCGCGATGGCAGGCCTCGTCGCCGGTGACGTGCTCCGCAGGGCCGCCCGCACGAAGACCACTCTCCTGCCCGCGCCACGCCGGATCTCGACCGTCGAGACGCTGGCGCTCGTACCGGGTCTGCGGCGCCCGAAACTGCGCGGTGGCCTGTTGTCCTTCGACGGCCAACTCACCGATGACGCCCGGCTCGTCGTCGCGCTCGCCCGCACCGCTGCCGGACACGGCGCCAAGATCCTGACCAGGGTCCGTGCCACGAAACTGAGCCGCCATGGTGCCGACGCCCGCGACGAGCTCACCGGTGAGACGTTCCAGATCCACGCGAGGGCCGTGCTCAACGCGACCGGCGTCTGGGCGGGCGAACTCGCCGACGTGCGGCTACGGCCATCGCGCGGCACCCACCTGGTGCTGGCCGCCGAGACCGCGGGCATCCGCGACACCGCGCTGACCGTGCCGATCCCCGGTGAGAGCAACAGGTTCGTCCTGCTCCTGCCGCAGGATGACGGCCGCCTCTACCTGGGCCTGACCGACGAACCCGTGACCGGCCCGATACCTGACGTGCCGGAGGTACCCGAGTCCGACTTGGACTTCCTGCTGTCCGTCGCGTCGTCCGTGCTGTCGGTTCCGTTGCACCGCAACGATGTTCTCGGTGCGTTCGCCGGCCTGCGCCCACTCGTGGACTCACCGGGACGCAGCGCCGACCTGTCCCGGCACCACGCCGTGCTCACGTCACCCGACGGGGTGGTCACGATCGTGGGCGGGAAGTTGACCACCTACCGACGAATGGCTGAAGACGCCGTGAACGCCACCGGTCTCACCACCCAGCCGTCGCCCACGAAGACCATCCCGCTCGTCGGTGCCGCCAGCCGCCCACAATTGTCCGTTATGGACGCTCCACAACGCCTGGTAGCCAGGTACGGCACGGAAGCCGGTCGCGTCGCCGCCCTCGCCCAGCTCGACGAGGAACTCGCGCACACCGTCGCCGGGCAGGTGACCGCGGCCGAGGTGGTCTGGGCGGTCCGACACGAGGGCGCGCTGGACGCCGACGACGTCCTGGACCGCCGGACCCGCATCGGTCTGGTCTCCGCCGACCGGGTGACGGCGGAACCACCGGTATCCGATCTGGTGCGAAGGTCACTCGCCGGACTGGCAGAAAGCTGAAGCCTTAGAGTTACCCCCGATCCGGTGGTGACAACACGGGGATTCGACACGGTCGGCGCGATCGTTAGCCCGACGTGAGGAGGCGGCGTGACGGACGCGGTGTTGGAGGTCGACGGGATCTCCAAGCGCTACGGCGCTGTGCTGGCGTTGGACGACGTCAGCATCACCGCACGGGCGGGCGAGCTGGTCGGCCTCGGTGGCCACGTCGGCGCCGGCCGCACGACCGCGATCCGCATCGGCGCGGGCGTGCTGGCCGCGGACTCCGGTCGGGTCCGCTGGCGGTCGGCACCGATCGACCCCGGCACTCGCAGGCGCATCGGCTACCTGCCGGCGCTCGGCGGCCTCTACCCCGAGCTGACCGTCCTGGACCAGTTGGTGCACCGCGCCGAGTTGCACGGCTTCGACGTCAACGAGGCGCACCAGCACGCCGAGCTGTGGCTGGACCGGCTGCACCTGCGCGCGCTGCGGCCACGGCGGACCAAGATCCTGAGCACTGATGAACGCAGGCTGATCGCACTCGTCGCGACCCTGTTGCCCGGCCCGGAGCTGCTCCTGTTGGACGAGCCGTTCGCGGGCGCCAGCCCGACCGGTGTCCAGACCATGGTCGAACTGCTCCGCGAGCAGGTCGCGGCTGATGTGCCAGTGTTGTTGTCCAGCAGCGACTTCAGCGACATCGAACGCTTCTGCGACCGAGCCGCCATCCTCCGCGGTGGACAGATCGTGGCCAGCGGCACGATCTGCGAACTGGTGTCCGGCGGCCCGCGCCTGCTCCGCGTCGACGCACCCGACTCGGCGCCCGGCTGGGGTGACGGCGTGCCCGGCTGCCGCACGGTCGACACCGACGGCTCGCACGCACTGCTCGAACTGACCGACGACGCGGACGACCAGGCCGTGCTCAACGCCGCCCTGGCCGCCGGTCCGGTGCACGAGTTCACCATGGTCCGCCGCACGCTGACCGAACTCTTCGGCGGTGGGCGGTGATCGGGGCGCCGCGCTCGGTGTGGCTGGTGGCCCGCCGCGAGTACGTGACCCGCGTGCGCTCCCGGCCGCTGTTGCTCGGCACGATCGCGGTGGCGGTCCTGCTGATCGTGTTCATCCTGTTGCAGGCCTACGTGTTCGGCCAGCACCGGACCGTGCGGATCGGGCTGGCCGGCCAGGCCATCTCGCTCCAGCAGACGCTGCCGCAGGAAATGGCGGCGCTGGGCGTGGCGGTCACGATCACGCCGCTGGACAGCGTCGGTCAGGGCGCCGACCAGGTCCGGGACGGCGACCTGGACGTGCTCGTCTACGGCGCCCGCTCCGCGCTGCACGTCACCGTCGACCACCAGATCGACCCTCGCCTCCGTGCCACCCTGAACTCCCAGGTGCGGCAACAGATCCTGGACGCGCAACTGGCCCAACTCGGCGCCAAGCCGGACGACGTGCTGGCCAAGGTCGGCCAGGCCCAGATCAGCCTGACCCAGCTCAACGCCACCGACCCGAACATGAGCCAACGCGGGGTGCTCGGCATCGTCGTCGCGCTGCTCATCGGCTGGTCGGTGCTGGTGTTCGCGGCGCAGGCAGCACGCCGGGTCACCGACGACGCGATCAACGGCACCGCGGAGGCACTGCTGCCGGTACTGCGGCCACGCAGGCTGCTGGCCGGAAACCTCGGTGGCACAGGGCTGATCGGCCTCACCCACGTAGCGGCGCTCGGCGTACTGGCCACGATCGTCGCCCTGCTGTCCGGCGCTGCCGCCGCACCGGACAGCGTGTTCGGCGCACTGGGCGGCCTGCTGATCGGGTTCGTGCTCGGCTTCGGGCTGTACGCCGGCGCGGCCGCCGCGCTGGCCATGCGGCCGATGCGCGTGCTGCCTGTGCTCGGCCCGACGATCGCCGGCATCTTCGTGGTCAGCGCGATCTTGTTGGCCGTCGCCCCGAAGACGACCGCCACGGCCGTCATCTCGGTGCTGCCGCCGTTCGCTCCGCTGCTGATGCCGGCTCAGCTGGCGGCAGGTCCGGTGGTGGCGTGGCAGGTGCTGCTGGCCGTCGCGCTGACCCTGGTCACTCTCGGCGGCCTGGCCTGGTTCGCCGGCCGCGTGTACCCGAAATCCCTGCTCAGCACATGAAAGAGCCAGAACAGCCGTGCTGTTCTGGCTCGATCAGGGATTCGATTCAGTAGTACGGAAAATCAGCGCTCGTCCATGCCGATGAACTTCCGCTCGCCGGGGCCGACGTAGACCTGGCGTGGGCGGCCGATCTTCGTGGCCGGGTCCTTGACCATCTCGCGCCAGTGCGCGATCCAGCCGGGCAGCCTGCCGATCGCGAACAGGACGGTGAACATCCTGGTCGGGAAGCCCATGGCCCGGTAGATCAGGCCGGTGTAGAAGTCGACGTTCGGGTACAGCTTGCGCTCGATGAAGTAGTCGTCGGACAGCGCCCGCTCCTCCAGCTGCTTCGCCAGGTCGAGCAGGTGGTCGTTGCCGAGCTTCGCCAGGATCTCGTCCGCCGTCGCCTTGATGATCTTCGCGCGCGGGTCGTAGTTCTTGTAGACCCGATGGCCGAAGCCCATCAGCTTGACGCCGTCCTCCTTGTTCTTCACCTTCTTCACGAAGGAGTCGACGTCGCCGCCGTCGGCCCGGATGCCCTGCAGCATCTCCAGGACGGCCGCGTTGGCGCCACCGTGCAGCGGGCCGAACAGGGCGTTGATGCCGGCCGAGATGGAGGCGAACAGGTTCGCCTCGGACGAGCCGACCAGCCGCACGGTCGACGTGGAGCAGTTCTGCTCGTGGTCGGCATGCAGGATGAACAGCAGGTCCAGCGCCTTGACCACGACCGGGTCCACGTCGTACGGCTCGGCGGGCAGCCCGAAGGTCATCCGCAGGAAGTTCTCCACCAGGCCCAGTGAGTTGTCCGGGTAGAGGAACGGCTGGCCGACCGACTTCTTGAAGGCGTACGCGGCCAGCGTGGGCACCTTGGCCAGGAGCCTTATGGTGGACAGCTCCACGTTCGGCTCGTCGAACGGGTTGAGGCTGTCCTGGTAGAACGTGGACAGCGCGGACACCGCCGAGGACAGCACGGGCATCGGGTGTGCGTCCCTGGGGAAGCCGCCGAAGAACTGCTTCAGCTCCTCGTGCAGCAGGGTGTGCCGTTTGATCTTGGTGGTGAAGTCGTCCAGCTGCGCCTGGGTGGGCAGCTCACCGTAGATCAGCAAGTAGCTGACCTCGATGAAATTGGACCGCTCCGCCAGCTGGTCGATGGGATAACCGCGGTAACGCAGAATTCCCGCGTCACCGTCGATGTAGGTGATCTCCGAAGAACACGCTGCGGTGTTGACGAAACCGGGATCAAGTGTGACGAAGCCGGTCTTGGACAATAGCTTTGCGACGTCGATTCCGGGAGCACCCTCGGTCGCCGGCTTTACCGGGAGTTCGAGTTCTCCACCTTGATGACGCAGCGCGACGGTACTGGTGCCGGAGTTCGCGTCGGGCATGCGAGTCCCTCTCACGCTTGGACAGGGCGCCTACCCAGTGGGGATTGCCGACCGCGGTACCGCCCCGTTGGGGTCTTCAGTCACTTCTCACGGTAGTGCGCCGTACGCCGAACGGACAGCCGAAGGGACCGTCAACTCGCTCACATGGGACGCCGGTCACAGAGATCACGGACACAGTGGACCGGCCGGAGCCACCTGCGATCGTTAAAACGGACCACGGTCCGGCGGTTGACGCTCGTCACGACACTGGGCCGAACGGGACCAATCGCCACCTGAACGAGACCGTCACTCCGCCAAGTCCGCGAACTTGTCCGCCGATGGCCGCGTCCGGCATGACCCACGGTGAGCAGATGCAACACCCTCCGGGGAAGGACAGCAAGCCCTCCGGATGGCTAGTTTCAATTCCAGCGGCCGCTAACCAAAAGGACTCCCGGCGACTACGGAGGAACAGATCATGATTGATATCGGTATCGGACTGTGGCTCTTTCCGTGGTTCTGGCATCACCACCACCACTGCTGAGCAAACGGGAGGTACTGATCGAGAAAACCGACACGACGTAGCCGGATGAGGGCGCCGGGCGCCTCGACCGAATTCAGCCGAGGCGTCCGGACGTGTTGATTTCCGAATATGACAGTTCCGCCACATAAGGCGGTTCCGCACCGGACCGGCTCACCGTCACGGCAGCCGCTCTGGCCGCGAATCCGAGTGCCGCGGTCCATGCCGACGCGTTCAGCCTGGCCACGTCGGCGGCCGAGGTCACGTCGTGCCGGTACAGCCACGCCAACAGGGCCGCGTGCACGGTGTCGCCCGCGCCGATGGTGTCCACCACCCTGGCCCGCACCGACGGCACCTCCACCCGCAGGTCGGCGGTGACCACAGTGAGCCCGACGGCTCCCCTGGTCAGCACCACGGCAGCGACCCCGGCCCGCACGCAGTCCTCCGGCGACTCGCCCAGCCACACCAGGTCGTCGTCGGACGCCTTGAGCACGCCGATGTCGGGCAGCCACGACCGGAACCTCGCCCGACAGGCGTCCGGGTCCTCGATCAGGCCGGCCCGGATGTTCGGGTCCAGCACGGTGAGCAGGCCACGCGCGGACTCCCGGCGCAGCATCGCCTCGTACGCGCTCGCGCCCGGCTCCAGAATCAACGACAACGTGCCCAGCGACAACGTCGTCACCCCGTCCGGCAGCGGACCGGGATCGCTGACCAGCCGGTCGGCGGTGCCATCGACGTAGAACCCGTACCTGGCCGAACCGTCATCGGCCAGCGTGACCACGGCCAACGTCGTCGGCTCCGGCCCACGCTGCACCAGGTCGGTGCGCACACCCGCCGCCTGTAGCCGGTCCACCAGCGCGTCGCCGAAGCTGTCGGTGGACACCCTGGACAGGAACGACACGGGGGCACCGAGCCTGCCCAGTGCGACAGCCGTGTTGTACGGGCCACCGCCCAGCCTGGGCAGCAGCGGCCCGAGTGTGCCGGCCTGGGTGGCCGCCGAGGGCACCAGGTCGACCAGCGCCTCACCACCGACGACGATCACCGTGTCGCGCCGTGCGCAATGGAATGAAACACCCGAAGAACGCTACACACGTCGGCGAAGCGTCATATCGTAGGACGTCCGACTGTACGGCCGCAGATCATGGAGGATCCCATGCCGGCGGAGCGTTTGCTGCCCACGCCAGAAGCCGAGGACCTGCTCAAACTCGTCCGCGAGATCGCGACCGACGAGCTCGCGCCGGTCGCCGCCGAGTACGAGGCCGACGAGCGGTTCCCCCGGGAGCAGTTCCGGCTGCTGGGCCGCAGCGGACTGCTCGGCCTGCCGTATCCGGAGCGGTGGGGCGGATCGGCGCAGCCCTACGAGGTGTACCTCCAGGTCCTGGAGGAGCTGGCCGCGGTCTGGATGACGGTCGGCGTGGGCCTGTCCGTGCACACCATGTCCTGCTACCCGCTGGCCACCTTCGCCACCGACGACCAGCGCGACAGCTGGCTGCCCGACATGCTGGCGGGCGACCTGCTCGGTGCCTACGCGCTGTCCGAGGCGCAGGCGGGCTCCGACCCGGCCGCGATGACCACCAGGGCGCGGCGCGAAGGCGACGACTACGTGGTCACCGGCACCAAGTCGTGGATCACGCACGGCGGCGTCGCCGACTTCTACACGATGATGGTCCGCACGTCCGACGACGGCGGCCGAGGCATCACCTGCCTGCTGGCCGACGCGGACACTCCCGACATGACGGCTGACCGGCCGGAACACAAGATGGGCATGACCGGCTCGCCGACCACCCCGCTGGTGCTGGACGGCGCCCGGATCCCGGTGGCGCGGCGGATGGGCGACGAGGGCCAGGGCCTGAAGATCGCCCTGGACGCCCTGAACTCCGGCCGGCTGGGCATTGCCGCGTGTGCGGTCGGGCTGGCGCAGGGCGCGCTGGACGAGGCCGTGCGCTACGCCAACCAGCGCACCCAGTTCGGCCGCAAGATCATCGAGTTCCAGGGCATGGAATTCCTGCTGGCCGACATGGCAGCTGCCGTCGAGTCGGCACGGGCGACCTACCTGGAGGCGGCCCGGCGCCGCGACCACGGCCTGCCGTTCCGCCGACAGGCGTCGATCGCCAAGCTGATCGCCACGGACGCGGCGATGAAGGTGACCACGGATGCCGTGCAGGTGCTCGGCGGCGCGGGCTACACCAGGGACTTCCCGGTCGAGCGGTACATGCGGGAGGCCAAGGTGCCGCAGATCTTCGAGGGTACGAACCAGATTCAACGAATGGTCATCGCCCGCGACTTGCGCCAGACCTGAATCCTGCGTCAACAATGGTCCGGTGACTGAGATCTCGCATCGGACCGTGGCCGTGAACGGCCTGGACATGCACGTCGCGGAAGCCGGCAGTGGCCCGCTCGTGGTGCTGCTGCACGGCTTCCCCGAGTCCTGGTACTCGTACCGGCACCAGTTGACCGCGCTGGCCGAGGCCGGTTTCCACGCCGTGGCACCGGACCAGCGTGGTTACGGCCGGACCGGTGGGCCTGCCGACGTTGCCGAGTACACGATGTTGCACCTGGTCGGCGACGTGATCGGGCTGCTGGACGCGCTGGGCGAGCCGACGGCGGCCGTGGTCGGGCACGACTGGGGTGGCCCGGTGGCCTGGCACTCGGCGTTGTGGCGACCGGATCGGATCACGTCGGTGGTCGGCCTGAGCACGCCGTACACACCACGCGGCAGCAGGCGGCCCACCGACGGCCTGCGCCGGGCCAGGGGCGATGGCCACTACATGCTGTACTTCCAGGAACCCGGCGTTGCCGACGCGGAACTGGGCGCCGATCCGCGCCGCACGCTGCGCATGCTGCTGTACACGGCGTCCGGCGACGCACCGCAGCAGCCACCCGTGGTGCCGGCCGGTGGCGGTTTCCTGGACTACTGCCAGGAGCCGGACACGCTGCCGTCGTGGCTCACCGAGGCCGACCTGGACGCGTTCGCCGAGGACTACAAGACAGCCGGCTTCACCGGTGGCCTGAACTGGTACCGGACCATGGATCTGACCTGGGAACTCACGGCGGCCTGGCAGGGCGCCAAGGTCATGCAGCCCGCGCTGTACATCGCGGGCGAACTGGACCTGGTGGTCAACGCGGCCGGCACCCGCGAGTACCTGGCGCGGATGAGCGACTACGTGCCCAACCTGCGGCGGACCGTCCTGCTGCCGGGCTGCGGCCACTGGACGCAGCAGGAACGGCCCGCCGAGGTCAACGAAAGGTTGATCGAGTTTCTTCAGACGTAGTACGGGTTGGCCGCGGTGCCCTGGCCGGCTTCCTCGTCGTAGGAATAGACGTCGCGGCCGTTGATGAACACCCGCACCGCGCGGCTCATCACGTCCAGCGGGTCGCCCGACCAGATCACGACGTCACCGTCCAGGCCCGGCTTGAGCGAGCCGACCTGGTCGTCCAGGCGCAGGATCTCGGCCGGGTTGACGGTCAGCGCACGCAGCGCGGTGGCCCGGTCCAGGCCTTCCTTGACGGCCAGCGTGGCCTGGTGCACCAGGAAGTGGATCGGCACCACGGGGTGGTCGGTGGTGATGGCGATCTTGACACCCGCCTTCGCCATGATGCCGGCCGCCCGCATGGTCCGGTTGCGCAGCTCGACCTTCACGCGGGAGGTGAACATCGGGCCGAAGATCACCGGGATGTTCTTCTCCGCCAACAGATCCGCGACCAGGTGACCCTCGGTGCCGTGGTTCACGACGAGCTTGTAGCCGAACTCCTCGGAGATCCGGATGGCTGTCGCGATGTCGTCGGCGCGGTGCGTGTGCTGGTCCCACAGCAGCTCGCCGTCCAGCACCCGGACCAGTGTCTCCAGGCTCAGGTCCCGGTCGAACTGGTCGCCCTTCTCGGCCTTGTCCTCGCGCTTGGCCTTGTAGTTCTGCGCGGCAACGAAGGCTTCCCGCAGCACGGCAGCGACACCGAGCCGGGTGGCCGGGGTCTTGCCCTTCTCGCCGTAGACCCGCTTCGGGTTCTCCCCCAACGCACTCTTCACGCTCACCGACTCGCGGAAGACCATCTCGTCGACGGTCCGGCCCCAGTTCTTCACCGCGATGGTCTGGCCACCGATCGGGTTGCCGGAACCGGGCTTGATCACCGACGACGTGACACCGCCGGACAACGCGTCGAGGAAACCGAGGTCAGCCGGGTTGATCCCGTCCATCGCCCGGAACCGGGCGCCGACCGGATCGGTCATCTCGTTGGTGTCGTTACCGGCCCACGCCTCGCCGTCCTCGTGCACACCGACGTGCGCGTGCGACTCGATGAAGCCCGGCAACACCCAGCACCCGGACGCGTCCACCTCGTTGACACCGTCCGGCAGTTCGACATCCGCGGCGGCCCCGACCGCCGCGATCTTCCCGTCCCTGATCAACACCGTTCCGCCGTCGACCGGTTCACCGTCGACGGGCACCACGTAACCGCCTGTGATCGCCACATCCATGGTTAGCCAGGCTAACTGAAATCTGGTTACGCGCCCAGTGGGTTCAGTCCCCAATGGCCGGTCCACTCCTCGCCCGGCGCGAGCGTGATCAGGCCGACGCCGGAGTTCAGCGCGTCCGGCGGGCACGTCATCGGCTCGATCGCGATGGCAGAGCCCGTGCCAGGGAAGTTGTCCGGCGTGAACACCTGCACCCAGCGGAAGTCCGGGTCCGCCCACAGCTCGACGCCGCCGTCCGGACCGGTCAGCCGGTGGTGGATGAGGCCGTCGTCGTCGGGTCGGCAGTCGCCGAACGGGGTGTCCAACTGGATGCCGTTGAGCGCCCTGGGGGTGCGGAAGTCGGCGACCGTGCCGGTCACGTCGGTGGCCGGGCCGCTCGGGATCATCGTGGTCAGGTCGAGCGGGAGCACGGTGTGCGCGGCCAGCTGGAGTTCGCACTCCTGCCGTGGCGACCGGCCGGCCCGGGGATACGGGTGGCAGCCGACGCCGAACGGGACGGGCTCGTCACCCGTGTTGCGGACGGTGTGCGTGATGGTCAGGCCGTTGTCGTCCAGCGAGTAGGTGATGCTGGTGTGCAGCGACACGGGCCAGCCCGGCTGCACCTCGATGTCGGTGGCCAGCGTGATCCGGCTGGTCTCGCGGAGCACGGTGCGCCACGACTGGTGCCGGGTCAGGCCGTGGATCGCGTTGCCCTTGTCCGGCTCGGTCATGTCCAGGTGCTGCGACTTGCCGTCGAAGTCCCACCGCGCGCCAGCCACGCGGTTGGGCCATGGGATCAGCACGGCACCGGAGCCGAGAGCCGGCTGATGGTCCCATGTTTCCAGGTAGGGCACGCCGTGCCACTCGAAGGCACGCAGGCCGGCACCGACCTCCGTGATCACCGCCCGCGCCTTGTCGGAGGTGATCTCGAACTGTTCGCCGGTCGGCTCCTCGGTCGGTCTAGACATGCGGAGCAGCGTAGAGGGTCAGCGCGTGGTTAGTCCGCTCAGGAAGCCGGCCCAACCGGCGGCCGGCAGCACCAGCGCACCGGTGGCGGGGCTCTTGGAATCACGCACAGCGACGGCCGTCTCTGTGAACCCGACTTCAACGCAGTTGCCGTTGTCACCGTTGCCGCTGCGGCTGCTCTTGCGCCACGCCACACCCGATAGGTCCACAGTGGACATGGGAACCGCCTCTCTCACAACGAGTACCGCCGTTGCCCAACTCGCCGGATGAACTCGACCGTCTCGGCCGGTGACAATGCCAGCGAGCGCAGCTTGCTGAACAACAGCTTAGCGTCCGTCACCTCCTCAGTTTTCTCCACGTGAATGGCGCCGGTCGGGTACTCGACATACAGCAGGCTCGGGTCCTCCGGGTCCTCGAATTCCAGCACGGTGAAGGCACCATCCAGACCGGGATGGCTGCCGAGTTCGTCCGGCAGCACCTGGATGGTCACGGTGGCCAACTCGGTGGCCTCGATCAGGTGCTTGAGCTGGTCGCGCATGACTTCGCGGCCGCCGGTCGGCTTGCGAAGCGCGCTCTCATCGATGATCGCGGCGAACGTGAGCGGCGATTCCTTGGCGGTGAGGCGACCTTGCCGGAACAGGCGAGCGCCGACCTGGCCCTCCAGCTGCTTCGGGCTCCGTTTGAGCCGACCGTTGCTGAACACCGCGCGCATATATTCTTCGGTTTGGAGCAGGCCAGGCACGTAGGACAACGACGAATCCCACTCCTCGTCGGCGTCGGTCTCCAGACCAAGGAAACCGCGATCCCGTATGCCGTAAGGGGTCCACCAGGCCGGCTGCATGGCGGCGCGGACGAGGTCCGGCAGGTGTTTGTCGTACTGGTCGTAGACATCCATCATCGTGCGGACCAGGTGGATGTCGGCGCCGGTCTCGCCGGTCTCGATCCGGCCCAGCGCGCTCTTGGTCTTGTCCAGCTTCGGCGCCGCCTCCGCGATCGTCATGTTGGCCTTCTCGCGCATCTGCCGCAGCCGTCGGGCCAGCCGACGTCGGTGCAGCGTGGGACTGCTGTCCGTGCCCATGCGACTCCTTTCCGTGACCGATGCTGGTCATAGGAAATGGGTTCCCAGGGCTGGGATCCCACACTTCCCGGACCCCCAGCGCTGGTTTCCCAATCGGCAAACTCGGTTTTGTCAACCACCGAAAAGGAGCTGCGAGGATGATCGATCCGCAGATGTTCGTGCTGGTCAACGCCGAGAACACGCGCCAGATCTACGCGTTCGGCATCGACACGGGCGAGGAGGCGGTGACGTTTCGGCGGGAGCCGGAGACGGGTAAAAGCGAATTCGGTGTGCACACTGATGCTGATGCGGCCAATCGCCTGGCCAATCGCATGACAGCGGGCGAGCCGGGCCTGAAACTGATCCGGTTCGACTTCAGCGAACCACTGGACGACGAGTTCGTCGACGATGTGCCGTTGGGGGTCAGTCGTTCGCCAGAGCTGTGATGAACTTGGTCAACTTCGGCTTGACGCCGTCGCCGTCCGCGATGCCGGCGAGCAGCACGTCGACGGTCTTGTTGTCGGAGTCCTTCGTGGCGACGAAGGCCTCGTCGACCAGGACGCTGTCCACGGTCTCCTGGAAGGAGCCGGAGACGTCGGCACCGGGCACGTCCATGGTCGACACCCCGGGGAACTTCTGCTGCATGATGCTCAGGTACTGGTTGGCGTCGGACAGCACGGAGTCCGGGTAGATCTGGACGACCACGTTCGCGCGGAAGTTCTGGTCGGCGTCGATCACGCACTTGATCTGCAGGATGCCGCCGTCGAGCGTGGTGCCGCTGTCGGCGGTGACGTGCACGCCGGTCACGCCGAAGGACGAGGTGACGGCGTCCTTGGGCAACTGGGAGCAGGTCGTCTGAGCCTGCTGCTCGGCGTCGCCGTTGCTGCCACTATCGGGTGGTTCCGACGTGGGCTGACTACTGGCGGTAGGCGGCGGCACCTTGAGCGAGGCACCGGCCTCCGCCGACCCGGTGACCGTCCTCGCGCACGCTGACACCCCCGTGACCAGCGCGATTGCCACGCCGGCAACTCCCAAGCCACGACCGATCCGAGCAACAGTACGCACGATGCCCCCTCAGGCAGATTGCTCCCGCATTCACCCTATCCGCCAACCAACGAACCTGCGCGTGTCGCCCTCCCAGGTGACATTCAGGAAGAGATTGCCACCCCGGCAATCGCGAGGCCGGAGCAGTCCGACCAGGTCACTAGCGTCGCGACCATGGCTTCGGTGGCGGATGGCATCGCAGGACTGAAAGCCGTGCTGACCCAGATCAGCACGGCACGACGCCTGCTGGCCGGCACCGGTTGGGACAATGCGGCCACCACCTACCGGACCACCATGGCCGGCTCCACCCGACCCGAAGCCACCGAACAAGCCCGACTCGACGGCCAAGTCCAACGCCAACTCAGTGAAGCCGACCACCTCGCCGCCCGCGCCGCGACGGCCATCGGCGAGATCATCACCCGCCTGGGCGGCCGCCCGACCCAGGCTGTGGAGCAGCAGGCCCGCCCGTCGGTGACCAACCAACACGGCGACCGGTACCCGGAGGAATTCGGCGCAGACACAGCCCGATCGATGCCGCCGAGGGTGCGCAGAGGCGCCCGCAATGCGGAGATGATGGGCTACGTGACCATCGACGGACGCGAGTTCGGCAAACTCGGTGCAACACGTGGCGACCCATGGGCGGAGCAGGTTCGACAGCGGCTAAGGGGCCTCGGCCTGCGCAGATGGCTGCGGCTGTCTCATCACGTCGAGATGAAGGCTGTGGCGGTTCTGCTCAGCGTCGGTGGCAGAGGTGGCGAGGTCCGCATCAACCATGCTCCGTGTGGCTACGAACCCGGCGACCCTGGTGGCTGCCATCAGGTGTTGTCAGACTTCATCCCGAGGGGTGAGTCATTGACTGTCCTGGGTACCGACGCCAACGGAGAACCGTTCCAGCACACCTATCAGGGAAGAGCACCTCGATGACCATCGACCTGCACTATCGGACAACTGTCCTCAAGGAGGAGGTGACCGCCGACGTCGACCTGGTCGCGATGATGCGGGTGCAGAACTCCAAGGCAGCGGAAGAACACTATTGCTGGTCATTGATGACCGACGAGGCATCGCTGGTAGTCGGTGTCGCAGGCAACCTGGGAGTGTTGGCTTGGTACGGCCCAGGTGCCGTGGACGACATGGAGGTGTCGGCGCAAGGCAGCAATGCTGAGCCGATTGACTACCGGCTGGGCGGCCTCTACCCACAGCCGTTCCCTGCTCACTGCGAGATCTCGGTCGAGGACGTCTACGCCGCAGTGCGCGAGTTCCTGGTGACCAGTCAGAAGCCTCGCTGCGTGACCTGGCAGCCGGAGGAGGCAGCCTGGGTCGCGTCGGGCTGATCAGGCTGGGGTGTCTTCCAGGGTTGGGCTCGATCCATGAACCTGCCGATCTCGATCCTGGCCACCCAGTCAGGTGGCATTTCGAGGCAGATTGCCACCTCGACAAGAACCGGCTAGCACCGTCTGACCAGGTCACTAGCGTCCTTGTCATGGCTTCGGTGGCGGACGTCATCGCAGGACTGAAAGCCGTGCTGACCCAGATCAGCACGGCACGACGCCTGCTGGCCGGCACCGGTTGGGACAATGCGGCCACCACCTACCGGACCACCATCGCCGGCTCCACCCGACCCGAAGCCACCGAACAAGCCCGACCCGACGGCCAAGTCCAACGCCAACTCAGTGAAGCCGACCACCTCGCCGCCCGCGCCGAGACGGCCATCGGTGAGATCATCACCCGCCTGGGCGGTTCGCCATCAGAACCTGACCTGACCAGCGTGCGCCACCGGGATCAATCGAGGTATCCGGTCGCTGCCGACTGGGCGGTGCAGGACCTGCCTCGCCGTGTTCGGGAAGGCGATCCGAAACGAGCGAACCGTGGGCCGTGTCCTGGTCGGTGGCCGCGATCTGCACACGATGGCCTCCGGCCGCGACGGCACCTGGACGCCCGACATCCGTCGGCGGCCGGCCGAACTGGGCATTCGTACCACGCTCCGGCTGGAGAATCACGTCGAGATGAAGGTCGCTCAGTTGATGATCCAGCTCGGCGAACGTGACGGCCAAGTGGTGATCAACCACGCCCCGTGCGGCAGTCAACGCCCGATGCGTAGCGGTTGCCATCAGGTTCTCGCGAGGTACCTTCCGCAGGGCTACACGTTGACCGTGTACGGAACGACGCGGGACGGGCTGCCGTTCTCCCACACCTACGAGGGGCGAGCATGACGGCCGCCGGATTCGATTCGCTGGCCGATCAGGTCGAGATCGACATCAGTGCGCTCGGCCGGCCTGAGGACATCGACAGGCTGCTCACCGACGCGAATAGCGCCCGGTTGTCGGCGAGCGGCCGGGTCTGGTTCCTGTTCGGCCGGGCGGGCGACGACGCGCCGTGCCTTGTCGTCGGCGTTCGAGGTGCGGTGGGCGCGTTGGAGTGGATCGCCGACCAGCGGTTCGTTCCGGCGCACGGTGTGAACACCGACTGGGTCAGCTACTACACGGTCGACATGCACGACAACGAGATGCCGCCGCGTTCCGAACTGCCGCTGGCCGAGGTGATCGCAGCGGCAACCGAGTTCGCCCGCACCAGCCGCCGACCCGACACGATCGAGTGGCAACCGGTTGTCGACTAATCAGGCTGGGGTGTCCTCCAGGACCGGGGCTCGGTAGCGGCGGAAGGCGGGCAGCAGGGCCGCTGCCACCAGGGCCAGCACGATCACCAGGATGCCGCCGCCGGTGACCGTGGCCGTCGTGCCGATCGCGGCGCCCAGGATGCCGTGCAGCGTGTCGGCCAGCCGGGGGCCGCCTGCCACGACCACCGTGAACACGCCCTGCATGCGGCCTCGCATCTCGTCGGTGGCCGCTGACTGGAGGATCGAGCCACGGAACACCATGCTGACCATGTCGGCCGCGCCGGCCAGGCCGAGGAAGATGGCGGCCCACAGCAGCGAGTGCGACAGGCCGAAGCCGGCCACCGCGACGCCCCAGCCGCAGACCGCGACCACCACCGCCACACCGTGCCTGCTGATCCGCGACAGCCACCCGGACAGCAGCCCGAAGATCAGCGCGCCGATCGGGATCGCGGCGAACAGCCAACCCAGTGCCACGCCACCGCCCGGCGGGTCGCCGAACGTGCGCTCCGCCATCTCCGGGAACAGCGCCCTCGGCATGCCGACGACCATGGCGATGATGTCCAGCAGGAACGACGCCAGCAGTACCGGCCGGGTACCGAGATACCGGAAGCCGTCGACCACGTCGGCGATGCCGGCCCGCCTGGTCGGACCGGCCAGCGGGGGCAGCGGCGGCAGCTTCCACACCGACCACATCGCGATGATCAGGCCGACCGCGTCGATCAAGTACAGCGTCGGCAGGCCGAGTACCGGGATGAACGCACCGGCCAGCAGCGGGCCGAGTACCGCACCGAAGTTGAACACCGCCGCGAACACGGCGTTCGCGGCCGGCATCAGGGACAGCGGCACCAACCTGGCCACCGACGCGCTGCGCGCCGGCTGGTTGACCGCGAACAACCCCTGTTGCACGCCGAGCAACGCGAGCACGATCCACACCGAGTCGAACCCGGCTGCGGCCTGGATCCACAGCAGGACCGACGTCAACGCGATACCGGCGTTGCTGACCAGCAACAGCTTGCGCCGGTCCACAGTGTCCGCGATCGCCCCGCCCCACAGGCCGAACACCAGCAGCGGCACCAGCGCCACGGCTCCGGCCAGGCCGACGTAGCCGGACGAGTTGGTGATGTCGAAAACCTGCTTGGGTACCGCGACAGCCGTCAGCTGGCTGCCGATCGCCGTGACCCCGGTGGACGCCCACAGCCTCCGGAACGCGACCACCTTGAGCGGCCGCGTGTCCAGCACCATGGCGCCGAAACCACGACGACGAGGAGTGGCAGCCGTCGCGGTCGCGGGTTTCGGAGGCACAAGCTAGTAGTTTAGGCGAACTAACGAGTGAGCTGACCCTCCAGCGGTGCTACGGAGCCAGCCGCTGTACTCGCCACTCGTCGGCACGCTGTTCGAAGACCAGCCGATCGTGCATCCGGTCCTGCCTGCCCTGCCAGAACTCCACTGTCTGTGGGCGAATTCGCCAGCCACCCCAGTGCGGCGGCACCGGAATCCTGTCCGAGTCACCGAACTGTCGCTCCACGTTCGCCAACGCGCTTTCCAGCGTTGTCCTGCTGTGCACCGACCGCGACTGCGGTGATGCCCACGCACTCAGTTGAGAACCGCGCGGCCGGCCCGCCCAGTAAGCGGCCGTCTCCGCCTGGCTCACCTTCTCCACGATCCCGCGCACATGTGCCTGTCGCTGCATCGCGAACCACGGGAAGGTGGCCGAAGCGAATCGGGTAGCGAGCAGATCGTGGCTCTTGGCCGACGTGTAGTTGGTGAAGAAAACAACTCCTCGCTGGCTGATTCCTTTGCACAGCACGGTCCTTGACGACGGGTGGCCACTCGGGTCGGCGGTCGCCAACACCATCGCGTTCGGTTCGGCGAGACCCGCGCGGCGGGCTTCGTCCATCCACCGCTCCAACTGCTCGTACCAGGTGTCGGCCAGTTGGCCGGCGTCCAGCGCGCCCTGTTCGTAGGACACCCGCATCGCGGGCAGTTCCAGCGCGATTTCGGTCTCGGACATCCCGAACCACCTTCCGGCCTGATCCGTTGTGCGGACACCGTGCAAGGGGAGTTACGGCAATCGTTGCCGTGTCGGAGGACAGTACGGGGTCACGGCGAGTACCGGAACCGCCTGAGCGGTGATCCCAACCACCACGAACAGCTACTTGATCGTGTCCGTTGATCGATCCCGCAACGTTGCGTGACACCCGTGAGTGGTTCGGTTGACCAATGGACGTCAGGTGAACAGGACGTTTGTGCCGGTTAACGTCCCGCACTTGGGAGAAGCTAACCGGCTGGGTCAACCTGTTGATTCTAGTTCACTGAATCGTGCGCTGATTCGTGACAGAAGACACCGACCGAATACATTGCGGAGCCACTCCTTCGGGTGCAAGGTTCCTTCACGAGCATGGCTACCTCCGGGCGGTCCCATCCCCTGCCGAGCCCGGTGCCGTGCCTCACCGTCGGGAAATCCTCGCGAAGGGGCGTGCACACCGTGGTGCAGACAGAGCAGAACGCGGCAGCCCACGATCCTGGTTTCGTACCGGGACTGGAAGGCGTCATCGCATTCGAGACCGAGATCGCCGAGCCGGACCGGGCGGGCGGTGCACTGCGCTACCGGGGCGTGAACATCGAGGACCTCGTCGGCAAGGTCACCTTCGGCGACGTGTTCGGCCTGCTGGTCGACGGCCGCTTCGGCCACGGCCTGCCGCCCGCCGAACCGTTCCCGCTGCCGGTGCACACCGGCGACGTGCGCGTCGACGTGCAGTCCGCGCTGGCCATGCTGGCGCCGATCTGGGGTTACCAGCCACTGCTGGACATCACCGACGAGCAGGCCCGCGACCAACTGGCCAGGGCCGCCGTGATGGCACTGTCCTACGTGGCCCAGTCCGCGCGTGGCGTCGGGCGGCCCGCCGTGCCGCAGGCCCGGATCGACCAGTGCGAGACGATCACCGAGCGGTTCATGGTCCGCTGGCGTGGTGAGCCCGACCCCGAGCACGTGCGTGCCGTCGACGCCTACTGGGTGTCCGCCGCCGAGCACGGGCTGAACGCCTCTACCTTCACCGCCCGCGTGATCGCGTCCACCGGTGCCGACGTGGCAGCGTCCATGTCCGGCGCGATCGGCGCGATGTCCGGTCCGCTGCACGGCGGCGCCCCGGCCCGCGTGCTGCCGATGATCGAGCAGGTCGAGCAGATCGGTGACGCGCACAAGGTGGTGTCGTCGATCCTGGACCGGCACGACCGGCTGATGGGCTTCGGCCACCGGGTGTACCGGGCCGAGGACCCGCGTGCCCGGGTGCTGCGGCGGACGTGCAAGGAACTCGGTGCCGAGCGCTACGAGGCGGCTGCCGCGCTGGAGCAGGCCGCGCTGACCGAACTGCGCGAGCGCAGGCCGGACCGCCCGATCGAGACGAACGTGGAATTCTGGGCGGCCGTCATCCTGGACTTCGCCAAGGTGCCGCCGGCCATGATGCCGTCGATGTTCACGTGTGCCAGGACCGCGGGCTGGTCGGCGCACATCCTGGAGCAGAAGCGCACCGGTCGGCTGGTGCGGCCGTCGGCCCGCTACATCGGCCCTGGTCCGCGCACCCCGAACGAGGTCGACGGCTGGTCGGAGCTGCGTCAGCGCTGAGCGAATCCGGGTCGGGTACCGGGTGAATCACACTCCCGGATCGGGGGTCGGCGGCACACGGCCGGGCGACATAGGCCAAGCTGGGTTGTGCGCGCGTGCGAGCGGGGTCGCCCTGCTCCACGGCGCGAATCCGGCAACGGCGCCGGACTACATGTCCTCACCCACCCGCGTTTCGAAGGGCGCCGAACATGACCAACGCCGCGGATCCGACCACCCTCGAACTACCCAGTGACCTCAAGCCGTCCGACGGCCGATTCGGCTGTGGACCGTCCAAGGTACGACCGGCGCAGGTCGAGGCGCTGGCCACCGCAGGAGCTGAGCTGCTGGGCACGTCGCACCGGCAGAAGCCGGTGAAGTCGCTGGTCGGCCGGGTGCGGTCCGGGCTGCGCGAGCTGTTCGGCCTGCCGGCGGGCTACGAGGTCGTGCTGGGCAACGGTGGCACCACCGCGTTCTGGGACGCGGCAGCGTTCGGCCTGGTCCGGCACCGCGCGCTGCACCTGTCCTACGGCGAGTTCAGCAACAAGTTCGCCAAGGTCACGCAGGGTGCGCCGTTCCTCGGTGACTCCGTGGTCATCTCGGCCGAGCCGGGCGACGCGCCCGCTCCGGCCGCCGCCGACGGCGTGGACGTCATCGCGTGGGCGCACAACGAGACCTCGACCGGCGTGATGGTGCCGGTGACCAGGCCGGCCGGTTCGGACGGCTCGCTGGTGCTGATCGACGCCACGTCGGGTGCGGCCGGGCTGCCGGTGAACCCGGAGGACTTCGACGTCTACTACTTCGCGCCGCAGAAGTGCTTCGCGTCCGACGGTGGTGTGTGGTTCGCGCTGATGAGCCCGGCCGCGCTGGAGCGGGTCAACGAGATCGGCGCATCGGAGCGCTGGGTGCCGGAATTCCTGTCGCTGCCGGTGGCGCTGGACAACTCGACCAAGGACCAGACGTACAACACGCCGTCCGTGGCCACGCTGTTCCTGATGGCGGAGCAGATCGACTGGATCCTGGCCAACGGTGGGCTGGACTGGGCGGTCAAGCGCACGCTGGACTCGTCGTCGCGGCTGTACAACTGGGCCGAGAAGACGTCGTTCACCACGCCTTACGTTGCCATCCCCGAACACCGCTCGCAGGTTGTCGGCACCATCGACTTCGCCGACGACGTGGACGCGGCCGTGGTGGCGAAGGTATTGCGCGCCAACGGAATTGTCGATGTCGAGCCCTATCGGAAGTTGGGCCGCAACCAACTCCGGGTCGCGATGTTCCCGGCGATCGAGCCGGACGACGTAACCGCGCTGACCGAATGCGTCGACTGGGTGGTCGAGCGGCTGAGCTGAATGGCCGGATCGACAGGTATTTCGACACCAACGCTCGGATGTCGGATGCGGGACACCGTCGCATCAGGCAAGATCACACCTTGATCTCGTCGGGCACGGCGCGCCTTCGGCGTCAAGGAGGCACGCCGACCTAACGTCATACCCGGCGAGGTGAAGTCATCTGGAGGACGTGATGCGCGCGCTGCGAGTGGTCGGCCTCAGCGAAGACGGCAAGTCCGTCATTTGCGAGGACGCCGCGCGCAGCGAGCGCTTCGTCGTCCCTGCCGACGAACGGCTCCGTGCGGCCGCTCGTGGGGACGTCACCCGACTCGGCCAGATCGAGATCGAGCTGGAGAGCCTGATGCGTCCCCGTGAAATCCAGGCCCGCATTCGTGCGGGCGAGTCGGTCGAGCAGGTCGCCGCCGCGGCGGGCGTGCCGGCGCACCGGGTGGAGAGATTCGCCTACCCGGTGCTGCTGGAGCGGTCCCGCACGGCGGAGCTGGCACAGCGCGCGCACCCGGTCCGGGAAGACGGCCCCGACGTGCAGACCCTCGCCGAGGTCGCGGCACACGCCTTCGGTCTGCGTGGCCAGGACTACTCGACGGCGACGTGGGACTCCTGGCGCGGCGAGGACGGCCGGTGGGTCGTCCAGCTGCGCTGGTACACCGGCCGGTCCGACAACCGTGCGCACTGGGCGTTCCACCCCGGCGCGCACGGCGGCACCGTGACCCCGCTGGACGAGCACGCGCACGACCTGATGGACCCGAACGCGGCGAACCGGCCGTTGCGCACGGTACGGCCGGTCACCGAACTGGCTCGGCAGGCGCTGGAGGCCGGCGGGTCGCAGGCCGTCCGGGACGTGGGCTACGACGAGTACGACGACGAGCCGCCCGTGCGCGAGCCGGTGCGGGAGGTCGTGCGCGACTGGGACCGCGAATCGCGGGAGACAGCGGCCCGGGAGACAGCGGCCCGCGAAGCCGCTGAACGCGAAGCCGCCGAACGCGAACTGGCCGACCGGGAAGCCGCTGAACGCAAGGCAGCTGAGCGCAGGGCAGCCGAACGCGAGGCTGCGGCTCGGGAGGCTGCTGAGCGGGAAGCGGCAGCACAGCGCGAGGCAGCGGCCCGCGAAGCAGCGGCTCGGGAGACGGCGGCCCGGGAGACGGCAGCCCGCGAAGCGGCAGCTCAGGAGGCAGCGGCCCGCGAAGTCGCCGAACGGGAAGCGGCCGAGCGCGAGGCTGCCCGCGAACGGGAACTGGCCGCGCAGGAGCGTGAGGCGGCTGCCCGGGAGGCGGCCGTCCGCGAGCGCGAGGCCGCCATCCGGGAACGCGAGCTGGCCGCACAGCAACGAGAGGCGCGGGAACGCGAGGAACGGGAAGCGCGGGAGCGGGCGGCCGCCGCGCGGCAGGCCGAGGCGGCACCCGAGCCCGAGGCGGCGCCCGAGGTCGCCATGGTCAAGGAGCCGGAGCCCGAGCCGGAACCCGTCGCCGAACAGCCCAAACCCAAGCCGGGGCCGAAGCCGAAGGACCCCGACAAGCCGGCTGGCGGGCCACCGGTGCCGCCGCGCAAGACCGAGCCGAACACCAAGCGCGGCAAGAAGAACCACCCGATCGTGCCGTCCTGGGAGGACGTGCTGCTCGGGGTCCGCACCCAGCGCGGCTGAATCAGCTCGGGACCGCGTCCAGCAGTTCCAGGTCCCAGCCCTGCCGTTCACACCAGTCCTCGGCGTCTGCCCTGCTCAGCCGGTCGGCGTGCCGCGGGGTGGGCGCCGAGAGGTGCGACCAGCCGTCCGGCGCCAGCACGTACAGCCCGACGTCGGTGACGGCCAGCAGGCGGCCCGCCGCGTAGGCCATCGTGGCCTCGGTGCGCATGAACCGGACAGGCTCAGAACGCGTCATGCGCACATGATGCCCGAGCCGACACCCGTGGGCTTGACCTCCACCGAAGTGGAGGTCGCATGCTCGGCCCGTAGCGAAAACCAGGTGCCCCGTTCGGGCACGTCACCTACTGTCACAGTGCACGGCCTTCGCCGCTGTCACCCGACGAGTAAGCCCAGGTCCGACCCAGGCCTAGGGCCAGTTCGGCATGCCGGCAACCCCGACACCGCGCCCCTGGGGAGAAGTAGTGAGTGCTGTACCCGATCTGAAACCCGACTCCGAGACCGACCAGAACGAGAAGACAGCTGTGATTCCCACCACCACGACGATCACGCCCACCACGTCGACGCCCGGCTCGGCATCGACGCTGCGGGTGCTGTTCCGGCTGGCCCCCTACGTGCGGCCGGTGCGGTGGCCGCTGCTGGGTGCCACGGCGACCACGATGCTCGCGATGGTGTGCGGCCTGGTGATCCCACTGGTCATCCAACGAATCCTGGACGGCCCGGTGGCCACCGGCAGGTTGTCCGAACTGCCGCTGCTGGTCGGCGTCGTGGTGGCGCTGGGCGTGCTGGAGGCGGTCGCGTTCTTCGTGCGCCGCCGGATGGTGGCCCGCCCGACCACGAAGATCGAAGCGAAGATGCGCGGCGACCTGTACCAGCATCTGCAGCGGCTGCCCATCGCGTTCCACGACCAGTGGCAGTCCGGCCAGTTGCTGTCCCGCGCGGTGACCGACCTGTCCACACTGCGCCGGTTCTTCGCGTTCGCGGTGATCTTCCTGGTGGTCAACTCGCTGACCCTGGTGCTCGGCCTGGTGGTGTTGTTCTTCCTGGCGCCGCTGCTCGGCCTGATCGTGACGTGCGCGAGCCTGCCGCTGATCATGGTGTCCACACTGTTCGAGTCGAAGTACCGGGTGGTCTCCCGGCTGGCCCAGGACCAGGAGGGTGACCTGGCCACCACCGTCGAGGAGTCGGTGCTGGGCATCCGGGTGCTGAAGGCGTTCGGCCGGGGTCCGGAGATGCTGCGCAAGTTCACCGTGCAGGGCCGGACGCTGCGTGGCACACAGCTGCGCAAGATCCACATCCTGGCCATCCTGTGGGCGGTGATCATCGCGCTGCCGGAGATCGGCATCGCCGTCCAGCTGCTGGTCGGCGGCCTGGCCATCGCGCACGGCACGATGACGCTGGGCACGCTGGTCGCGGCCGTCACCGTGGCCACCTACCTGCGCTGGCCGACCGACTCGATCGGCTGGCTGCTGTCCGAGACCAACCAGGCTGCGTCGGCGTGCGAGCGGTACTGGGAGGTCATGGACTCCCCGGTCACGATCCTGGACCCGGTCACGCCCAGGTCGCTGCCCGCCGACGGCACCGGCCACCTGCGACTGATCGACGTCCGGTTCAGCTACTCGGGTGGGCCGGGCACCGAGGTGCTGCGCGGCATCGACCTGGACGTCCAGCCCGGCGAGACCGTCGCGCT